>CAZSUK010000070.1:0-8665 GCA_964609355.1 uncultured Acidobacteriaceae bacterium | reverse complement strand
CCTACGTTCGGGGTCACGATGATGTCTGGCGTCCGCGGATCCTGCCCTTTATCCCAACCGCCCACGTTGTAATTCAGCCACAGTGTTGGTCCGTAGTAAACCTGCCCTAGTCCAATGGCGGTTGCGTTTTGCTCCAGCAGCTCCACAGCCGAGGGTACACTCTCGCCTTTGTTCAGCCAGAGCACCGAGACATCATCCTCGGTTGCGCCGATGCCGGTTGGGTTCAATGGCGACTCGGAGAAGGGAATGCGCGTACCCAACAGGGTTGCCGGCGTATTGGTGCCATTGGCCACGTATCGCGTCGGGTCGATCGGCGATCCGCCGTGCTTGGCTGTAATGACGATCAAGGTGTCGTCATAAATGCCCCTGTCCTTAAGCGCGTCGACGATCTCTCCGATGGAGGCGTCGACAGATTCGATCTCCTCGAGCAGCAATACGCTCGGGAGCGCCGATGCGTTTTGATACCCGCCGGTGCCGGCGCCGGGTTCGTTGACCGATACTCCCGTGTACACCGACTGGAAGTTCATGCCCATGACTGCAGGCGTCTTCGCCGGCGAGCCGTTGTGGGTCTTGCCCGCAATCTCATTCAACAAAGCATCGACACGGAGCGCGTCGTAGCATTGGATGTCTTCGAAACTCGCGTTCCACGAGGAAGCGGTCGCGTCGCGAACGGTTGCGCACGAAGCTCCCAGTGAAGTCTTCACTCCGGGCAGCGCCACCACATTCGAGTCAACCTCGGGCGCGTAATAGTCGTTCAGACCGGTCCCGCCGGGTCCAGCCACCATGGCATAGGAAGGGTGCTTGTCGATCCAAGCCGTGTATCCGCCCGCCGCATGAATGACGCCAAAGATCGTGTTGGTGCGTAGGAAGTTCCAGGGGAAGACGGGTGCGCAACCGGCCGCTGGGTTGCGGGAAAGCTTCTTCGGGTCAATCGCGGCCGCAGTGCCATCCGCGCCGCCGTTCAACTTGGTGTCGTCTAGGTCGATCCCCTGGTCGTTGTCGGTGGTTGTACCCGTCGGCGCAGCATTGGGTGTGCAAGGCGCCGCTGCCAGGCCCGTGCCTGTGGTTATTTGCGGTCCATCGAGCGTCCGGTCAAACGCCACATCGTAGTAAATGCCGGTCGACTTCGGCGTACCGCCGGTGACCAGAGCCATGAGTCCGGGTGCAGAGTCCGAAGGCTTTGAGGCCGAGGCGGCTACGTAGTTGATTCCGGTACCGGCCAATTTGGCCAGGTTGGGACAATAGGGATTGCCATCGTTCGCTCCCGCAATCCCATGTGCGCAATTATAAAAATCCACTGCGTGCATGCCGTCAATGCTAAGGAGCAGCACATGCTTGACCTTTTCCGAGCCCACTGTGCTCGTGTCTGCTGCCAACCCATACGTCAGGGCCGGCAGTGTTAGCGTCAAAGCAGTGCCTGCCGATATCAGTCGTTTCGCGTTCATCGCATAACCTCCACGCGAGTACAGCGGTGGAAGGATACGAAGGCGTGAATCGATTGTTAAAAAAATCTAAGGTTGCGCCCGAAGGGGTTTGCCGGGCAGAGAAGCGGCGCGAGTTCACAGGGACTTGATTTCCGTGCACTATTACGGAACTGCAGGCCATTTCATTCTTTCGCGGCGTGCCGCCCACTCTGCGGTGGAGAACAGCCCTGGCCCTATTTCGATGAGCCGCGGGATCATCTTGAAGACGGAAACCTGGTTCCACAGTTTGCCGTCGCGGGAGCGAAAGCCCTTCTCGTTGAGATCACTGGCGATGCTGGAGAAGGGGAAATCCTGAACCACCAGGTCCATCATCTGGGTGAGCACCATGCGCTCGCGGGGATCGAACTCCAGCCGCAGGCAGTCATCGGAGATACGCAGGCCATAGGGAATCTCCTCGTTGAAAGCACCCTCGCTCGGTGCCTCATCCCCTGGTAGTTCCCGCCGCCATTCGATGGACACTAATTGCCACCCGGCCGCTATACGCTGTTGCATCATTGACTGGCTAAAGGGCCCTGAAATTACGTCTCTTATGCGTTCAAAGTGCGCCATGGGTCGATCTCCTTCGCGCGTTCGGCATGGCTAGCAAGCAATCGAAGAGCCAACACGCAACCGATTGAATGCACATCGCTTGGCGACGCTTACTTTGAGCCGGAAACGTTCGAAATTGCAAATATGTGTTCGGCTTCGGACAGACGCCATTGCGGAAGAAGTTTGTGCTGTGTACGGTTTACGGTGCGATGGTATTTGCTGATCTTGAGCTTTCCCGGCGATTGGAACGGGCCGAAGGCCAGGCGTGCCTCCAATTTGCTGAATCCCGCGCTCGTCTCTTCCCCCAGTGTGGGGCCGCGTGGATAGAGTGCGCGGGTGCGTACGCCGTCTTTGATGGAGTGGACTCCCCGGTCACGCAAAGCTTCGGTCTGGGGCTTTTCGAGGAGCTGACCCCGGCCTCACTGGACCGGATAGAACGGTTTTTTCTGGAACGCGGTGCGGTCGTCGTGCACGAGGTCAGCCCGCTCGCCGGCATCGCAACTATGGACTTGCTCTGCTCTCGGGGTTATCGGCCGATTGAACTGAGCAGTGTGTTGCATCGTCCCGTTGAGCGGCCCGGCGCGAGAGAGGACAGCGGGATAACGGTTCGGGTGGCCGTCAAGCAGGAAGCCGCGGTGTGGGCGGACCTCAGCGCACGGGGATGGGCCGATGGAAACCCGAAACTGCTGGGCTTTCTGGAGCAATTCGGCGCCCTTGCCTTTGCTCGCGAGGAGAGTGTGAATTTTGTCGCAGAGTTGGATGGTAAGCCTGGAGCGACCGGCACGCTCTGTCTGCATGATGGGGTCGCGCTGTTTGCCGGGGCGTCGACCATTCCGGAGATGAGGCGGCGCGGACTTCAGGCCGCGCTGCTCGAAGCAAGGATGCGCTATGCGCATGAGCACGGCTATCCACTCGCCATGATGGTGACGGAAGCGGGCAGCCAGTCTCAACGTAATGCTGAGCGCAAGGGTTTTCGCATTGCGTATACGCGCACGAAATGGCGGCTGTACCAGCCTTGATTGTGTCAAAAATAAAGCTGCAACCTGCAGACTTTAAGTGGGTGGCCCAGTTCTCGCTTGAGAGACCTGGGTCTCTCCTAGCAACTGAGTCCTAACCGGCACCCGGACTTCGACGAACCGCATAGTCTGTGCCAGCCCCGGACTTTAAGTCCGGGGGAACGGGGTTTTTAAACCCGCGTGAGTGCTCCGGTCAAAAAATAAGGGCTTTAAAGGCTGCGGAAAAACTCTGTTTTGTATCAGGGCACGACTTTAGTCGGGCCGTAAACGATTGACAATATGCCGGGCTTTAGCCCCTGAGGTACGCTTTTCTGCCCCAACATCGAATTTTTCCGCACCCTCTTTAGCCCTGGTGGCACGCCTTAACTGGCCGGATCAGTCATGCGGCCCATGAACAAAATGCTTCGCGAGCCATTGTCGCGAATGAGAAAGATAAATGGATGATCCGCGCGGAAGACCGGCGGTGGCGGCGGCCCCGGCGCGCGCATGGCTAGCGCTCTCATCGTTACAGCCGTAGCCGCGGCTGCTTCGGTCCCTTCCTCATTTACGTCCACAAAAGCTTTGTGAATGACTGCGGAAATCGCAAAATCGGGCTTGCCGGTCATTCCTGAAAAGTCCGCGTTGGAAGCAAACGCCTGCGGCATCCCCAGCGAACGCAGGGCAGAGCTTAGCTCAAATTCTTGCGTGGATTTGAACTTGGGGATGGTCACGATAACTTTGGGAACGGGAGCTACCTGCTTAAGCCATTGCTGCATATTTGAAGCAGTCATCGAGTTTTCAAGCCCCGACAGGCCGCTGCGTTCTTTAGGTAGCAGGACTATCAGCGAAAGCTCATTGCTCTTGTAGGGAATCTCCAGAACCTGAAAGCTTCCACCATCGAAATAACCGAAGCTCCCCTCGCGGTGCATCAGCGGCGCGGTGGTCGACTTGGTCTGAGAGAGATAGAAGTCCTCATCCTTAGTCTGCGCCTTATCGAATTGCGTCTGCCAGTTACCCTTGAAGTAGATCGCATTGGTCAGCACCAGGCGTGTATCAGGTCTAAGTGAGCCCGGCGCGAGCAGGTCCTTGATCTTATCCTGCGTTTTCTGCTCGACCCATTGGTTGATGGTCGACCGAGCCGCTTCCGACGCGCCCTTGAAGTCAACCTGCTGTAGTCCTGCGCCGTAGTCGGTGTTAAGCAGGTTAAGAAATTGGTCTAGAAAGGTGTAGCCCTGCTGGGCCCAGAGAGCATTGGCCACATTGAGCTGGTATTCAGAATGGGCGGCGTTGAGATCGCGCAGCAGAGCACCCATCGCAGCATCCAGCTGCGATGGCGGGAGAGTGAAGTGCAAAGCCTTCGCCATTTCAGTTGCAGTGTTGCCGCGGGCCCCCGCATAAGTCATGGCGAGCGCGGTCGAAATGCTCTCGGGCGAGAAGAAGAGATTGCCCGCTTGACTACCCAGCTGGCGGTACAGGGCAACCGCAAAAGCATTGTTGCCTTCGACCACCGTTGCTCGATCAGCGTCGGTCACGGACTTTGTCTCCGCCCCGTTGGCGTTCAGCAGCAAGAGCAGACAGGGAATGATTAACGATAGCAGGAGTTTCATACAGATCTCCCTCGGGAAGCGAAACCATTCCCTTCATTAATCATAGGTCACACCCGACGACTATGAGTGACGCCCTGCCCTGGAGCGGCACACGTGATGAGGCTAGTGTCGGAATGATTTCGTGGGCAATGTGAAAGGAGTCTCTTTTTTGCTTGACATGTACTAGTACACTAGTACACCATTGTTTCGCATGAAAACACCGGTTCCAGTCCGGCGCCCTTTTACCTTCCGTTTGGATATGCGCAGTGGCGTCCCGCTTTACCGCCAACTTATCGATCAGGTTCAAGCCGCTGTTGCTACGGGAGCTTTGCTTGCCGGGGATCAGCTTCCGACTGTGCGCCAGGTAGCTGTCGATCTTGAGATCAACCCCAACACGGTGGTGCGCGCGTATCGCGAAATGGAAATTCGCGGGATCCTCGACACGCAGCAAGGTACGGGCACTTTTGTTTCCCAGCAAACTGTCGAACGGGATGCGGTCGAGCATTCCCGCGGCCTGGAGCAACTGGTGGACGAGTTTACGGCCCGGGCCGGCGCCGGGGGCTTCAATCTGGAAGAGATAGTAATGGCCCTGCGCGACCGGCTGGCAGAAGGCAAACAGGGGAAGGGCCAGAAAGCAAAAGGAGATAAACGATGAACAGCATGGGCAAAACCTTAGACGTTGATATAAGCGGACCGGGAATTGCAGCCTTCCTCGCGTGCCTCGCTTGTGGGCTTGCCGGCAGCAAGGTAATTCACTCGCCGGTTCCTCTGCTTGCCGGTCTGGCCGTCGGCGTCTATCTCATGTTCTCGATAAAGGTCGTGCAGCAATGGCAGCGGGTTGCGATCCTGCGTTTTGGACGGTACCGTGGCCTGCGCGGCCCGGGTATCTTCCTCATCGTGCCCATCATGGACACCCTTAGCCGCTTTGTGGATCAGCGCGTCCGTGTGGCCACGGTGACTGCCGAATCCACTCTCACCCGCGACACGGTCCCGGTTAATGTGGACGCCATTGTGTTCTGGCTGGTGTGGAATGCGGAGAAATCCATTCTCGAAGTCGAAAACTTCAGCGAAGCAGTGAATATGAGCGCGCAAACAGCACTTCGTGAATCCATCGGCCGCCATGAACTGGCGCAGATGATCACCGAGCGCGAGAGTATGGGTCAGCAACTGCAACTGATTCTTGATGCCAAGACCAATCCCTGGGGCATCACCATTCAATCAGTGGAGATCCGCGACGTTCGCATCCCGCAAGCCCTGGAAAACGCTATGTCGCAGCAGGCCCAGGCCGAACGCGAGCGTCAGGCTCGGTTGATCCTTGGGGACGCCGAGACCCAGGTCGCTGTCAAGTTTGCGGAGGCTGCCAGGACCTACGGCGATAATCCTGGCGCCCTGCATCTACGCGCAATGAACATGCTCTACGAAGCAATGAAAGAAAAGGGAGCGATGGTCATTGTCCCCTCAACCGCCGTCGAGACCATGGGTCTTGGCGGCACACTGGCTACCTCGGTCATTGGCCGCGAACGGTAGCCGTTTAGTCAGGAGCATTCCAATGAGAAACCTTCACCAATACACAATCGTTTTGTTGCTCGTGGCCGGCTCGGTCGTTGCTCACGCACAGAGCTCTTTGCGTGGTAAGTGGCGCGGTATGGAAGGCAATGTCCCTAATGTAGAACTTAGTGTCGAGCAGAATGCAGGCAAGGCTACGGGCAGCGCCGTCTTCTACCTGCTCAAGAAAGACCAAGACGATAGCGCGCCTCATGTGGAGGGCCAGGCTGCCGGTCCTATGGAGAATTTGAATTACCAACCGGAGAAGCTGAGCTTTGATATGCACCGCCGGGACGGGTCGGTGGTGAGCTTCCGGGTGGAATTAATCGATGCAAACCATGCAAAGTTGTTCCGTACCAGCGACGACATTGGGCCACGCACGGGTTTCGACCTAGCTCGGGTTGAATAGTGAGCCAATCCAAGAAATTCACGAATTCCTCCTCCGCGTGCCATAGACTTGTCGTCGGACCGTCGGAGGGAATTGCATGCGTTACTGCCTGAAAGCCATGTTGCTGCGCATCGTGGCTGGCTTGGGTTATGCGGTGCTACTGGTGGGCACAGCCTATGCCCAGGTGCTCACCAGTAACGACCTGTCTCGGCTACGCTCGGTGGGCAGTGTGGCCCTCTCGCCTGACGGGCGCTACCTGGCGTATGCCATCATGATGCGTGACCTCCCCGGCCGCCCTTATGACCAACTCTGGGTGATGGAGTTGAACACGGGGAAAAGCGTCCGCCTCGGTGGCGACAAGGCAGCCGCCGGCCCTCAGTGGTCGGGCGACAGCAAGTGGATTGCGTTTCACGGCCAGGACGGAGACAAGCATGGTCTCCTGATTGCGCATCCCGACGGCAGCAACACCGTCTTTCTGGCGCCCGTCTCGGGTACCAATTCTCCTCTACCGGGTACCGGGAAAGCGTTTGCCTGGTCGCCGGATGGAAAGCAGATCGCCTTCGTCTCTTCCAAAGTAGGGGAGGGCGGTGCGCAGGCGAGTGGTGATCCTATGGTCATCACCCGCTATCTTTACAAGCCCACGGCGAGCGAAGGGTTTACGCACTTCAACGACAATCAGCGCCTGCATCTTTTCGTTGTGGATATCGCTTCCAGGCAGGTCCGCCAACTTACCCAAGGCAACTACGACGAGCATTCCGTGGATTGGTCGCCCGATGGGAAGCAACTCCTTTTCGCCTCCAACCGCGATCCGAATCAGGATGAATTTTTTCACTATGACCTTTTCACTTTGCAACTGGCTGACAATACAATCCATCGCCTGATTGCTTCTGAAGCATGCGAATACAGCCCAGTCTGGTCGCCGGACGGAAAATCGATCGCCTATTTGGGGACACGTCGCGGTCTTACTGACCGCGAAACGACGATGGAAGACACACACGTGTGGGTGATGAACGAGGACGGCAGCGATCGCCGCGAAATCGGCGCGGCGGTCGATAACCGCCAGGGCGCCCCCCGTTGGGCACCCGATGGGAATGCTGTCTACTTCACCGTGATGGAGCGTGGCAGTAATCATCTCGTTCGCCTGCCGCTCGGCGGCCAGCCGGAATATGTCGTCAAAGACGAGGGGAGTGTTGCAGACTGGTCGGCTGGCAGTAACGGCGCGATAGCTTACGGCCTTACCACACCGCATGACGCGTCTCAGCTTTATTTGAAATCGAGCTCCGACGCACCGCGCAAGCTCACCAACCTCAACCAGGAACTTTTGGGCAACAAGACCATTGCCGAAGTGGAACCCTTCACCTTCGTCAGCAACGACAACCGGTTTGAGGTGGAGGCGTTTCTGACCAAGCCTATTGGCATGACCACCACTTCCAGGCATCCGCTCATCGTGGTGATTCATGGAGGGCCGCACTCGGCGAACGGCTCCTGGTTCAACTTCAAGAACCAGGTCTACGCCGCGCACGGTTACGCAGTGCTCAACGTGAATTACCGCGGCTCCACTGGCTACGGACAGAAGTTTGCGGACGCTGTTTTTGGCGACCAGGACGGGAATGAAGGCCAGGATGTCCTCTACGGTGTGAACGCAGCCGTCAGACGCTATTTGTGGATCGACCCAGAACGTATGGGCATCGAGGGAGTGAGCTACGGCGGACAACTCACCGATTGGCTCATTACCCAAACCAACGAGTTCAAGGCCGCGATCCCCACGGCCGGCATTGCGAACCTCGTCAGTTATAACTACATGACCTACTACAACCAGTACGAGGAGATGGAGTTTGGACAATTCCTGCACCAGGGAAACCTCATGGACCTGGCGTGGGAACGTTCCGCGCTGAAGCATATCGCGGGCGCGCATACGCCGACGCTTATCATGCATGGGGAGAACGACAACGACGTGCCAATCGCGGAGGCCGAGCAGTTCTACGTGGCGCTGAAGGATGTCGGGACAGAAGCCGTGCTGGTTCGCTATCCGCGCGAAGGGCACGGCCTGTCTGAAACTCAGCACCAGGTGGACTCCACCGACCGTTGCATTGCATGGTATGAGAAGCACTTCCCCCAACATGGCTCCGAGGGCGTGAC
>CAZSUK010000069.1:0-18367 GCA_964609355.1 uncultured Acidobacteriaceae bacterium | reverse complement strand
ACTGCAAGCCCTGGCGAATAGCAACACCGACACCCATCGCCTTTTGCACCACAATGACGTAGGTCAGCGTCAGGGGGAACAGGAGGAGGGGAATGACCAGCACAGTCATAACCCAGGAAGGGAACAACTCACTCGGGTTCTTGCCTTGCAGAAGTGCGAACAACGTAGGCACAAGCGCGGGGGTGAACGCGACAACCGCGCCCCAATAGAGGAAGCGAAGCCTGCGCTTGGCATCAGGGGATTTGCTCAAGCCAAGCTTGATCCCCATGGCCGAGAAAAAACTTCCGACCAGGATGTATGCCAGGATCTGTATGACCGGTGCCAAACGCGCAAGGACTGCGCCGATCCCGGCAACGGACCGATAATCGCTCAGCGAGGCCACCTCGACAACAACTCCGGCAACGGCCAGGATGGCGAAGGGAACCGCGCACAGCCACTGTATGGCTCGCCATGTACGATCGTACCGAGTGCCCCGCGGAAACGGCTCAGGAAAGAAGCGCCCAAACAGGAACATGACGATAGGAAATAGGCAATTGAGCGCCGTCTCATAAAAGACCCCGGCTTCGCGCCACCCAGGCGGCCAACCCTGTACCACGAACGCTTGCAGGATGTGGGGAAAACTCATCATCACCCCCAGCAAGAGCCACGCCATGGGGTCTCGGGGCCGTCGGAACACGACCCAGAACCCGAGCAACAGTGACACCGCGGGGAGCAGCATTTGAATCACAAAGGTGCTCAAGTCGGCCCATGCGTTCCGCGGTTGGGCGATCACCGGCATCGCGATCGTTTGCTGGCTGCTGTCGGCGCCGTTTTTGGGAGCAATGGTAACGGCCATCGGCACCCCGGCTCTTCTCATCGCCCGTGCGTGGCCCAGCACACCACTGCCGGTGAAGGGGACTCCATTGACCGCGAGCAGCCGGTCTCCGGTATGGATTCCATAAGAGGCGGCTTCAGGGGTGGCAAGTGCGATCCTGTTGCTTCCTGAGTCGACAAAGAAGAAAGGCGACCGGATACGTTGATCACGGACAATATCCGGCAGGTATCGAACCTGGTAAAGGAGCGTGATCGCGAACAACGCGGCCAGCAGGCAGTAGAGGAATACGGGGCGTCGAGTGGGCACGGGCTGAGAACTCTCCTGGGCGGCCAGTCCTAATCGGGAACCATGATTCTATCTGGTTGAACGATGTCTCGTACCCTACGAATTCCAGGGATTCACGAAGGCTACGCCCGTGGGTTTGAAGTCCGAAACATTCCTTGTGACTACGCTCATGCCGTGAACCATGGCCGTCGCGGCGATCAGAGTATCTCGATCGGAGCGGGGAGAGGGCACATGGAAGGTGGCGCACCTCCGCGCGACGGACGTATCAACCGCGAGGATTCGCCCCTCGAACGTGGTTAATACGTGTCCCTCCATCCAGGCTCGAAGCACCGCGCCTTGTGATCGATCGCGGCGTTCGAGGAGCAGGATGCCGATCTCCAATTCCAGAATCGAGATTGCAGACAGATACAAAGTGGACGTCGAAACACTCTTTGCCCAGTCTCTTACGTTGGGATCCATTCTGCTCGTCCCTCCCTTTCGCAGTTCAGAGATGACATTGGTATCGAGCAGGTACATCAGGAGAGGTCGACAGGACGGTGAAAATCGCCACTCAGGCGGGGAGGCTCAAACTCAATCGCGGCCGCCTCCGGCATCGCCAGCAGTTCGAGGATGTTTTCTTTCTTGCCAGTAATTTTTCGGTATTCTTCGATGGTCATCAGCACGTGGGAGGGTCGTCCGCGATCCGTGATAATGACAGGGCCACGTTTGGCCGCCTTCTTAGCTCGGCTCGTATCCTGATTGAATTCCCGGCTGGAAAGCGTCGTGATGGCCAAATTGCGCTCCTGATCAATGTAGTAACGTATCTACATTATAGCGCAGTGGCTTTGCTTTTATTTCTTAATATTCCCGGCGGGTTGATCGGGCTCAAGCAGAAAGGCGTGGATCGATCCATGGTAGTATCCCCGGCCCAGAATCTCGCCTTTGTCGTTGATGCGCGAGGCCACCAGCAACAGCCAGCCGGATTGCTTCGAAATCAACTGGTTCAGATTGATTATCTTGCCCTTTTCCCAGAGAAATGCCCGCAAATGGTCCGAAGTGGCTTCTGAGGTCCCGACCACCTGTACCTGGGCATTTATGTCCAGTGCCGTGCTGGGAGCATCCTCATCGCCCAGCGTGCCCAGATCCTTTATCGAACCATTTCTCCACACTACCCCGTGCCGGGAGCCGTTGGCGAGGTCGCACGATCCTGTGATCACACCTGCATTGTTAATCGCCTGGGCAGTGCAGTAGGTTCCTCCGGGGATTTTCGGCAGTTCGCGCATCTTGCCCGCACGCCAGAGAAAAGCCTGCGGCTGGCCATTAGGAACAACGTTTGCGTCTCCGACGATGTCGCTCTTATCGTTGAGGTCCCGAGCGCTACTGTAATCTCCCTGGGCGAGCAGACCGAGATCACGGGGCTGGTTCGCTTGCCATAACACCGCGTGTCGCTTTCCCGTGGTGGTTTGCGCGCTGCCCACAACCTCCCCTGCTGCATTGACCGCGGCGGCCAACGAATACGGGCCGCCGAGCGAGTCCAGTATTTGCAGATGCTGATCAGACCACTTGAAGGCCTTCGTGAATCGCAGATCCTGAGGTTTCTGCAGCAGGCCCACCACCGTGAGCTGGTCGTTAATGTCTGCGGGGTAGACCAGGGAGAAGTCTTTATCCCCTTCGATCGACGTGGTCGCCTTGTCGTGCAGTATGACCAGTCCGGGCGACTGACTTGCGGTTACGGACTGCCAGGTAGCGACGTCGCCCCGATTATTCAGGCCCGGAGTATCAGTCAGTGTCCTTACTAGGGATGGTCCGCGATCCACCACCGTGTAGCGGGGGTGCACCTCCTGGCCGGAAGTCAGTAGCGGTAAGCTGGCTGCTATAGCGAGAAAAGCCGTGGCCGATTTCACAAACGTCTAGGACCCCGCTCTTACGATATCGTCAGTTCATCCCGGGCCGACAGAATGCTGCGCCGGCCTCAGGGGCCGGGGATAGCAACAGTTACTGGGTGATATTGAGGGTCACGACGAGCGTCTGGGGCACAGCAGTCGTCGACGACCCAGTGGCTACCACGGTCACCGGGACGCTGGCCGGCGATGCAGCCTGCGCCTGATAGCTACCCCCGCCGCAGCCGGACAGGCCGGCGGCGCAGGCCACCGTGCAAAGCAGCAACAGGCAGATCTGCCAGGAGAGCCCCATCTTCACCAGTTTCCGTTTGCGCGCGAAGACCGCTATTCCGGTCAGGCTGCCGGGCCACCAGAACGCCAGCGCGAGCAGGGCTGTAGGCAGGGGCGCGCCTGACGGAGTTTGCTTGGCAGCGCTTTGGATCCCCGCCTGCATAGTCATGACCACATTCACGCTCTGATTGTTACCGGTGAAAATTACCTGGTTCTGCGAGAACACACAGCTCACATTGGCAGGGAGGTTGGAGTAACTTAACGACACCGTATCCTTGTACCCGCCGGTGGGTGTAAAGGTGAGCATAGTGTTTGCGGCGGCCCCCTGCTTCACTGTCAACGAGGCCGGGTTCGCGCTCACGGTATAGCTTGCGGCTGGGCTCACAGGCGCGGAGATGGAGACGGTCACCCCCGCTGAAGTGCTGGCAGCAAAGTTGCCGGCAGCCGAATACACCGCTGTCACCGTGTCGGTGCCTGCGGGCAACGCCGTGGTGTTCAGTGTGGCCGCGCCGCTGGCGTTCAAGGTGCCCGTGCCAAGGGTGGTGCTTCCATTAGAGAAGGTGACGATGCCGCCTGGCGTACCTGCACTCGAGCTAACTGTTGCTGTCAACGTCACATTAGCGCCAGATGCAGCACTGGCTGGTGCGCTCAGGGCGGTCGAGGTCGGTGCTCCCGTTACCGTAAGAGTGCCATTGACGAGGGTGACGGTGTAGTTGGATTGAGGGCCGGCCACGGCGGGCACAATCGGGTAGCTGCCCACGTTGCTGCTGGCCGTTGCCGTGGTCGTAAAGCTCTCGGTAAAGCTGTCGCTGCCGACCGCGCCGGTCACGGTTCCGCTCAAGGCGGGGTTGGCTGCGCCGTAAACGCGGCTGGCGTTTTTGGCGGTCGCGGTCAACGCAGCAGGTGTCACCCTTAATGCGCCATCTACGATCACAACATTGTAGTTGCCCAGGTTGGTGCCGCTTGCAGCAGGGGCAATCGGATAGCTGCCCACGTTGCTGGCCGCCGTCGCCGTGGTGGAAAAGCTCTCGGTAAAGGTGTCGCCGTTCTGCGCGCCGTTGATGGTTCCAGTGAAGGCCGGATTGGCTGCTCCATAGGCGCGGGTTCCGTTGTTTGCGGTGACGGTCAGGGTTGGCGTTGATGCCGAGATGGTCAGCGTTCCCGCGACCACGGCTGTCACGTAATTGTTGGCGGAAGTACCACTCACGGTTGCTGTGATGGGGTACGTGCCGGCAGCAGAACTGCTGGTGGCGGTCGTGCTGTACGTCACAATAATCGTCGAGCCCAGGGTATCGCCATTTTCGAGGCCGGTGACCGTTCCGGTGAATGTGGGCAGCGCGGCGCCAGCGGTCATCGTGGCGTTGGCCACACTGATGGTCAACTCTGGTTTGAGCAACCCATACACCACCAGGGCGCCGGAACCATTGGTTGTACCTAACGCGCCGAAGGTAGCCATGTAAAGCTTTCCGTTGGCTACCAACGGAGGTACATACTTTGCGAAGTTGCCGATCTCATCCCTTGCGTCGTTGGTCTTATCGCGCCATAGAAGGTTGAGGGTATCGGCATCGAAAGCGTATAAAACGCCCTGGACTGTCTTAACCACGGCGTTGTCGTTGTAGGGTGTCGAAGCCCAAAGAATGCCGTTACTTTGACCGTTGGCCGAAATGGCGAGGAAACCGCCCGGCATGGCGCCGTCGTTGTTGGTCACCGGGGCGGTCATCGTGCTGGTGGCAAACGGGGTGGGATTCAAGAGTCCCGTGGTGGCATTGAAGAGGAACCCGCGCAGCACATCGTTCTCTCCCCAGACGTAAGTTGTGGGGCCGTTCTGGTCGCTGTTGAAGTACACTGGCCCGCCGTGGATATGACTGGTTCCCACACCGTAGACCGCCTGAAACTCCTGCCGGACCTGGTCGCTCGAGGCGTTGAACTCCCCCATCCCATTTGCGTCAGCCAGGTAGAGCACCCCTTGCTTTCCACCGCCCAGCATGTAGCTGGTGTTGGGAATCAGCAGCAGTCCGCTCGATCCCAGATCCAGGTCACTCGTATTCATGATGGCGCTGTTGTAAGGAGTGAAGTAATCAAGTAGTTGCAGGCTCGGTGACAGCTTAATGAAGCTATTGCCCGTTTGCACCAGCTTGTTCGGAGTCGTACCGAAGCTGCCATTGCCGGTCGATATATAAAGGTTGCCGGCAGCATCGACTGCGGGAGCTTGCCCGGCGTTCCAGATCCCACCCAGCGTGCCTATCGTCGTGTCGGAGTAGACGGCTGTCTGCGCCAGCGTCGAGGTGCTGTAGGCCATCACAAAACCGTTGTATGGCGGAGCGTCCTCGTGAGAGGCGAAGGCAATGTACACGTTCCCGTTCGCCAGCGCCAGGCCCGGGCGGGGATTCTGCATCTGGGGATTGAAGACCAGGGGACTGGTCAGATCAGGAGTGGAGTACGTGGCGGTGATCGTCACCGGGCTTCCGTTCACCGGAAGTCCCGTCGTGATGTCGATCGCGTTCAGTTTGTAAGAGAATACCTTGGTTCCATCGGCTGGCTGGGAACCAGAGACAAAGTACATGTAGTTGGTTGCCGGGTCGATCACGGGCGTGCCCAGGATGCCCAGCCGGGTCGCCCAGGAAATGTTCTGATCGAACTCAACGTCCTGCGGAATGATGGGCGAGCCATAGTTCTGTGTCCAAAGAGTGGCTCCCGTGTCGGCATCCAGCGCATACACGGTATTCAACATGCTCGCGACAAAGACAACATTATGGGTGCCGCCGGCGATCGCCAGGTTTGACACGTACAGCGGCTGGGCGTAGATCTGGCCGTCTGTCGCTACCGTGAACAGCTTGCCAAAGTTGGTCGAGTTCACGATAGCGGGAGTAAGGATGGTCTCCTGCAAGTTTTGGCCGGTGCGTGAATTATCGTTACTGCGGGTATAAACATTCACCTGGGCCGCGGCTACTAAGCCGGAAACCCCCAGCGCCAACAAGAAAAAAATTGATACGGCAAAGAACCGCTTAGACAAAGTAAGAACTCCCTCAACAAAATGCGAAGCAGAAGATGGATGCTTTGGGACCTGGGAAAACATGTTTGGCCCAACCAGTCGCTGCACTAGCAACCGGGACTCGATCTTGGCGACGAGGAAATACGGCGATCCCTGGGAAGGAATCTAAGGCCCTTGTAGTTCAAATATCCTTGGGGGAATCGTTCAACACAGCGGAGGAAACCAAAAACGAACCTGGACTTTCAGCCCGGACGTGGGCGTCAGGTTCAGTCAGAGTGTACCAAAATAAAGCACACATTGCTCACGAGACAACATAAAGCACTCGCGGAGCTCGGGAGCGTGGGTGAGAAGCCGCTTTTTCATCACCTTGGATGGCCCAAGGCCTGACCTGCGGCCTATCTGAGAATAGGCAAATGATGCAGACGAAGAATGAGTGGGTGACCCAGGTCTCGAAAGCGAGACCTGGGCCACCCACCCAAAGGCTGGGGTTTCAGTTACGGGTTGATTTTGAGGCTCAGGACGAGTGTCTGGGGCAGAGCATTCGCCGCCGTTCCGGTAGCCACCACCGTTACCTGGACCGTGCTGGTTGTGGGGTTCACCACATACCCGCTCATACCGCAGCCGGACATGCCGGCGGCGCAGGCCAGGGTGCACAGCAGCAGCAGGCAGATTTGCCAGGAGAGCTGCATCTTCACCAGCTTCTGTTTGCGCAGGAAGACCGCTATCCCGGTCAGGCTGCCTGGCCACCAGAACGCCAGGGCTAGCAAAGCCGTAGGCAGGGGTGCTCCCGCCGGGGTTTGCCTGGCAGCATTTTGCATCGTTGTCTGCAGTGTGAGGCCCACATTCACGCTCTGATTGTTACCCGCGAGAGTTACCTGGTTCTGGGCGAACACACAGCTCACATTGGCGGGGACGTTGGAGCAACTTAACGCCACCGTTCCGCTGAACCCGCCCGTGGGTGTAAAGGTGAGCATGGTTTTTGCCATCGCTCCCTGGGTCACGGTCAAGGCGGTTGGGCTCGCGTTCATGCTATAGCTTCCGTTCGTGGTCACTGGCGGTGCAGAGATGGCGACGGATACCGCTGGAGAAGCGCTGGCGGCAAAGTTGCCTTCAGCCGCATAAGCTGCAGTAATACTGTCAGTCTTCTCGGGCAGTGAGGTGGTGTTCAGCATCGCTGCTCCTTTGCCGTTCAGCGTGCCCACGCCGAGAGATGTAGAGCCGTTATAGAAGGTGACCGTGCCGCCTGGCGTGCCCGCGCTCGATGCTACCGTCGCCGTCAACGTCACCCCGGCGCCATATGTGGCGCTCGATGGTGCACTCACCGTTGTTGTCGTAGCTGCCGGCGTAACCGTCAGCGTGCCCTTGACGACGGTGACTGTGTAGTTGGCAAGCGCCGCGCCGCTCACGGCGGGCACGATTGGATAAGTCCCAACATTGCTTGCTGTTGTCGCGGCGCTGCTAAAGGTTTCGTTAAAGGTATCACTGCCGACCGCGCCGGTTACTGTTCCGTTAAAGGACGGATTGGCCGCGGCATAGGCTCGGGTGGCGTTATTTGCCACTACAGTCAGGGGTGCGGGTGTGACCTGGAAACTCTCCGTCGCTGAGGCTGGACCGTAGCTGCTATTACCGGCCTGCGACGCCTGGAGTACGACCGTCCCCACGCCGGTAATGCTCACCAGCCCACCGCCGATGGTTGCCGGACCAGACGCCACGGTGATGGTCACCGGATAGCTGCTGCCCAGGCTGGAACTAGCAGAGACGGCGAAAGGCGCGCTGCCATATGGCCGTGATGCGATCGCGGGGAAGCTGATCGTCTGCGATGCAGCATTGATGGTTATGGAGGTCGCCGCTGTGCTGGCCGCAAAATTACCCTGCGTTGCGTAGCTGGCAGTGAGGGCATCCGTGCCGGCAGGAAGTGCAATCGTGCTCAGCACCGCCGTACCGCTGGCGTTCAGTGCGGCCGTTCCCACCGGGGTGGATCCGCTCACGAAGGTTACCAATCCAGCCGGAGTACCCGCTGTTGATGACACGGTGGCTGTGAGCGTCACGCTGGCGCCGTAAGAGGCGCTGCCAGGCGCCGCGACGGTAGTCGAAGTCGCTACCGGGGATACGGTCAACGTACCGTTGACGATCGTGACCGTGTAGTTGCCCAGCGCCGGACCTGCTGCGGCTGGCACGATCGGGTAGCTACCGGCATTGCTGCCGGCGGTTGCCGCGGTGGTGAAACTCTCGGTAAAGCTGTCGCTGCCCACAGCGCCGGTCACAGATCCGCTAAAGGCCGGGTTGGCCGCTCCGTAAGAGCGTGTCGCATTGTTGGCGGCCACGGTCAACACTGCCGGCGACACCTGGAAACTCTGGGTCGTGGTCGCGGATCCGTAGTTGGAGTCGCCGGCTTGCGTGGCTTGCAGCACCACCGTACCTGCACCCGTGAGGGTGACGATGCCGCCGTTGATCACCGCCGGACCCGACAGGACACTAATGGTGACCGGATAACTGCTACCTAAGCTCGAGGTTGCCGACACCCCAAAGGGCGCGCTTCCGTACGCCCGCGAGGGAATCGCAGGGAAGGTAATGGTCTGCGATGCGGTGCTTACCGTAATGTTGGTTGCCGTCGAAGTGCTGGCGGAAAAGTTACCAGTCGCCGCGTAGCTAGCCGAGACGGCATCCGTACCCACGGGAAGCGTAGTCGTGCTCAAGCTGGCCACGCCGCTGCCGTTGAGGGTTCCGGTGCCGAGGGTTGTGCTTCCGTTAGAGAAGGTGACGATGCCGCCAGGTGTACCTGCGGTTGAGGTCACCGTCGCTGTCAGCGCCACATTGGCGCCATACGAAGCGCTGGCAGGCGCGCTTAAGGTGGTCGTGGTGGACGCCCCGGTCACAGAAAGGGCGCCATTGACGTAGGTGATGGTGTAGTTGGATTGAGGGCCGGTCACGGCGGGCACAATCGGGTAGCTGCCCACATTGCTGCTGCTGGTCGCCGTGGTTGTAAAGCTCTCAGTAAAGCTGTCGCTTCCGACAGCGCCTGTGACCGTTCCGCTAAAGGCCGGGTTGGCTGCACCGAAAGCGCGGCTGGCGTTATTGGCGCTTACGGTCAACGGCGCAGGCGTTACCTGGAAGCTCTGGGTCGCCGTGGCTGAGCTGTAGTCCGCATTGCCGGCTTGGGTGGCTTGCAGCACCACTGTGCCCACGCCGGTAAGAGTAACGACACCGCCACTGATGGCCGCCGGACCGGACTGGACCGTGATGGTCACCGGAAAGCTGCTGCCGGCGCTCGAAGTCGCCGTTACAGCAAAGGGAGCGCTCCCGTATGGCCGCGATGCGATCGCTGGGAAAGTGATGGTCTGAGAAGCCTGGGTGACCGTAATGCTGCTAGCCGCGGAGGTGCTGCCGGCAAAGTTTCCAGAGGCTGAATAGCTGGCGGTGATGGCGTCGGTGCCCACAGCAAGTGTGCTGGTGCTTAACGTCGCTACTCCGCTGCCGTTCAGTGTTCCTGTACCCACAGCATTCGAGCCGCTATAAAACGTTGCTGTACCCGCGGGTATCCCCGCGCTTGAGGTCACCGTTGCTATGAGCGTGATGCTGGAACCGTAAGTAGAGTTCCCCGGCGCACTCACTGCTGTCGTGGTAGCCGCGGCGGTCACAGTTAATGTTCCGTCCACGATAACCACGTTGTACTTGTTCAAATTGTTACCGCTGGCAGCAGGGACAATCGGATAGCTGCCCACATTGCTGGTCGTGTTCGCCGTCGTGCTGAAGCTTTCTGTGAAGGTGTCGCCATTCTGCGCGCCGGTGATGGTTCCAGTGAAGGTTGGGTTGGCTGCTCCATAAGCCCGGGTCGCGTTGTTAGCAGTCACTGTCAGCGTTTGCGTAGCTGGTGTGATGGTCAGGGTTCCTGCGTTCACCACTACCTGGTAGTTGTTGGCGGAAGAACCGCTCACGGTTGCGGTGATGGGGTAGGTGCCGGCGGGCGAGCTGCTGGTTCCCGTCGTGCTGTAAGTCACAATAATCTGGTTGCCCAGGGTATCGCCATTTTGGAGTCCGCTGACGGTGCCGGTAAGCGTGGGCAGCGCCGACCCGGCCGTCATGCTTTCGTTAGCCACATTGACGGTCAGAGTAGGGTTACTGTGCAACAGGCCATAGACCACCAGGGCGCCTGAGCCATCACTCGTGCCCAACGCGCCGAATGTGGGCACGTAGACCTTCCCGTTCGCCACCACGGGCGGTGCAAACTTAGCCATGTAGCCGACTTCGTCGCGCGAGTCATTGTTTTTGTCGCTCCACAACGGCTGCAGCGTGTCTGCACTGAAAGCGTATAAAACGCCCTGCACCGTCGTAGTCACCGCGTCAGCGGCATAAGGCGTCGAAGCCCATACAATGCCGTTGCTGGTACCGTTGGCTGAGATAGACAGGAACCCGCCTGGCATAGCGCCATCGTTGTTTGTCACCGGCGCCGTCATGGTACTGGTGGCAAAGGGCGTGGTGTTGATAAGCCCAGTCGTTTGGTTGAACAAGAAACCGCGTAAGACGTCGTTTTCTCCCCAGACAAAGGTCGTGGGGCCATTCTTATCGCTATCGAAATACACCGGGGTGCCATGGATGTGGCTGGTCCCCTTGCCGAAAACAGCCTGAAACTCCTGCTGCACCTTGTCGCCGGAGGCATTAAAGTGCGTCATGTTATTGATGTTCACCAGGTAGAGAACACCCTGTTTGCCACCGCCTAGCAGATAGTTGGTATTCGGGATGAGCATGATGCCAGCCGACCCCAGATCCATATCTCCCGAATTCAACGTAGAGGCGTTCGAAGGGGTGAAGTAATCCACCAATTGGAGGCTGGCCGACAGTTTGACAAAGCTGCTGCCCGCCTGCACGTTGTTGTTTGGCGTTGAGCCGACGGCGCCGTTTCCGGTAGTGAAGTAGAGGTTGCCGGCAGAATCTACTACGGGAGCTTGTCCAGCGTTCCAGATTCCGCCCCATCCGTCCATAGGGGTATCGACATAGACTGCGGTCTGCGTCAGCGTGGATTCGCTGTAGGCCATCACCCATCCGTAGTAGGGCGTTTGATCCTGGTGCGAGCCGAACGCGATATAGACGTTTCCATTCGCCAGCGTGAGACCCGGGCGCTGCCCCTGCATTTTGGCATTGAAGACCACGGGACTGGTCGTGTCGGAGTTAGAGTAGGTGGCGCTAATCGTCACCGGGCTTCCATGTACGGGTTCTCCAGTCGTGATATCAAGGGCGTTAAGCTTGTAGGTGTATTGCTGGGCGCCATTTTGCGGCTGGTTGCCGTTGACGAAATACATGATATTCGTCGACGGATCGATCACCGGCGTGCTGAGTATGCCTATCCCGGTGCGCCAGTCGATATTCTGATTGTTCTGCACATCCTCCGCGATAATGGGGTAGCCATAGTTCTGCGTCCATAAAGTTGCCCCGGTGTCCGCATCCAGGGCATAGATGGAATTGAACATGGTTTCTATGTAAACGACATTGTGCGTACCGCCGGCGATCTGCAGGTTCGATACGTACAGCGGCGAGGCGTAGATCTGGCCGTCCGTCTTAACGGTGAACAGTTTTCCAAAGTTGGTTGGGTTTACATTGGCAGGGGTAAGGATCGTTTCCTGCAGGTTTGCGCCCGTACGCGACGAGTTGTAGCCCCGGACATAGAGATTCACCTGGGCGGTGGCCGCGATACTGGAGCACAGCAGTGCCAACAGGCAAAGGTTTGCCAGGGTTGAATACCGCTGACGCCAACGCATTATGCTCCCCACGAAATACGAACCAGCAGATGAAATCTTCGCCACGCAAGCCCCCCAAAAAACACAGTCGTACTCACATTCAGCCAGGCCAGTACCTGCACCACATCCGCCGCCTGATATGCGCGACGACAAAGTGCGCCGATTCCGGGTGGGGAATCGAAGGTCCTGGCTACTTCATATGTTCCGTGGGGGAGAAACCAACAACACTGGGAAATTGAAACTGACCCTAAGGCAACGAGCCATATGCTTTCAGCCCGACACCGTTATGGTGTAAGACTCTTAAGCACATGAAAAGTGTAGCAATCAATGACCTGAATCGGCCATGAATAAAACACACCGAAGTCACGCGAAAAACGATTACTTTATGACACAACTTATACCACTTGTACTAGCGTTTTATAAAAAAATTAAATCCACAGAAGGGGTGTTTGGGTGGGCTTAATAACGCGAAGAGATGTACTCATCGGAGCCGGGGCTTTGGCTTCCAGTTCGGCCTTCGGCGGGTCTGTAACCGGCGCGGTCGATGAGGGGGAAGCCCGGAAAATGAAGGTGATCGTAGCCGGCGGCCATCCTGGCGACCCGGAATACGGCTGTGGAGGCACCATCGCGCGCCTCACAACCCTGGGCCACGAGGTGGTCCTTCTGTATTTGAACAACGGAGCGTGGCCTCCGGCTTCCGCGGCCACTCGCATCGCTGAAGCGAAGAAGGCATGTGACCTGTTGCGAGCTCGCCCGGCCTATGCCGGCCAGGTGAATGGCGATGCCGTAGTGGACAAGCAACACTACGAAGCCTATCTAAAGATAATCGAGGCCGAGAACCCGGACGTGGTCTTTACCCAATGGCCGCTTGACAATCACCGCGATCATCGCGCAATCACTATGTTGACCTACGACGCCTGGAGGCAATCAAAAGAGCACTTTTCTTTGTACTATTACGAGGTTTCTGACGGAGAAGATACCTTGCAATTCTCTCCCACTCACTACGTTGATATATCCGCAACAGAGCCGGTCAAACGAGCTGCCTGTTACGCCCACGCCAGCCAGACTCCCGACAGGTACTACGCATTGCAGGATCGGGTTGCTCTCTTCCGGGGTGTAGAAGGCGGCTACACCAGGGCCGAGGCCTTCGTGCTGCAGCGGCAAAGTCCTGCTGATCCGCTACAAATGTTGGAGAAGACTGGATAACCCGCTCTGACCGCTACGCAGGATCCTTAAGAACGTCAACCGTCTGCAGATATTTCTGTACCTGATCGCGTTCTTGCTGAGAATAAGGTTGCAGCGGCAGCGTCAGCTCGTCGCCGCACATCCCCAGAAGCGACAATGCGCATTTGAGTCCGCGCAACGGATTGGCTGAGCGATAAATAGCAGTATCGAATTGCACCACACGCTGCTGCAGCGCGACGACCCGATTCAAATCACCAGTTACCGCCGCTTCGTACAAGGCAACAAACAGCCGGGGCCAAAGATTGGAACCGCCGGCCATACCCCCGTGACCTCCCATGAGCACTGCTTCTGCCAGCAGTTCGTCCGGACCCACCAGCAGGCTGAAATCAGATCGATCTTTGACCCCCTCGCGCACCGCATGGAAATAGCCCATCTTCAATCCGCTATCTTTGAGCCCGGTGACGTTGGTCTCGGCAGCAAGCTGAATCACCGTCTCGACCTCGATCCAATGATGGGTATTCAGCGGCGCATTATAAAGAAAAAGCGGCAGAGGTGATTCCAGTGCCAGGCGCTTGAAATAGTTGAGCAGGTCTGCCTGGCTTACCTGGAAGTAATACGGTGGAGCAGCCACCACCGCAAGAGCCCCGCATTCATATGACTTGGCCGCCATCCGGATCGCGTCCTTGTGCGACGTGTCAGTAATGCCAACGATCACCGGCACCCGGGTCCCGGCCAGCTTGCAGGTTTGTTCGATCAACGCGAAGCGCACGTCGTAAGGCAGGTTTGGTGCTTCACCGGTAGTGCCGAGGATGAAGATGCCATGAACTCCGCCCTCGATCAGGTGTTCGACCAGCCGTTCCAGTCCCTCCTCATCCAGGTTAAGGTCCTGATCAACCGGTGTCACCATCGCCGTTATGACGCCGCGCAGCGGGCGAGGGAGTTTGTGGTCCAAGGGCGTCTCCTGACCCGGAGAATGATAGCATCAGGCCGTAATGGAATTCGACGCGGATAGGAGCGCATGACGATCAAACCCACTGTATTGGTTCTTGCCGAGGGTGATGACCCGCAATTGAGCATGTTGAAGGATCTGCCGCACATCGTGGGTCGCAAGCCCGAAGACTTTACCAGTGTGGTCAACGCTCCCGTGGTCATCCTTGCATGGTCGGGGCCCAAGCAGTTGCTGCGCGAGGTGTTCCTGATGTGTAGGAATATTCTCTGGGTGCACTCGCGCTCAGCAGGACTCGACAGCCTCCTCTTTCCAGAGCTGGTTTCGAGCAGCGTCCCGCTGACCAACGGCAGCGGTGTGTTCAGCCTCTCGCTGGGAGAGTTTGCTCTCGCAGCGATCCTCTATTTTGCCAAGGATTTTCGACGCATGGTCCGCAACCAGATGGCGGGCAAGTGGGAGCAGTTCGACGTGGACGAGATTGACACCCAGACGGTGGGGATTGTGGGCTATGGGGACATAGGCCGGGCAGTGGCCAAACGCGTGCAGCCCATGGGCATGACCGTACTCGCGCTCAAGAGACACCCGCCCGAGGAGGCTGATCCCCTCGTGGACCAGTTCTATCGGCAGGATGGTTTATTGGAGATGCTTCCTCGCTGTGACCACGTCGTGGTCACCCTGCCCCTCACTGCGGAGACCCACCACAGATTCAGCGACCAGGAGTTCGCTGCCATGAAACCAACCGGGGTGATCATCAATGTGGGGCGGGGACCGGTCATTGACCAGGCGGCCATGGTGCGTGCGCTGAAGGAAAACAGGATTAAAGGCGCCGGCCTCGATGTGTTTGAGCAGGAGCCGCTGCCGCCGGGGGACCCCATGTATCAATTGGAGAATGTGTTGCTGTCGCCACACTGCGCGGACCACACCAAGGAGTGGCTCAACCGGGCAATGCGTTTCTTCATCCAACAATACGACCGGTTTGTGAACGGCGAACCGCTAGAGAACGTGGTCAACAAGGCTCTGGGATACTAGATTTGATGGACGAGCGGAAGAAACTGCGCAGTGATTTATGGTTCAACGACGAGGAACCGGGCGAAGCAGCCGTTTACCTTGAGCGCTACGGCAATTACGGCATCACTCGGGAGGAACTGCAATCCGGGCGGCCGATGATCGGCATTGCGCAAAGCGGTAGCGACCTGGTCCCCTGCAATCGAATTCACAACACCCTTGTCGAGCGGGTGAAAGCCGGTATCCGCGATGCCGGAGGATTGCCATTCGAATTCCCCAGTCATCCCATCCAGGAGACAGGCAAGCGCCCCACCGCTGCACTGGATCGCAACCTTGCGTATCTCAGCTTGGTCGAGCTCCTGGCCGGATATTTCTTCGACGGTGTGGTCCTCACCACGGGATGCGATAAGACCACCCCCGCGGCGCTGATGGCCGCTGCAACAGTGAACCTGCCCGCGATCATCTTATCGGGCGGACCCATGCTCGATGGTTATGTCAACGGCAAGCTTGCCGGGACCGGGCTCATCCTCTGGGAATCGCGCCGGCAACTGGCCGAAGGCGAAATTACCGGCGAGCAATTAATCGACCGGGTGCTCGAAGGCGCGCCAAGCCTGGGCCACTGCAATTCCATGGGCACAGCGCTTTCCATGAATTCGCTGGCGGAGGCGTTAGGTATGTCGTTGCCGGGGTGCGCCGCCATTCCTGCGCCGTATGCCCAACGAGGAAGGATGGCCTACCTTACCGGGCGCAGAATCGTGGAGATGGTGCGGGAAGATCTCACCCCATCTAAGGTGCTTACCCGGGAAGCCTTTGAGAATACGATCGTCGTCAATTCTGCCATTGGCGGCTCTTCCAATTGTCCACCGCACATTATTGCCATCGCACGGCATATGGGTGTTGATCTTGACATTCGCGACTGGGAACGCATCGGCCACCAGATCCACTTGCTGGCCAATGTGCAGCCCGCGGGAGAATTTCTCGGCGAGGCCTACCACCGTGCCGGCGGCGTCGGCGCGATTTTCGGCGAGCTGATGCAGGCGGGCAAGATACGTACCGGCGCGATGACGGTGAGCGGGGCGACGGTTGGGGAAAACTACAAAAACGCGCGCAGCCTGGATACAAATGTCATCCGCACCTACGACCATCCTCTTAAAGAGAACGCGGGTCTGCTGGTGGTTTCTGGAAACCTGTTCAGTTCCGCTCTGGTGAAAACCTCCGTCATTAGCGATGCGTTCCGCCAGCGTTATCTGTCGGATCCGGGCCATGAGGATTCCTTTGTGGCTCGGGCGGTCGTGTTTGACGGACCGGAAGACTACCGCCGGCGCATTGAAGATCCCACGCTCGAGGTCGACGAGCATTCCATCCTGGTGGTTCGCGGAGCGGGCCCGGTCGGCTATCCCGGCTCCGCTGAAGTGGTGAACATGACGCCGCCGGGCAAGCTTATCCGCCAGGGCATTCGCATGTTGCCCTGCATGGGCGATGGCCGGCAAAGCGGAACCTCCGACAGCCCTTCCATTTTGAATGTCTCTCCAGAAGCGGCCATTGGCGGGAACCTGGCAATCCTTCGCACCGGGGACCAGATCAAAGTCGACTTGAAACAGCGACGGGTCGATGTGTTGCTGTCTGAGGAAGAGATTGCGAGTCGCCGCGCCTCGCTGAAACCCGCGGAAATCACCAATCATTCGCCCTGGCAGGAGTTCTACCGGGACAACGTCGGCCAGCTCGAGACCGGCGCCTGCCTGGAATTTGCCGTCAAGTATCACGACCTGCGCAAGGTCGTTCCCCGCCATTCGCATTAACAAGAAAGGCAGTCATGGGAAATCCGATTCGTATTGGGTTCGTGGGCGCTCGCTTCGCCGCAAAGTTTCATTGGGAGGCCCTACGCCGGGTCTATGGCGTGCCCTTCGAAATGGTAGGCGTCACCTCAAAAACCCCCGAAGCGCGCGACGCCTTCGCCCGGGAGACGGGCATCCGTGCCTTTGATACGTTTGCTGAGCTTTGTGCGGCGGTGGATGTGGTCGATCTATGCACCCCTCCTTCTTCTCACGAAGCCCTTGCGGTCGAGGCTCTTGGATTGGGCAAGCACGTCATCATTGAAAAACCCCTCACCGGGTACTACGGTGCGAGCACTTTCCCTAAGGAGCAGATGCTGGCTGTTGCCACCGCAAGCTGTGGCCGCATCCAGGCAGCAGCTAAAGCCGCTGGCAAGCGTGTGTGTTATGCGGAGAACTGGGTCTATGCTCCGGTGATTCAAAAGGAGCGGGAGATCGTCGAAAAGAGCGGCGCTCAGATTCTGCGCATTCTGGGGGAGGAGTCTCATGGAGGATCGCATTCGCCTTACTATGGCCAATGGAAATTTTCCGGCGGCGGGTCCCTGGTGGGCAAGGGGTGTCATCCGCTGAGTACGGCGCTGTATCTGAAGCGGGTTGAGGGCGTTTCCCGCGATGGAAAACCCATTCGTCCCGCGACGGTGAGCGCGCGCACTCACGAGATCACCCGCTTGCCTGCTTTCCGCGACGAAGGTTTCCTGCGGACTGGTTACGACGACATCGAGGACTGCGCCCAGACTCACATCACATTCTCCGATGGAACCGTGGCCGACATCTTCGCCTCGGAACTGGTGATGGGTGGTGTTTACAACTGGATGGAAGTGTTTTGTAACAATCATCGCACCCGATGCAATATGAATCCATCTGACGCTCTTGAGACCTTTAATCCCAGGGAAGACCTATTCAAAGACATTTACGTGGTGGAAAAGATCAGTACCAAGCAGGGATGGACTTTTCCCGCACCCGATGAAGGCTGGCAGCACGGCTATCCACAGGAGTTCCAGGACTTCATGGAAAGCATTGCCCAGGATCGCGAACCCCTCTCCGGAATAGACTTAGCGCGAGACACGATCGCGACCATCTACACCGGCTATTTGTCAGCAGAACGCAGCGGCGCCGAGGTAGCTATTCCGCTTTAGACCGAAACAACCGCAGATCTCTCCACTGCGCTGCGCTTCGGTCGAGATGACAAAGGGAAGGACGGCGCTTCCAGAGAGAGAAGTTGCTGAACAGAAGTCTTTTTCATCACCTTGGGTGGGCATGGCCCATGCCTGAAGCCGCCTTCCATTTACCAACTACTCTCTATGGAAGTGCCGTCCTTCCCTTTGTCATCTCGACCGGAGCGCAGCGCAGTGGAGAGATCTCTGTGTGGATGCTCTTTCCTGGAAATGTTTAGCGTCAATCCGCAGAAACCTGCTCCGTCTTCAAC
>CAZSUK010000068.1:0-5037 GCA_964609355.1 uncultured Acidobacteriaceae bacterium | reverse complement strand
GGCAATCCGCGCTAACGCCAAAAGCTACGGTCAGATTCTCGGTTCCAACAAGCGCCTGAATTTTGCCGTAATCGGACTGAACAGCCGCGGTTATGCGCATCTCTCCGCGCTGCAGGCGAACAAGCAGAGCGCCTGTATTTCATACGTCTGCGATGTCGACAGCAACACGATGGATAAATTTGCAGCCACCACCAAAGAGGCGATGGGGTCTGCTCCTGCGACGGAAAAGGACTTCCGCAAGATCCTGGAGAAGAAGGATGTGGACGCGATCAGCATCGCCAGCCCTGACCACTGGCACACGCCCATGGCCATCGCCGGTCTCCAGGCCGGTAAGCATGTTTACGTGGAGAAGCCGTGTAGCCACAACCCAGCCGAAGGGGCTCTGCTGGTAGAGGCACAAAAGAAGTATGGCAAGGTGGTGCAGATGGGCACTCAGCAACGCTCATCGCCGCACACCATCGAGATCGTGGGAAAAATTCATAGTGGGCTGATTGGCCGGGCCTACTACGCCAAGGCCTGGTACTCCAACACCCGCAAGTCGATCGGGTTCGGCAAACCGGCGTCTGTACCACCCCAGCTCGATTGGGACTTGTGGCAAGGACCAGCGCCGCGCAGGCCTTATACAGATAATATCCAGCCCTACAACTGGCACTGGTTCCGGACCTACGGCACCGGCGAAGCGCTTAACAATGGAACCCATGAAGTGGATGTTTGCCGCTGGGCATTGGACGTCGATTATCCCCAGCGAGTGACCGCGACTGGAGGCAGATACCAGTTCAAAGACGACTGGCAGTTCTATGACACCCTGGTGACCAGCTTCGACTATGCGGACAAAATGATCTCGTGGGAAGGCAAGAGCTGCCAGGGAATGAAATTCTACAACCGCGATCGCGGCGCGGCGATTATGGGAACCACAGGAACGGTGGTGATGGATCGCGATGGCTACGAAATCTACGACCTCAATGGGAAGAAAACGAGTGAATTCAAAACCGGCAAGATGACCTCGTCGTCTGATTTGCGTGGCGCGGATACGATGACCGATGCCCACTTCGCAAACTTCATCGCCGGCATCTGCAGTGGAGAAAAACTGAACGCTCCCATTGCCGTTGGCAATGTGTCCGTGACCACTCTGCAACTTTCCAACATCGCCTGGGAAGTAAACCGCGAACTCAAGATCGACACGAAGGATGGAAAGGTGGAAGGGGATGCTGAGGCCATGAAGATGTGGGGCCGTGAATACGAGAAGGGCTGGGCCCCGCACCTATGAAGATCCTATCCCGTCGCGATTTTGTTCGCACCGGCGCCCTAGCCGCGGCTGCCGGTGCCACCTCAGCCAGGGTGCACGCAGCGCCACCTACTGAGGCAGCATCTCCGGTCCGCCTGGGCTTGGCCAGCTACACCTTCCGCAATTTCGACCGCTCCCAGTTGATCGGCTTTATGAAGCAGCTCAATCTGTCCGAGCTGAATGCCAAAGATGTCAAGGATCATCTCCCGACGGATCCCACGGAGGAGGCGAAAGCGGTCGAGGACTACCATGCAGCCGGCATACAACTGCACGCGGCCGGCGCCATCTATTTCCCCAAAGACGACGATGCGGACATTCGCAGCAAGTTTGAATACTGCAAACGAGCTGCGATCCCGGTCATCGTCGCAGGAGATCCGGCGCCGGATGTTCTGCCTCGCATTGAAAAGTTCGTGAAGGAATATGACATACGCTTCGCCATCCATAACCACGGGCCGGAAGATAAGATCTGGCATTCCCCTCTTGACGTGTTGAAGGCGGTCGGGAATATGGATCCGCGTATGGGATGCTGCATTGATGTTGGGCACACGGTGCGTGCCGGCACTGATGTAGTTGAGGCGATCAAGCAGGTGGGTCCACGTTTATTCAATATGCACATGAAGGACCTGACTAGTTTTGATTCCAAAGAGAGCCAGGTCGCCGTCGGGGATGGCAAAATGCCTGTTCGACAAATTTTTGAAACCTTGATTGCGATGAAGTACAAGGGCTTCGTCGATCTGGAATACGAAGTTCACGCCGACGATCCAATGCCCGGGGTGACAAGTAGTTTCGCCTACATGCGCGGTGTTCTAGCCGGCATGGGCTATTCCACACGCGGCTGAGGCTGGTTGGTGCCGGAAGAAAAACCGCACCTCAGCGGCTAAAGCCGTCTATGGCAGTTGTATTTTCGGCACGGCTGAAGCCGTGCCCTTCCAGAACAGCGTTCTCTCACGCAAACTCTGAAGTTCGACGTGGGTATTACTGGAAAGACGGCATCATGTGCAGTTCCGGGATCGCAGCCCGCGGCGGCAGTTTGGCGACGTACAAAATAGTCTCCGCAACATCCTCGGGTTGCAAAGCCTTTGCCAAGGTCTCGGGATCCGGCTTCACCGGCCTTTGCTCTAACAATTCTGTATCGACAAGACCCGGGCAAATGACCGACGTCCTGATGTTGTTTTGCTTTTCTTCCATGCGGATCGCATGAGCCATGCCGATCATGCCGCGCTTTGACGCCTGGTACGCGGCACCAGAAACATCCGTGATCACTCCGCTGATCGATGAGATGTAAATCAGATGGCCCGCACCGGCCGTGCGCATGGACGGCAGAACTGCATGCGTGGCATAGAAAGCGCCGTTCAGATTGACATCGACCACAGAGTTCCATAGCTCCGGGGTGAGGCGATTCATTGCCCGGTCGCGGATGTTGGTCCCAGTGGCGAACACGAGAACATCGATTCTTCCAAATTGTGCGAGTGTGTCCTGGGCAAGCTGCTGCATGTCGCTGGGCTTGGACGCGTCGCCAGGTCGAATCGTGATCTCCCGTTGCTCTCCTGCGAGATCCTGTTTAAGAGCTTGTAGCCGATCCGCGCGCCTAGCGGCTGCGACCACCTTCGCCCCGTCTCGTGCGAACAGTACAGCTGCGGCACGGCCTATCCCGCTGGAAGCCCCAACGATCACGACCACCTGGCCGTTTAAAGAAGTAAGCATTCTCTCCCCCACTCAATAATTCAATTCATTGCTGGCTTAAACTGCAGCACGTAAGCATATTGTCCGGGAAGAGATGCGGGCAACGCGACCCGCATGTTCCCACCATCGGCACTCTCGTGAAGCGAACATCGATACCCTCGTTGCTTGTCCCGACCGCCCTGGTCAACGGCTGTGTGCCGTAGATGGCTTCACCATTCTGGCGTAGACTCAAGAGCCGGCTGATACTGTTTTGCGACTCGAGCCTGGGCCGCCGAAGTCAACAATCCGAGCAGCAAAGCTTTGAGCAGCAGGCCTTTTTTCGTCATTCGCGTTTTCCTTATACGTAGAGATCCACATACTCGTGTACCGGCATGCGTTCAAGTTGCTGCTGGTTGAGCGAGACGTCGAGTATGGCCTGCTGCTTTTGCGGCGTAAAACGGCGCGCGAGGTTGGTGCGGAATTTCGCTTCCAATAGCGGGATGCCCTCGGCTCTGCGCCGGCGATGGCCCAGTGGATATTCGACAGTCTCGGTCAAACTGCAGCCATCACGGAAAGAAATTATGAGTGAATTGGCGATCGAACGTTTCTCCGGATCATGGTAGTCGGCGGTGAATGCCGCCTCTTCACTGCACACCATCTTTTCCCGCAACCGGTCAATGCGCGGGTCAGCGGCAAAGGAGTCTTCGTAATCAGAAGCAGTCAAATGGCCGAACAGCAAAGGGACGGCAACCATGTACTGAACGCAGTGGTCGCGGTCGGCAGGATTATTGAGCGGTCCCTTCTTGTCGATAATGCGGAGACAAGCCTCGTGCGTGCGCAGCTGGATGGAGCTGATTTCTTCTGGCGACTTGCCCGCAGCGAGCAGCCTGGCGCGCAGTGTCATGGCGGCTTCGACCGCGGTCTGTGCGTGGAACTCCGCCGGAAAGCTGATCTTGAATAAAACGTTCTCCATCACATAAGAGCCATACGGGCGCTGAAAACTAAACGGCCGCCCACGAAAGAGAACGTCGTAAAATCCCCACACCTTGGCGGTAAGCACGGAGGGATAGCCCATCTCTCCAGCCTGCACCATCAACGCGAGGCGAACGGCCCGGCTCGTGGCATCGCCGGCTGCCCAGCTCTTGCGCGAACCAGTGTTGGGCGCGTGGCGATAGGTCCGCAGACTTTGCCCGTCTACCCAAGCCAGCGACAGCGCATCCAGGATCTGATCGCGGCTCAGGCCAAGCATCTGCGCGACCACCGCCGTCGATGCGACCTTCACCAGCACAACGTGATCGAGGCCAACTTTATTGAAGGAGTTCTCGAGCGCGAGGCAGCCCTGAATCTCGTGTGCCTTGATCATCGCCATCAACACCTGCCGCATTGTGAGCGGGGCATGCGGGTTGGAGCGGGAAAGCCAATCGGCAACGGCAAGAATGCCGCCCAGGTTGTCCGACGGGTGGCCCCACTCGGCGGCAAGCCAGGTGTCGTTGAAGTCGAGCCAGCGAATCATGGCGCCGATGTTGAACGCAGCTTGAACCGGATCGAGTTGAAAAGCCGTACCGGGCACCCTGGCGCCGTTAGGGACGATCGTTCCGGGAACAATGGGGCCCAGCAGCTTGGTGCAGGCAGGATACTCAAGCGCCTCGAGCCCGCAACCGAGTGTATCGATGAGGCAATTGCGCGCTGTTGTGTACGCCAGCTCGCTCTCGATGGTGTAGCTGTATACGTAATCGGCAATGTCGATCAGGACCTGGTCATAGGGTGGGCGTTCCCCACTTACGTGAATGGACATGCGGTCTAGGGTCTCTCAGAGAGGGGCACAAAAGGAAGGTCTTCAGGCCCGGTGTAAGTAGCAGACGGGCGAATGATTTTGCCATCGGCGCGCTGCTCGAGGATATTGGCGCTCCAACCTGACGTACGGGCCATAACGAAGAGCGGGGTGAACATTGCGGTGGGAATTCCCATCAGGTAATACGAAACGGCGCTGAACCAGTCAAGGTTGGGGAACATGCGCTTGGTTTCCCACATGACCGTTTCCAATCGCTCGGCGATGCGGTACATGGCGAAGTCGCCGCTGGCTTCCGCCA
>CAZSUK010000067.1:0-11764 GCA_964609355.1 uncultured Acidobacteriaceae bacterium | reverse complement strand
CCCCTTAATGAGATAGTCTTGCGCACCTTCCTTGATAGATTCGGCTGCAAGCGCTTCGTCCTCCAGGCCGGTGAGCACGATCATCACCACATCCGGAGCCGCCGCGCGGGCCCGCCGCAAAGTCTCCATCCCGTGTCCATCCGGCAAGCCCATGTCCAACAAAACAATATCGACTCCGCCCTGCGCCAGCCGCTTCTCCGCCTCCGACATGCGTGTCAGGTGGGTTAAAGCAAAACTACCTGCCTCTTCTTTACTGAACATTTCCCGCAGCAAGCGGGCATCGCCGGCATTATCTTCAACCAATAGAACCTGCAGCGCCTTCTTTTCGGCACCCGCTTCTTGCACTGTGGCAGCTAACTCCCCGGGGGTTATCACAGGACGTTGAACCAGTTGATCGCCATGACCACGGGAATGGCCTTGCCGGGGGTGCTGTTGTAATTGCCCGCAAAGGGCCCAATCGAAGTCGGCACCCGCGTGTCGCTGAAAGTTGTCGCCTGCGTCCACACCACTCCGTCCACAGAGTAATAAGCGGTGTAGGCGGTTCCGTTCCTGGCAAGCCGCAGATACATCGGATTGTGATAGTCGTTGAAGCTAGCCAGCTTGAATACTGTGGCTGCAACCCCGCCCGTGACTTTGTTCGCGGTCATCGAAATATTGGTTCCGTCCGTAAACAGCCCGAAGGTAATGAAGTCCTTTTGATCGGCAATGACCATCAGTCCGCGGCTGGTGCCCACGTCAGCCGGCGTGATGGGTGAATCGATTTTGATGGAGACGTCGAAGTTCTCGTTACCGACAGGTTGCACTACGCGCACTGCCTGATTCGAGGGAAGCAACGTGTCATGGTTGCTTCCACCGGGAACGTTGATCGTCAGATGGGTATTCGCTACCGAGACAGTTCCACCTACAGGCGTCATTACTTCCCAAAGCGGGCCGGGAAAGCTGCTCGCCTGAGGCGGCCCCGGAGCGACAGATTGTGCGAGTGCGCCGTTTGATCGCGCAGCCAGCACGAGAAACAGAGAAGAAACAACACAACTTAGGGATCGCGTTCTATTCCTGGACATCTTCGTTACTCCCGCAAAGCACTTGAGCAAGGTGAAGAAACATCTTCGCCTTCTCTACCCACCATCCGCTACTACGCTTCCTGCAACAATTGCCATTGCTGTGCATTACCGAAGTAAAGTCATTCACAAGAAACATATTGCAGAGGCGCTCGCAACATGAAGGAGCGGCTTCTACTGTTGCACATCGAACCAGTTCACTGACATCACAACGGGAACAGCATTTACTGGATTCTGGTTGTAGTTGCTGGCGTAGGGACCGATCGCGGTCGCATGCGTGAGGTAAGTGAAACTAGCCGCTTGCGTCCAGCTGACTCCGTCGACCGAGTACTGAGCTACATAGGCGCTGCCTGTCCTGCTTAGCTGTAAGTACATCGGATACTGATACTGGCTGAAGTCGGTATCTTCCAGTATCGTGGATGCCACCCCGCGGATGACCGTATGCACACTTAGCCCGATGTTGTTTCCGTCCGTAGTTAAGGCAAAGGTGACAAAATCTTCGTTGTCGGCCAGCACCATGAGACCCTGGCTGGTGTCGGTATCTGTGGCGACGAGGGGAGAATCGATTTTGATCGATACATCGAAATCCTGATTGCCGATCTCCTGCACCACCCGGACAGCCTGGTTCGACGGTTGCAGCGGGTCGTGGTTGGCTCCGCCCGGAACCCCCAGAAACAGGTGGGAATTGGAAATCGACGCTGACCCGCCGACCGGGGTCTGCAACCTCCAGAACGGCCCGTTAAATCCGTCCGGCAGCGCCGCCCCCGCCGCCGTGGGTACGGGGCCAGCAGTCACAGGAGCGGTGGGTGCCGGAGTAACGGGTTCCGTGGGAGTCACCGGCGCTGGGGGAGGGTTGGAAGCTGGTGGCGCGGGGGCGCTCGTTCCACTCGTGCCAGGAACAGCCGCGGGCGCGCCGATCGTCACCGTCCAGAGCGACGAATTAAGACTGCCGATAACCGCCTGAACGTTTACCCTTCCTGCAGCTACCGCCGTAACACCGCCTCGGCTGCTCACCAGAGCGAGCGCATGATTGCTGGTGTTCCAGGCAGTCACCGCATTTCCCTCTCCATCGGGCAGAAGGCTCGTCGAACCATCCGAGTAGACGCCATACGCGCTAAACTGCAAACTTCCTCCCTGGACCATGGTGTTCCCATTCGCGTGAAGATATGCGCTTACCAGGGTTCGCGCCTGGGCCGCAACCACCATTGTGGTAACGCTACTAGGCACGTAGCCGAAGGAAGGAAACACGATGCCCTGATTAGCTCCCTGCCCCCAGGAGGCTCTCGCCTTGACTGTCGCCCCAGCTGCAACCTTGAACGGGCCTGCGTACGCGTGTGACGTCCCGGAAGCTCCGCCCGGCGGGAAGATACCGGGCACGCTTCCGTCCGTGGTGTAGAAGAGAGACAGTCTGTGATTCGTATCGCTGTCACTCAGCGTAATGGTCGCTCCCGTCAAAGTGGAAGCCGCAGAGATGGCAGGGGCTACCGTCGCTATCGTCGTGCTGGTCTGAACTACGGTATTAGGGCTCAGCACCAGACCGGGATTGGATGTAGAGCCACCATCTTCATAAGTAACCGCATGACTTACGTCCGCCGCCGACTGGCCCCAGACATCGGTACCCGAGAAGTAGTTATTGCTGATGTTCGCATTGGTGAACGCTTCGCCGACACTTATGTCCCATCCCGAACACCCCCAGCCAGCAGCACAGGTGTCGGGACCGTTCCCCCCCTGAAACAGGTTGTACGTAGCGATGCTCCCGGCGCCCCATAGCTCGAGCCCTATCCCGTAATGGCCGCCCTGACCGGTGAGGGTGACCGGCACATTGCCGATAAACACATTATCCGTCACGGTGTGTGTGGGCGATATCGACGGGGTGAATTCCGGAGCCGATAATTCAAACGTGTTATAGCTTGGGTTATAGGGCTGGTAATAAGCATTATGACTATAGTTACCCACCCCGTTCGTATCCTCCTGTGTCTCAATTAATATGCGTGAGTTACCCCGCATATTGTTATTCTCGACGTCGGCATTTAGGCTTGATATACCGAGCGAAGATTGCTCTGAGAGCTTCAATCCTTCCTCGGTAAGATTGATCGTGTTATTTGACCACACAAGGTAGTTGTTATATCCGTTGACCCACGTAGCAGCGCAGCCGCCACCCGAGTCCGGATATGCCACAGAACGAATCGCAGCACAATTATTGAAAAACGTATTCCACACAACGGTGATGTGCTGGACGCCTGTGGCTGCCGTGAAGCCCGCATTCTGGCCGTCGAGATAGATATTTGCCTGCGAGCTATTGCTGAGCGCCGGAGGGTTGTTATTATCGAATGCGTTTTGCTGAATGGTGATACCGGACGCCGGGTAGTACGCGAGGATTCCACCTTGTGTGCCACTGAAGCGCAGATATTCAATCGTGCATCCCTGGCCGCCAGTGAGGGAGGTACCATTGCTGTCCGTAGACAGGGCAAAATTAGTTGACACTGTGCTGGTCAGGACAGCCGTCGGCAAATTGCTCTGGGTTACAACACCCACATTAGGGCCGGTATAGATAGTGCCGTTGGAGCACGGCAACGTGACTGTCGCCGCAAGGCTGTAGGGGCCGGCCGAAAATAGTACTGTATTACCGGGGCCGGCTCCGGCAATATTAATGATTGCCTGAATAGCAGCTGCATCGGAGCCCGGGGTTACGGTATAAGTACTGGCCAGCGTTGGTACACTCATGCTAAGGGCAAGAACTGCCAACATCTTGTTCACAACAACCCTCCGCGTGACGCCTGTAGGGCCACTATCCTTCGGCCACTCGATGCGATCAATTACCTTTGGTGTGCATTACGGTTGTAACGACAAGAGTGAGTGAACCTGTCATCCCGCGGGCCTGCCTCGCTGTGAACCCAAAGCAGCCTTCAGCCAGCCGAAGAACGCCTGCAGTTTCTCTTCAAGTCAATTTCTGCCCCGTATGCTATGTTTGCCTCCCGGGGGCAAAATGATCCGCACGGCCGCAGAAGTAATCAAGGGATGGTTCTACCTGCTGGCATTAGTCACAGGCGGCAACTATGTGCGCAAGGCAAGATTGCAGCGTTTGGGAAAAGGAGCAAAGATTCTGCCCACCGTGTTCTTCAAATACCCTGAGTTGATCCAGATCGGGGAAAACTCCTTCATCAACCATCTTTGTTCTGTGTGGGCCTCCCCCGGGGGCCCGATCACCATCGGAAGCAATGTACTGCTGGGCCCGGGCGCTTCGATCATTTCCTCCAACCACGGGGTCGCTCGTGGTCAACTGATTCGCGATCAGCCTGGAAACGACGCACCGATCAGCATCGGCAATGACGTATGGCTCGGCGCCAATGTTGTCGTAACTGCAGGAGTTTCTATTGGCGACGGCGCCGTGGTAGGCGCAGGAGCCGTCGTCACCACCGATCTGCCCCCTATGTCGATCTGCGCCGGTATACCCGCGAGAGTCATTGGCTACCGTCCGTAGATCCAGTGAGAATTAATTAATCTTGCTCTGGGCTTTCGTTTAATCCCCGCACTCTACTGTTGCGCCATACAAGCGTGGCCCATGAAAACTTCTGGTGTGGCAATAGTAGTTGCTTTCGCAGTACTCTCTGTCGCCACCATGGCGCAACGTTTGTCGTCCCCATCCCCTGGGCCAGCTTTTCCTGCAACCCCTGCTTCCCTCGGAGGCGTCAACCTGCCCTATCAGCAGATTGGCGCCTCCGACCTTGTTCACCTGATGGTTTACGACTCTCCGGAACTTTCTCAATCGTTCCGCATCGACAAGCAAGGAAACTTGAACTTACCGCTCCTGCGAGCCCCCTTACGCGCGGAAGGACTCATGCCGGACGCCCTCCGCGATGAAATCGCAGCAGCCCTGAAGACGCAACATCTGCTGGTAAACCCGGTGGTCGATGTCTCCGTCGTCGAGTACCGCAGTCGCGATGTCACCATTGCCGGCGCCGTGAAAGCACCGACCACCCTCGAGGAGGTTGGGGACTTGCGCTTGTTAGGTGCGCTCAGCCAGGCCGGTGGCCTGCTCCCCGAAGCGGGCCCGGAGATCATCGTGGAGCAGGCAAACGGCAGCTTGCAGCGCCTATCGGTGCGCGAAATATTCGATGGATTCCATCCTCAACTGAATATCCGCATACTCGCCGGCGCGCAAATTCGGGTGCCGGCATGCGATCAGGTATTCGTGGTGGGAAACGTCAAACGGCCAGGAGCTTTCCCCTTCCGAAGTCTCGGGGACACCACCGTGCTACAGCTACTGGCGCTAAGCGGGGGCCTCGATTCCTTCAGCCGTAACAAAGCCTACATCTACCGCCAACAGCAGGGTAGCGCGCAAAAGACCGAGATAGAAATCCCCTTACGACGCATTCTCGATCGCAAGGCCGACGATGTAAGGCTCGTGGCTAACGACATTCTCTACGTGCCGACCAATGGGAAGCTGAAGACCAGCGCAAGCGTCGTGAACCATGTCACCGGGATTGGCAATACTGCCGTTTCAGCCGCCATCTGGGCGCACTAACTCAACCAAGCACCCGCCTGCCGGGTACACAAGGCCTATGACTAGAACGGAGCGAATTGCGTGCCCGGTTTCCTTGCTGTCCCCAAACCGCACAGGCTGAGCGATCCCGCTGAATCTCAGCGCCCGCTCACCTTCTACGCGGGCATCCTACGCAGGCATGTGTTTACCATCGCGCTCCTCAGCATGGTGCTGACTGCCCTGGTCGTGCTTGGGTGTTCCTTGTTGCCCGCCATCAATACGGGCTCGGCAATCATCGCTATCGACAGGCAGGCTTCGCCGGAAACAGTTGGCGACAATCGTCTCCTGTCCACCGGCGATGACCAATTCATGGCAACGCAGCAGAGTCTGCTGCAGGCTGACACAATCCTGCGTCCGGTAGCGGAGCGCTACGACCTGCTCCAGCGGGAACACCAGTTTCACCGCTACTTCTTCTGGTACTACTCGGCGGAAAAGCAGAATGCGATCAGGAATGCTCCCATCGTACTGAAACATCTCAAAATTGAGCGGGAGCCCAACACCTACCTGCTCACCATCACCTATCGCGATCAACACCCACAGGTAGCCGCAGACGTCGCCAACGGAATTGCTGATTCCTACCTGCGGAACATTTTCGACACCCGGGTCAAGGAAGCCGGACGCCTCACCTCTTCGATGGAACAGCAACTTATCGATCTGAAAGAAAAAATGGAGTCGACCCACCGCGCGCTGATGGTCTATCAACGGAACCTTGGTACCGCCGACCCAGAGCAAAAGACCAGCGTGTTAGTGGCCAGGCTACAGGCACTCAACACGGAAAGCAGCACCGCTGAAGCGGATCGCATCGCCAAGGAAGCCGTCTATCGCGAAGCCAGGGATGGAACCCTGCCCGAGGTCGAGGTATCTGGTCAATCGACCGATCTCACCAAAGACGTAGAGAAGCTGCAGGTAGCCAAGGCGAACCTGGCCCTGGTGGGCGCAACCTATGGAGATCAGCACCCGGAATATAAAAAGGCGGCGGCGCAGGTAGAGGAAGCCCAACTCGCGCTCGACGAGAGCCGCGTCAATGTTGCCACCCGCATCGGCGTGGAGTACCGCCAAACTCTGGTTCGTGAGCAGATGCTTTCGCAGGCGGTCAGCGAAACCAAACAGCAGGTCGACGACCTGACCTCGCAGTCCTTCAATTACCTGCAACTGAAGCATGAAGCCGACACAGCAGAAAAAGTTTACGACGATCTGTTCGCCAAGATTAAACAATCGGGCATCAATTCTGAATTGCAAAACAACATCGTCCGCTTAGCGGATTCCGCCCGTCCTGCAGCCAAGCCGATCTTTCCCGATTGGGTGAAGATCGTTTGCCTCTCAATGGCCTTCTTTGTTTTTGCCTGTTCGGCCTACGTGATCTGGGCGGAACTGGCGGACGCGACGGCAAAAGAACCCGGGGCTGTGGAAGCAGCGCTTGGCGTGCCGGTAGTCTGCTCCCTGCCCAAAGTCTCCGGCATGGAGCTTCGCCTCGCGTTAGGCCCGGACGGCATGCGCATCGCAGGCAGCCGGTGGCGCGGCCTGCAGGGCGGCTTTTTCGACGAGGGCGTTCGCCACCTGCGCGGATTTCTCATGCTTTCTGAGCTGTCGAATGCCCCCAAGAGCATATTGATCACCAGCGCTTTGCCCGGCGAAGGAAAATCCACGCTCGCACTTTCGCTCGCCATGGCCCACGCCGAACAAGGCAACCGCACCCTGCTGATCGATGCTGACCTGCGTCAACCCGCCATAGAAAGACTGGTGCGACTGGATCCCGATGCAGGCCTGGCTGAAGTGCTTGCTCACAGAAGCCACTGGAGTTCAGCCACCCGCTCCGTGCCGGGCCGTCCCAACCTCTCCGTGTTAGGGTCCGGTCTACCCTTACCCCTCGCCTTAGTGCTGATTGGACCGCAAATGCGGGGAATTCTGAACCAGGCGATCCAGCACTTTGATTTAGTTGTACTCGATTCCCCTCCCCTGTTGGGCTGCGCGGAAACACTCGAGCTGGCCGCAGCGGCCGACCTCGCTGTGCTGGCCGTGCGCAGCGGACAAACTCCCATGAAATCCCTGGCTGCTGCCGTAGAGACTCTCCGCCGGGTCAACGTACCCATCGCCGGAATTGTTCTCAATGAGTCGGCCATTGCCGCCGACGCCACCCACAAAGCCTACGCCAGGTACTACACCACCATAGGAAGCTCTTAGGGCCGCGAACCGAGTCGACTACACCATGGAGAGCACAGAATGACCCTGCCAGTTACGATCGCAATGCTGGCGTTGTGGAGCCTGGCCATGTACCGTTACGGGCGCTCAATCCTGTTCCCTCCGGCATCACTGGGAACCGTTTGGACCATGACGCTGCTGGCGGTTTGGCTGTCCGGAGACATCTATTACCCCTTAACAAGCACAGCCGATGAAATTGTCCTGGCCGGTGTCGTGGCGTTCTCTGTCGGCGGCATCTGCGCCGTGATCTCTCCCTTATGGAAATCGAGATCACTTGCCACGGTTTCCCCCAGGCGGCGTATACAGGTCGACCGGTGGTTGACCGGCGCAGGGTTACTTTTCCTGCTCAACATTCCCTTCTTCTACCTGTATTTCAAACAGCTCAGCGCAACCATTGCCCCGCGCCAAAGCCTGTGGAGACAGATTCGTATCGCGTCCAGTAAGGCCAACATATCGGGCCAGGGAGATCTTCCGCTCGAGTCCTTCATCCTGCCCTTCCTGACCATCGTCGCGCTGATCGCGGTGTATGAATACGCCGATACCGGCAGACGCGTGGTGCGCACTCTGCTGCTTGTCCTGCTGGCTGGCGGCTATCAATTACTCAATGGAGCCCGCTCCGAAGTGCTGCTGCTGTTAGTCAGCTCCATCGTCATCCTCTGGCTCAACAGAGGTGCCGCACCCACAAGACTGATGGCCATTATGTGCCTGGCGTTTCTTCTCGTCTTCTCCGCCGGCCAGATTTCCATGAGCAAATATGGCGCTGCAGCCGGCGCGCCCCTGGCTGACAACCTCCCCCATCTTGCCCAGGGCATTGGCACCTATTGGCTTGGCGGCATCATCGCCTTCGACCGAAACCGCCAGAATCCGGAGCTACGCTACGGCTGGGATCTCGGGAAGTTCGCCAAACGAATTGCCAATCGATTGGGCGCACACTATTCCGAGCGCGACCGCAATCTCGAATACACCAAAATCTCTCCCACCCAGATCACCAACGTCTACACCGCCTTCCTGCCCTACTACATGGATCATGGCGGCATGCGCGGGGCCATCGGGCTCATGTTCCTGATGGGCTTTCTCAGCACCTATGTGTACCGTTGCGCGATCCATGGCAGTTGCTGGGCGGTCTTCACCCTCGGCGCCTTCGTCTATGCCACCGTCATGACTGTCTTCTCCGAAGAGTATTTCGCCCAGGTCATGTTCTGGGTCAAGGCCGGCGGAGTCTCTACCCTGGTCTATTTCACTCCCAGCCTCACCCAGCGCCTGGATCGACGCTGGCCGCCCATGGGAGAGCCGGAGCCGCAGCCATGAGAGTCGCAGCCTACACCGGAGGGGTGATGGTGCCCAGCGCCCGGGCACGAGTGCGGCAATATATTGGACCGCTCAGCGCGTTGGACATTGATGTGCGCGAATATCCCCTGCCCTGGGGCAACATCCTGCCACGGCAGATCGCCCTCCGCCCGCTGTGGATGGCCGCGACAGCAGCCTCGCGCGCCGCCACTCTCACCAGTTCCTGGAAGGCCGACGTAACCTGGATATCACGTCAGTTGCTGCCCGCTTTCGCACCTCTCCAGGCCATGGCGAAGCATCCCATGATCCTGGACATCGATGACGCCGTGTGGCTCAACACCGGCGGCCACCGCGCGCGCGATCTGGCCCGGGCCAGTGACCTGGTGGTGTGCGGCAACAATTTCCTGGCCCACCAGTTTTCCCGTTGGAACAACAACATCACCGTAATCCCCACCGCGGTCAACACTTGCTGGTACCGGCCGCGCCTGGCCCCGGCCGGAGAAAGTCCCGATCACCCGCCCACCCTGTTTCTTGGTTGGACCGGCACCAGCGGCAACTTTCCCTTCCTGTATGCGATCGAGCGGGCACTGATGCGGGTGATGCAGCACTGCAGCCACGCCAAACTGCTCGTGGTCGCCGATCGGCCCCCACAATTCAAGCTGCTTCCCGAATCTCGGGTGGAGTTCGAACATTGGACCCCGCGCACCGAGCAAGCCGCCTTCACGCGCATGTCCATTGGCTTGATGCCTCTCGCGGACACCGACTGGTGCAACGGCAAGTGCAGTTACAAAATGCTTTGCTACATGTCCGCGGGGCTGCCGGTCGTCGTGACCGCCGCGGGAATGAATCGCGAGGTCCTCGCCCTGGGCAACGTTGGCATGAGTGCCGGCTGCGAAGCAGAGTGGATCGACGCACTCACAGCGTTGCTCGAGGACTCTAACCTGCGCCACCGCATGGGCGCTGCCGGGCGCGCCGTGGTCGAGGAACGTTTTAGCTTGCAACAGCTGGCGCGCCAATATGCGGCTGTCTTCCAGTCCCTGGGCGGAGAATTGCCCCGGGGTCGCCCCATCCCAAACCCCGTAGTCTAAAAACCGAATGGCGGACAGAACGACAGACCCCCATGTCAGACCCCATCATCACCATCGCCATGCCCTTCTACAACAGCGCGGCCACTCTCGAGCTGTCCATTCGATCGCTCCTGAACCAAACCTATGGCGACTTCGAGCTCTTGCTCTGCGACGATGGTTCGGACGATCTTGGTCTGGCGATCGCGCGCAGCTTCGATGACCCGCGGGTGATCTGCTGGAGTGACGGGCGGCGGCTCAGGCTCGCCGCACGCCTGAACCAGTGCATCGACCGCGCGCGGGGCAGATACCTGGCCAGAATGGATGCCGACGATATTGCTTATCCAGATCGGCTCGCGCGACAACTGCTTTTCCTCAGCAACCATACGGAAGTAGATCTGTGTGGTGCCGGCGCCCTGGTCTTCGGCAAACAGGGGCGGCCGCTCTGGCGCTTCAGCCCCGCTCTGGAACATGCCGCGATTACCCGTTCGCCTTTTCGCGGCTTTCCCTTGTGGCACCCGCTATGGATGGGGCACATCGAATGGTTTCGCCGCTGGCGCTACGAGGAGGGCGCCTGCCTGGCGCAGGATCAGGAGCTGCTTTTGCGCAGCTACCGCCTGAGCCGTTTTGCCAATCTTCCCCAGGTTCTGTTGGGATACCGGCGCGAGCGAGTCACCCTTAAGAAGCTCTTCCGTTACAAACTGCTACACATTCAGTATGTCTGCAAGCAGCCCGGAGCTGCTCCGGGCAGTTGGCAGAAGATCCAGCTTTTGCTGATCACTGCGGCCAGGTTCTCTGCCAACTGCTTCGCTCTGGTCGGAGGCTTTGAACACCGCTTCGGTCATCAGGCCGCGAAGGCGCCCACTGTGGCGGAGCTGGCGGAGTGGCGCATCGTTTGGAACCTGCTCTCCGCATGGTATGGGCGGCCGAGCAACGAGACCTTCCACCCGTCTCAACTGTTAGCAAAAGATAAGCAGGGCCGCGCATGAAAATTGTCCACGTGCTCACCCGTGGGGACGTTCTTGGCGGGGCGCAGACTCACGTGCGCGAGCTCTCCCTTGAGCTGCGCAGGCTGGGCCACGAGGTTACGGTGATCACCGGCGCACCCGGCATTTTTACCGACCAGCTCCGCCACGCGGGAATCCCCTGGCGTGAAGCCAGGAGTCTTGTCCGCCCGCTGCGGCCACATCTCGATGTCGCTGCTCTGGTCCAACTGTGGCGTGCCCTAGACGAGCTGAAACCTGATCTGGTGTGCGCTCACACCGCCAAGGCCGGCTCGCTGGGACGTGCGGCGGCGCGCCTGCATCACCTTCCCAGCGTCTTTACTCCGCATGGATGGTCCATGCTCGACCGCACTTCGATGCAACCCAATCCGCTCTACTGCTGGGCAGAGTCGCTGGCCGCACGGCTGGGGACGCGGGTCATCAACGTGTGCGAGTTTGAGCGGCAGTGCGCACAACAACTCGGAGTAGGCCGGGCAGCTACCCTGGATGTGGTCCTCAACGGAATTGCCGAGACCGCGCAGGTGAGGCTACGGCCGATCGACGCTCAACCGCCGGTGATGGTGATGGTGGCGCGTTTCGCCTCGCAGAAAGATCACCGCACTTTAATCC
>CAZSUK010000066.1:0-12425 GCA_964609355.1 uncultured Acidobacteriaceae bacterium | reverse complement strand
CAACACCCCGCAGTTCGGGTATCCAAGCGTCCCCAACGTCGTTAGCGCGGCGCAGCAGGGTCTTCCTTTTGGACTGATCACGAATACGGTCAACACGCCGCGACAATACCAGTTTGGCGCGCGCCTTACGTTCTGAGGAGGTCAGCCGCCAATAAGCGCACGCATTGGAACCGCGAACGGTGTGATCAACAGCACTGCGTTTGGAACGGTGACCAATGCACAAAATCCTCGCAGAGGAAGGTGTTTTTCTTACGTGTCTGAAACTAGCGATCTACCATTGGTGGTCCTGACTCCGCAAGCAAGTTCTGGCAGGCCTGAGGGCGTGTCTCGACGAGAAATGGCGAGAAGACTCCTGGGAGCGGCTACAGCATGGTCGTTGGGCGGGTCGCATCCCGTCTGGGGTCATCTCCTGAACGAGACTCCTCTACTTGCTCCCCACGCTGACGTCGATCTTTCCAGTGCGAATTGGAAGCCGCTATTCTTGCAGCCCGAACAACATGAGGCTCTGCAATGTTTCTCGGAGGCTGTCATTCCCGGATCCACGAAAGCGCTGGTGAGCCGCTTCATTGATCTGTTGCTGAGCGTAGATAGTTCCGCTCATCAGGAGAAGTTTCTCGCCTCTCTTTCAGCCATCCAGGCGGAAGGAAATCAGCGATTTGGGAATGCGTTTCAAAGACTTTCTAACCCGCAGCGTGATTCCGTATTGACTGTTGTTTCCACCTCGCCCGAACAGAGCACGATTCGAGAATCGTTTGAAGACCTGAAAGAGTGGGTTGTAGGCTCGTACTATTCTTCTGAGATGGGCATGAAAGAGCTGGGTTGGACGCCAAATCGCTTTTTCCCCAGCTTCCCCGGATGCACGCATTCAGAAGAGCATTTATAAGGAGGAAATCGCCGTACAACTTTTTATGCGCGGGCGCAATGAGTCGTCGTGAGGACGAGTAATTTCGATATACCGGGTGCGGGGCTAACCATGAATTTTCCTACAGAGCGGTCCAAGCAAATCTATGATGTCCTCATCGTGGGTTCCGGCGCATCCGGCGGTTGGGCCGCCAAACGACTGGCCGAGGCAGGGCTAAAAGTTGCATTGTTGGAGGCCGGGCGTCCGCAATCCTCCAGTAATTTTTCCGAACACATGGCCGCATTCGAGTTGAAGTACCGCGACATGGCTCCGGCAATCATGCGTAAGACTCGCCCTATTCAATCGAAGCTTTACGCTATCAGTGAATACAACTATGACTGGTTCTGCAATGACATAGACGAACCTTATACCACGCCTGCTGACAAACCTTACAACTGGCTCGGGCGCGTTCGCATGGTTGGAGGCCGGACGAATGTCTGGGGCCGCTTATGCCTGCGCTTTAGTGACTGGGATCTGAAAGCTGCGTCGAACGATGGCTATGGTGAAGACTGGCCGCTCAGCTACAAGGATCTGGCGCCGTACTACGACCTGGTAGAGAAGTATGTGGGTATCACGGGCATGGCCGAGGGTCTGGAAGAGATTCCGGACGGGCAGTTCCAACCGGCGATGCCGCTTACCTGCCAGGAAACCATTTTTCGAAACTCCATAAAGCAAAAGCTTGGTCGTACTGCCACGCTCTGCCGATCAGCGAACCTCACCAAGCCGCAAAATGGCCGTGGTACCTGCCATTATTGTGGGCCTTGCGAACGCGGGTGCGTGACCCATTCGTACTTTAATTCTTCTTTCACGACGGTTGCGGACGCTTTGACTTCGGGGAATTGCACATTGATTACGAATGCCATGGTGTACAAGGTTTTGATGGACCCGGACGAAAATCGGGCCCGCGGCGTTCTGTATGTCGACCGGAACTCAAAGCAGGAGCGAGAGATCTACGGACGAGTGGTCGTTCTGTGTGCGCAGGCGCAAGAGTCGGTTCGCATTTTGTTGAACTCGGAGACAGCGGGACATTCGGGGGGCGTTGCCAACTCCAGCGGGGTTCTTGGGCGCTATTTCACCTCCCATATTGCGAGTGCGGGCGGAGTCGGCGAATTTCCGGCGTTGGCATCGACCCCGAACTTGGGAGGGCCGGTGAGGCCCATCGGAATCTACATAGCCCGCTTTCGTAACACCCAGAAAGGGCCAGCCTCAAAGAATTTCCTGCGAGGCTACGGATTCGAAGGCGAATCCGCGGTAGAGTTCAACTGGCACGCCCCGGGGTACGGTGAAACCTACAAGAGGGCGGTGCATGAGCCGCGGGTCTCTCTCGGCATTACTGGTTTCGGTGAAGTCTTGCCTCGCTGGGATAACTTTGTCGAGATCGACCGCACGGTGAAGGACACATATGGGATCCCCGTGCTGAAGATTCATATGTCGAATGGTGAAAACGAGGCAGCAATGCAAAAAGACATCGGGGAGTCCGCAGCCGAGATGCTGGAGGCGGCGGGGGCTAAGAATATTCGCATGCATGCGCAGCCGGCCGTGCCCTATTGGGCTGCGCACGAAGCTGGCATTGCACGCATGGGCAACGACCCGAAGAAATCGGTGTTGAATCAATATCAGCAGGCTCACGACGTAAAGAATTTGTTTGTAATGGATGCATCGAGCTTTCCTTCCAATCCATGCCAGAATCCTACGTTGACGATCATGGCCTTATGTGTTCGTTCCTGCGACTATCTCAGGGACGAATTGAAGCGAGGCGAAATCTGATCTGCTGAATTTGCTTGGGAAGGATCATTGAGGAACATTTCGACAGACTATTCAGCTGGCCCCATGGCGGCAAAAAAACCGTGCTAAAACGGCGAGATAGTTCTGTACCTTCGTCGGCAGCGCCGTGTGCGGCGGCCCGCCTCAGCCAATGAGCGTGTCCAATTCCGTAAAACTCGCAGTGCCCTCCATGGGACCTTTGCAGGTCACGGCAATCGCACCACTGGCGCAGGCATAGCGCAGCGAGCGGTCGATCGGTTTGCCTCCTTCGCGGCACGCCACGTAGGTGGCGCAGAAGCAGTCGCCGGCGCCAGTGGGGTCGACCTCGCGGACCGCGAACGCCGGTACGTCCAGCCGGCACGACCGGTCGTAATAGGTGCAGCCGGCGCTGCCGTGCTTCACGACGATCTCTCGAATTCCGAGGGCGAGTAGCGGCTCGATGGCCTGGGCTTCTGTTTGCGCATCCACGAGCAGGGCCACCTCGTCGCCGCTCGGCAGGAACACGTCGGTCTGTTCGAGGATCGATCGCAGCGCTTCCCGAATGCCCGCGCTTCTGAGTATCTCCGGCCGGATGTTCGGGTCGAAGGAGATTACCCCACCTCGGCGCTTCACCATGCCGATTGCCTTGCGGACGGCTGCGGTGATTCCCGGAGAGAACAATGATGAACCCATGACGTGAAACCACGTGCAATCGGCGAGCACCGACTCGGTGATCGACGACGCTGAGAGGCGGCCGGAAGCGCTATTGGCAATGTTGAAGATGAAGTGACGCTCGCCCGTCTCCGTGTAGGTGACAAACGCGCTTCCGGTGACCGCGTCGGCGAGCAATGCGATGGCACTCGTGTCGACACCGTCCCGGCGCAGGCGGTCGATGTTCAGCCAGCCGAAATCGTCGTCGCCCACGCAGCCGATGATCCCGGCCGGGCGTCCGAGCCGGCCCACCTGGTCGATGAAGATGGCGGGAGCGCCGCTCGGGAAAGGCCCCACGAGGGTGCCTGGCGCACGGAAGCTCTGGCCGCGCTCGGTCGCCATGATCTCTACCAGGATCTCCCCGATTGTCATGATCCGGGCCATTCGACGGCTCCTTTCGGGGGCGACCCTTGGTCTGCACGTCGATCGCGACCGCGCACAGAATAACGCATTTCCGATCGAATTCTCAGGGCAGCTCCCACACCCATAAAACCGACGATGTCGAACCTCGCACGGCGGCGCTGTTTATGATCGCTTCCACTTAGCGTATTATCAGGCCCTTAATTTTCCAGATTGCATCGATTCAATTTCAGTCGACCGAAGCTGGCTCCGGGACGAGCGCCGCATCTATGATGAGGAGGCAATTGCAAATCCGCTAGGGGGCACATACACAATGCTTCGAAACACAGGGTCGTTGAGAATCCTTGTTGTCGGCTGTGGAAACATGGGCGCATCGCATGCACGCGCATTTCGCAACATGCGCGGAGTGGAGATTGTCGGCTTGGTATCGCGGGGCGAAAGCAAACACCACCTTGCCACGAACCTCTCGCTCCAGGTGCCCCTGTTCGACGATGTGGGCATTGCGCTGGCCAGTCTCGCACCGGACGCGGTCTGCATCTCGACCTATCCAGATACCCACGAAGCGTTCACGCTGGCCGCGATCGAAGCCGGGTGTCATGTCTTTGTGGAGAAGCCACTGGCCCCCGGCACGGAAGGCGCCCGTCGCATGGTTGAGGCGGCACAGCGCGCGGGCAGGAAGCTCGTCGTGGGATATATTCTGCGCCACCATCCGACGTGGCAGCAGTTCATCGGCATCGCGCGAACACTGGGCAGCCCGCTGGTTATGCGCATGAATCTTAACCAGCAGAGTTCCGGCGCGGAGTGGCAGGTGCACCGCGGCCTGCTAGCGTCCGCTACACCCATCGTCGACTGCGGCGTGCACTATGTGGACGTCATGTGCCAAATGGTGGCAGCCAGGCCGCTGCGAGTTTCTGCGATCGGAGCCTGCCTCGACCCAAGCCTCCCCGGCGGCCGGTGTAACTACGGCCAACTGCAGATCGTCTTCAGCGATGGCTCGGTGGGCTGGTACGAGGCCGGATGGGGACCGATGATGAGCGAGACAGCATTCTTCGTCAAAGACGTGATCGGGCCTCGCGGCGCGGTATCGATCCAGAGCATTCACTCCGACTCAAACGGCGCGTCGGCTAAGGTGGAAGACCACGTCCGATCCAATGCCATACGCGTGCATCATGCGGAGCTGACACCATCCGGTAGCTTTGTCCGCCCTGACGAATGGCTAACACAAGCTGACGAGCCCGATCACGACGAACTCTGCCGGCGCGAACAGGAGTTCTTCGTACGGGCCATTCGCGAGCAAACCGACCTGACCTCGCACCTGGAGGACAGTCTCGCGAGCCTGTCGATCGTGCTCGCCGCCGACCAAGCCATGCGAACCGGACAGCCGGTCGATCTCTCTGACGGTGTATTCTCCCTTCATCCCACCGGCGCCTAGTCAAGTTGGGGCCAGCCATCGCCTGGATGGTCTTCGTGTCGCCGGTCGCAACGATGCGCTCGCCACAAATGGCCAGGCGCCTACGTCCAGATTCCTTTGGAAGTGGTCCAACAGCGACAACCAGCTTTTGCCAGGGAGATCGTCGCGGCTCAGGAATTCACAGCGCGAGGTGGCTGGCAGGCCAACATTCCGGATTTGCATCGCAGGCTCCCAGGCTTGAAGTCGTTCAATCAATGGCTCGCGGGAGATGGTGGAACCAAACTAAAGGCGCTTATGGAGGAGCCAGGATCTTGACGTCAACTGCGGGAGTACCGCGGCCAGCGTAGCGCGCTGGCGGCCGGTTTAGCCGATAAGGAACTCTCGATCTACGGGGATTTGGAGTGAATTGGCTAGGGTATTCGTCTCCGCTGCCATGCTAAGAACCGCCAGGAACTCAGCGTACTGCTTGTCGGACAGGCCCTTGGCGCGCGCCGCAGCCGTGTGCGAATGGACGCAGTAGCTGCAGCTGTTCGCCGTAGATACCGCTATATAGACCAGCTCTTTTGTAAGCGGATCGAGCACTCCGGGCTCAATCATCACCTGTTTGACGCTCGCCCACGTTCGCTCAAGAAGGCCAGGCTGATTGGCGAGAGCGCGCCAGAAATTGTTCACAAAATCTGACTTGCGCGTAGCGCGTATATCGTCGAACACGGCCTTGACGGCTGGGATGGCTGCGGCCTCCTCATCGGTCCAGAGTTTAACAGTGGCCATATGGCAATCCTCCAATTGCAATTGGGCAGAGGGAACGCTGGAATGGCGAACCCCCTGCCTGCCTCCGTTGTGAACGACTGGTGCTAATACTCCCCTCGACCAAGCGTAAGGGGCTTGCCTGAACGCTCACCCTTAGCCGTTGCCTGCCATTGGTAACCGTTCGGACTCCGTGTTGAACAACGCCTACTCGCTTCCCTTCACCGCCACAGAAGCCAGCGAGCAAGTGGGGTTAGCTATTCGGACTTAAGAACCTGGCCGCGAATTTCCCCGCCGGGGTTTGCTGCCGTATGGAGATTGAAATACCATTTGCCATCCACCAGCTCCTTTGCCTGTTCGGCGGTCAGGGTCGCCTTGCCATCAATCGGGCTTGTGATAGGAGTTCCTTTTATTGGGAGTTGTGGCTTGGCATTCACTCCCTCCGCGGCCGGGCCGTGAAAATGCGCTGCGGCGACGGGACCCGTCAACCCGCTGAACTCAATGTGATACGTAAACTCGTTGGTTTCAGTATTGAGTGTTCCCGTCAAGGTGCCGGTACCGGCGCTGTCTTTGGGAGGAACCTCGGCGGAGGCCTTCAGATCGGCCTTCAGATTGATTGATGCAGCATGCGCGGCGACCGACACCAGGGTGAGAGCGCATACGGTCACAAGAGCTCGGAAGACACTGTTTGCAATCTTCAATTCGTTTCTCCTTTTAGTCCTTGGCTAACAGCTACTGAATGAGCTGGACCATTATCCACCTAACGTGGAAGCGGATCCAGATCATTGACATCATTACCTGTCAATGAGACGCTCTTACTCCTGGCAGTCGTGAGGTCACCTGACGGGTGGAGGAGATACTTTCTCCGCAGGGCGGAACCTCATGCCCATAAAATGCTTAGGAACGCCATTCTCTGCCGGAGTCTTTTCAAGAAACGCCTTTCCCGAAGGGTCGTGCTTCAGGTAGGCATCCAGGAACTTCAGCGTGTAGAGCGCCACCCAGGCATGGTTTGTGTTGGCATCCTCTCGTCCGTAATCGGCTACCTGGTTTTCCGCAAAGCGCTTCGCACTCTCTCTGCGTTGAAACATGGAACTGAACTCCGCGTGTGCCATGCCCAGCATATTGACGGTGAGAAGATCGCCGTGTATCCAGGCGTTCAGAACGTTTGGACCCACGATGTATGCCGTGGGACCGTCATGATATCTGCCAATATCTTCAAGAACATTCGGATCGCCCCGGGTGAAGAACAGAAGCGGTATGGTCATACTCTCCGGATGAACGTCCCCGGCCATTTTCACAAGGCCCGGGTAATAGCGCATGCTGCCGTCCATAGATACCAGAGCATCGATGCGGGGGTCTCGGGCTGCCGCAAACAAGGCCGAACTTCCGCCCCAGCTCCAGCTCACCACTGCGACTTCGGATAAATCCGTATTGGGAAGGGTTTGGGCATAGGTGATGAGAAACGAGATATCGCGAGCCTGCGCATTGATTCCATCGAGATTATCCGTCATGTCACGCGTCGACACCCCCATCGACGGACTCGCGAGTACGACGTAGCCATGGCTGGCAAGGAACTCACATAGGTCGGCGTTCTCCCACGAAACAGAAGAATCGCTGGGAGCGTAGATTAAAACCGGATAACGCTCTTTCGTCAGCTGCGCATCCTGCACCGCCCACAGCGGGATGTCTAAAGACGTTTTCAAGAGCGTCCGCCACCGATTCTGCTTTTCATCCGGAGCGTTGAAGTGCATCTCCGTGTCGGCCAGCCGGACATAGTCGCCCACCGTCATCGGTTTGACCGGGCTCTTCAGCGACGGGTACCAAATCAGAGTTTGCAGTGGCCGAGCCTCATCGCCTGCTGTTGTGCGCGAAGGGGCGTTAGCAGAGTAAATCCGTGAGCGATCGTACTGATCGACGACCTTCAAACCTACCGGAAAAGGTCCAGGCTTTTGCAAGAACTTGAATGGGGATGTTTGGGAGCTTGCGAATATTGAGCCATGGCTTATGCACAATGCGCATAATGCACACAAAATTCGCCTTCTCAATCTAGCGTTCCTTTCTACACAACAACGATGGATCATCGAATGCCGCCCATTTGCTCTTCAGGATTACAAAAAAGCCGGACAATCCGCATGCGCACATCATATCTCGTGGCTGCGCTCACCCGGATAGAATGAAGCATCTATGCTCAGTCGTACCCTGCTCGTCGCTATCACTTTCCTCATCCCAGTGTGCGCTGCTGCCCAAGAGGATACCGGACCTGCCCCCGACGTCAAAGAGATCCACTACCTCATTGAGCGGTATACCAAAGCCGTAGACACGGTCGACCTGAACCTACTCTCGCAAATTTGGTCTCATTCCCCCGAGGTCTCGTTTATCTATCCTCTGGGCGAAGAGCACGGCTTCGACGCCATCGAGCAACATATCTTCAAGAACGTCATGGGTGGCATGTTCTCGGCACGCGATCTTGAGACGCATGGTGTGGCGGTTCACGTGAATGGAAACACGGCGTGGTCGGAATTCCACTGGGTCTTTAGGGCGACAATGCGCAAAGACGGATCGGCCGTGACGACCCATGGTGTTGAAACGCAGATCTACCGGAAACAAGCCGGGAAGTGGCGCCTGGTTCACGTCCACTACTCGGAAGATCGCAAGGTCGCCCCCTGAGCACGTGGCGACCACGGATCAAAGGACTTCGCTTCGAAGCTCGTCGTGATGGGTCCTGATTCGCTCCGCATTCAGGAATCGGATGGCAATCCGAGAACAAACTGACCAATAGCTCGGCGGCTTTCGGTATTGATCCCGGCTGTTAAAGTATTGGCTTAGCTCGGAGGGCGTTGTGCTGATATGGCTACTGCTGATCTTTACTGTGGTTTTGGCCGATGTAGTGCCTACAAGCGCCGCGCAGCAGGCTGCTACAGAAACGGGAGCCCTGCAGCGCCGATATACGGGCGGAGCGGTCTCGCACTATCTAATGACAGGTAACAATAACGGCTGGCAGTACACCATTGCGGCTACTGACGTCGTGAAACGCGATCTGAACGGTCGATACTACGAGGAAATTGGCTGGTCGGACCTCACATCCAACGCTCAGCAGGCGCTCACTCCTGCAAGCCTTGCGCTGCGCCAGACGGTTTCTTTCGATGACCCTTCCTCGTATATGCGGGTGCCTAACCTGGCTACTGTTCAACCTCTACTCATCGGACCTATTACGGACACGTTGACCATCTACAGCGATCTGATGCTGGCCATGCAGCACAAGCTTGTACAGCCAGGACAGACCGCATATGTACCGCGTACGACTCCCAATTCCTGGGCCGACGGACAACGCGTCTTGCTCGGTCAGGATGTGGTGGACTTCTCCCTCAAAGTCGAAGGCGTAAACCCGGCTGAACATACCGAAACACTACTGATCCAGCACGTACCTCCTGCGGTGCTTCATGTTCAACTGCCTGCGAGTTGGATGCAAGAGACAACATCCGCTAAACCAAACAATTTTGTCCAGATCTCCAAGCAGGATGACGGCTTCATTGCAGAGGTGGGAAAGGAGACGTTTGACGTTCGAGTTGTCGTGGATATTCGCGATGGCCACATAATTTCGGCGACGATGCACAACCCTGTTGCTCTCACAACTCGTAGATGCACAGATCGGGAACTGACGCAGTGCGGGCCAGAAGCTTCAAAGACTACCCTTCGAGAAATCACCTGGAAGTTTGTGCCGTAACCTGTCGTCGTGCTGCGCGGCAAGAACTGTTGGCGGGATTCTTGTCTTAGCTGTAGTTCAGCGGTTGGGCGGCGGCTTCGTGGGAGACTGGCCGTTGACCGCCGGAGGGGCTGGTGCGTCCGGTACAACGTCAAATCCGGGAAGCATGCGAGCCTCCGACCCGAACTTGTGGTAATCCGTGTACACAATATCGTTCAATCGCGTCTCGTACGGTGCATAGATATCAAATGTCTGACCCCAGAAGGTCAGAGTGCTCACGGTTCGGACTCGCATAATCACGACGCTGCGCTGCGGGCAGACATATTTTCTTCCGCCGATCTCGACGGGCCCATATTCGACCATCATGACCGCTCCCTTTGCGGGCAGTACCGGATTCAGATTCGGCTCACGAATCCATCCCAGTTCGGCCTCCATCGTCAGTCGAAGAATCGCTCCGGTTTCGGGATCAATCGCCAATTCTCCGAGGTATCTAGGCGACGTCAGAAAGGTACTCCCACCCACAAGGCAACAGTACGTAACGTCGTAATGAGGATTCTCGGCGCGCACGATGTAGCGAAAGACTGCCTCCCTTCCTTGTTCGCCCCGTACCCAACGGCTCCAGATCAGTATGCTATCGCCGCGCGTGGCATCTCCGAGCACGACGCCAAGAATGGGGCCGAAAACACCGATGAAATTGAGGGCCTTTTTCCTGGTACTTGGGGTCCCCTTCTTCTTCTGTGCATCCTGTTCCTCATGGCCATTCCGATAGCGGAGAGTTGCTTTTTCGGTCGCCACGTCGCGCAACGCCTGATCGGCCAGCGCGGTCTTCCAGGTATCTAATTTTTGGGGCAACGGTTGCTCATACTCGGTCGTGGTGCGTATTGCGAAAAAATCCGGCAGTTTAGGAATCGCTTCCTTCAGATACTTAACTGTTCGTGACATCATCTGGCGCTGCGTTTCGAGATCGGGTGCCGGGTCGGAGAGAATCTCTGCTGCAGGAGGGTCCAGGAAAGCAGACTCATCGGCCAGAGCTACCAGTGCCGCGATCGACTTCTTGCCGCGCAGACGATTCTTCCAGAGTGAGAGCAGGTTACTGTTGAGACGTTCGCTCAGCTCCAGACTCGCCAGTTGTTTTGTCAACTCGCCGTCTTGCTCGTCGTTGGCTGTGTCCAGGATCTGCTCCAGTTCGTGAACACTGACTCGCCTGGCAGGAAAGCGAGGCTGATCGTAGAAAACCGGCTGATCGTAATAGCCGATGTTCGTGCGTGCAGTTAATCCAGGCGCTCCGATTTGTACCTTGAGGTCGTGATATTCGTCCGGCAGAGCTGCAGTCGGCGGGTCAAAGGACATCGTATAAAACACGCGCGCGTCCTCAACGCAATGTTCGATAGAGCGCGAGATATCTGACAGTTCGTCCAGAACAAGGCCACCGCTCTGAATTGCCAATACCGGAAGCGCAAAATGTGAGTACGGATCCAAGCCCCGCTCTTCCAGGTCCGACGGCGTGCGAATCCCCACCAGATAATCCAGGTACGTGGCTTTGAAGTCGAAAGCCAGCGGTTTGGTCCGGGCTGTGACCTCGGAGATAACCATCCGCGCCTCACGTATGCGCATGGAAAGCTCCACTAGCGAGGAAAAAGCAGTGTCCTTGTGTTCCACTTGTCCGCGAGCTACCGGCCACCCGAAGCCCATCCACAGCAAAAGCTTTCGACCAGGGTCGCTTCTTCGCTCGATGGCGATGGAGTAAACCGCTCGCAAGCTTCGATCCCACCGCGCGTACCTCTCTGATTCCGCTGTCACGAACGGATCACGACTTCGCGGAATCGCCCAGACCGTGCGGGGTGAGCCGTGGTGAGCAACATCCTCGGCCAGGGCGTTGCCGTCGGTCGTGGGCGTTGCGGTTGCGTACAGTCCGGAGGTTGTGAACCAGTAAATAGATGCGGGATGACTGAGATGTCCGCCATTCTGCCGCAGAAACTTTATTGATTCGTTCTTTACTAGTTCCAACTGCACGGGCGAAAGGTTGACCTCATCGAGAACCAGCACCACTTCGGTAAGCCGCTCATTTTCATCTGTGGTTTGGTTCGACTCTGCGAAGGAAACGATCTTTTGCGGCACGCCGTTGTCCATCAGCGTGAAATCCTTCGCAGCAAGCCCCGAAAATGGCTTGCCCTCGCGGTCTGTTGCAGCGACATCGAGATGGATCAGGCCCTCCGGAGGTGCGTTCGCCTGCATCTTGACCGGCTCAGACGACACCGTGGCCTGTACTGGAACTTGCGAAGTTTCAAGTTGACCATCAGCACAGGGCACACGAACGACGGCCAAAAGGCAAAGGAGGAAACCCGGCAGAATAGCTCTCTCCGTACTCAAAGCCTCACCTCGCTCGGACTGACCCCCAAGTGCCAACGATCCAGAATACCTTGGCATCAAGGAGATCGAGTTACGGAGGAACGGTTATGCAAGCCGGCCCATCCGAAATGAAATAAGAGCTTTTGCAGTGGACTTCCACTTGACTCCGGTGTGAAACTTCTCGGCATCACAGGTTTGCGTCGATTCGATGATCGCCGGGTGGGGCACTCACCAGGAACTAAGAGACCTGTGATAAGGAGCGCACTCTATGGAACCTCGTCGCTTTTTTCTCTCCCGCCTAGCCGGTTTACCACTCCTCGCGATGGCCGCGGCGGACGGGGTGCAGGCTCAAGTACAAAGTCAAACCCACAAGCCGCTCAAGATCATGATGAAGAGCGCCTGGGGCTCGGACGACCCGACCAAGGCGGCATTTCCGTTTTCGCACGGACTCGCCCTCGCCGAGGCGGGCCACGAGGTGCAGATCTTTCTTCTTGGAGAAG
>CAZSUK010000065.1:0-13119 GCA_964609355.1 uncultured Acidobacteriaceae bacterium | reverse complement strand
GTTCAAGCAGATGCTCGGCGAATGGGTCTTCGGCCACTGGCTGATCACTCGGTGGAATGACCCTGTCGCGACGGTCTTCTGGGCACGGCTACCCATGCTTTGTTTGACGCTTGTTTTGGGGTTCGTTCTCTTTCGCTATGGTTCACGTCTCGGTGATCCGTGGGGCGGACTGCTCTGCCTTTGCGCTTACGCCACCATGCCTGTCATGCTCACATTTGGCCCTTTGGTTCTGACCGACATCGCAATCACATTGTTCTTCGTGGTGACATTGTGGGCCTTTGCCAACATGTGGCGGTCTCCATCGCGCGGGACGATGCTGCGATTCGGCCTCGCCTTTGGCGCGGCACTGCTTACCAAGTTTTCTGCAGGACTTTTGTTCTTCTGTTTTGCTGCATTCATTCTCAGCCTCCGCTGGCGTCCGGCGCCGGAACAGCCGCGAGACAAGGCAGAGCTTCGGGCATGGCGTCGTTTGCGATTGCGGAGTCTCACGAAGGGCATCGTAATGGCTGCACTGGTCGTCTATGCCGTCTACTTCGTCCTCTCGTGGAACGAGCCAACCGACTCGCTGGGTTTTCTGGGACAGAACATGGTGGCCCTGCTGTTGCGCAGGATGCTTATGCCACCCTGGATCTACCTGCGGGGTCTGGCGATCTTCACCTTTACCGCAAAGCCGGCTGCTTTTATTCTGGGGCACTCGTACCCGCATGGGGTGTGGTTCTACTTTCCGGTCTTGTTCCTGCTGAAGTCCCCGTTAGCCTTTCTCCTTTTGCTGGTTCTCGCGCTGGTGGCTGGCCTGGTTGCAAAGGTTCGCCCCGTACGCCTCGCCGTGATCCCTGAAGGGATGGAGCTGCATTGGCGGGCGGTGTGGGTTTTCCTTGTGGTCTACAGCGGTGCATGTATCCTCAGCCGATTCCAGTTCAGTATCCGCCACTTCTCGGTTTCCCTGGCCCTGCTGGTGCTCTTGCTGGCGCCACTGCCGCGTACGCTGGAGTTGCTGCGACGCTCGGGTTGGTCTGCCGCCCGCGCCGGTGTCTGGCTCACGGTCGCGTTGGCGCTGGCATCGGTTGCGACAGCAGTGCGGGCCTATCCCTACTATCTTCCATTCCTGAACACATTGAGCGGCGGCCGTCCCGGCTACGATTTGGTGAGCGACTCGAATCTCGACTGGAACCAGGGCTTTTTCGATGTGGAGAATTTTGTACGGCAGCGCGGTTTGACCCGCGTCTGGATCGATGAGTATGGGTTTTCGGAGCCCTCGGTGTATGTCCCTGAAGAGCGATTCTGGAATTGTCAGGAGGCTGCGCCAGAAGATGGCGGCCAGTGGGCCATTGTATCCGCCAACATGATTGAGGACAGTCACGACTGTGTCTGGCTGCTGCGCTTTCCGCATGAAGCCCTGGCAGGCGGCAGCATGTTTGCTTTTGAACTCCCGGGCGTGATTCCTGCGGCGGGAACTCCTGGCGGTCCACCGTTGCCTGAGAACTATCACAAATTCGCACACATTCCTTTGCCCGGAGACGGTCGGCTCATGTTTCTCGACAGCGTCCGCGATCCACAACAGCTGCAGACGACCTGGGACCGCGTGATCGCACTGGCGGCGCAGACGCAGAAACAACAACAAAGCTCAAAGGCCAGGAGATAGGAGGAACTTGGGGACGGACAGGTTCCTCCGTGAAAGTGACAGGTCCGTTGTCCACGAAACTCTCTACACCGGGCAGGAACATATATCGTGGTGACTGACTTCATCATCCAACAGACTGGAACCACCACCATGTCCGCAACACGCTTCGCTAAAACCGCGCGTCTGCTCTCGATCCTCCTCCTGGCCCTCAACCTGGGAGCACTCGCCAACGCCGCAGCAGACGACCCGGAAATCGGCTCCCTGAATAGACAGGACCGTCTCGACTGGTTTCGCGATCAGGGCTTTGGCCTCTTCATCCACTGGAGCGTCGACAGTCAACTCGGCGTGGTCATCAGCCATTCCCTGGTAGGCGCATCCCCCGACTACACCGACCGCTTCTTCAGCGAACTCCCCAAAACCTTCGACCCCGACAAGTTCCAGCCCATGGATTGGGCTCGACTCGCGCACCTTGCCGGCATCCGCTACGTCATGTTCACCACCAAGCACCATTCCGGCTTCGCCATGTTCGACACCAAGACCACCCCCTTCGGCATCATGAACACGCCCTTCCATCGCGACATCACTAAGGAAGTCTTCGATGCCTTTCGCGCCCAGGGTATCGCCGCGGGCGTTTATTACTCACCCGACGATTTTTGGTGGTTGCATGAGAACGGCAAGACCATCGAGCGCTCGGTGCCTGGAGTTCAGCCGCGCAACAACCCCGGCCTGATGGAATACGACCAGACTCAACTGCGGGAGCTGCTCACGCATTACGGAAAAATCGATGCCCTCTTTCTCGACGGAGAACCGGCCGGTCTACGCGATCTTGCATGGAAGCTCGACCCGGACATCATCGTCACCCGCGGCGCCATCAAAACCCCCGAGCTCACAGTCCCCGGAATGCCCTTGCCCGGAGCATGGGAAACCTGCATGACCATGGGCACTTCATGGCAATACCAGCCGCAAAACGAGCACTACAAATCAGGAGGAGAGCTGATTCGCCTGCTGATTCAGACCCGCGCCAAGGGTGGCAACTTCCTGCTCAACGTCGGTCCCAAGCCAAACGGCGAACTGCCGATCGAAGAAGAAGAGCGCCTGCGCGAAATAGCACTGTGGATGTTCGTAAACTCCGACGCCATCTATTCCGTGCGGCCCTGGGTCATCACCAACGAAGGCGACATCTGGTTCACCAAAAAGAAAGACGGCCGGGCGCTCTACGCCATGATCGAATCCGGCACTCCATGGCCGCGCGCCACGTGGAAGGAATTCACTCTTCACTCGGTCCGCGCGACCGCAAAGACGGAGGTCAGCGTCCTCGGGCAGAACGATCAGGTCGTCGAGTACCATCCCGAAATCAAGCCCACCTCCACCTGGCGTCAGGAAAAAGATGGCCTCCATGTGAGGGTGATGCAGACGCAGCGTCTGCAGGACAACTTCCAATGGCCCAACCCGGCCGTACTGAAAATCACCAACGCCGAGCCCGCCTTTACGCCGCCCCACGTGCAGACCACAGGCTCCGTCGCCGAATCATCGGGGGAGACCCTGCAAGGCGAAGTGCTAGACATGGGTGACAGCGCAACCCTGCAAGTGGGCTTTGAATACCGTCCCATCCTCGGCGAAGACGTAAACTCCCGCACCACCCCGTGGACCGCAACACCAACCCAAACCGTCACCAAATCCGGCCCAATCAGCGCCCACATTGACGGCCTTTCCCCTACGGGCACCTACGAATTCCGCGCCGTCATCCACCATCCCCTCCTAGCCCTATACGGCGCCGAACTTTCCATGAAGCGCTAGAAGCTCTACGTCTTCCAGAACGGTGATGGCCCCACAAGCTCCATCTCGTACTTCCGCAGGTACACCGCCTCCGCTTCCGGCGTTTTGGGATCCGCCGCATCGCGAAAATACTGCTCCATCTTGCCCGCCGGAGTGAACGCAATCATCATCCGGCTTTCCCCCTTCGCCACCGACGAAAACGTGTGCGGAACGCGCCGTGGCGCCAGCACCGACTCGCCCGGCTTCAGCGTGATCCGCTGCTCGCCCACCTGGAAGATCACTTCACCCTCCATCACGTAGAACCACTACTCTTGGTTCAAGTGCAGGTGCAGTGGCGGACCGCCCGGCGTCAGGTGCAGATGTTCCAACACAAACATCCCACCGCCCGTTTCGTTCCCGCTCACCTTAAACAGCAGATGACTTATCCCCATCGAGTGATATTGCCCGTAACGGTCTTCTCCCGCGCCCACCACGTGTAGGTCAGGCGCCCTCGGCGACACAGCAACCTGGCCTTGCGCCTGGCTCTCCAGCAGATCGTGCAATCCTGCTGCGGGAATCACCGCCGCGGCAGCGCGCAAAAACGTACGACGTTTCATGGGCGTCCTTCAGAACAAGGAAAGGGGAACTGGCGCACATTATACCGATGGGTATAGCTATCTTGGAACCGCTCCAATGGCGGGTGCCAGATGGCGCCCGAATGGGTTGCTTAATCCAAAGTAACCTGTTTCCCAACTCGGCAGGCATCCCGGCGGAGCTTCCGTTGGCCGTGTATGGCCATCTCATATAGAGATCGGCTAACGGCGGAAGCAGTCGTCTCTCCTGGCCGTCGAAGGGCTTGTGTGCGCAATACCCTTCCTGCCGTCGTCATGACTCTATTCCCCGAAAACTCTATAATCGAGGAGCAAGGTATGAGAGTGGTTGATAGAAGAAGAGGGGGCTGGAACTACGACGCGCCACCCGTCCCCAGGTCGACTGGTGCAAAGATCCACGAGCGAGCTGTGCGAATGTCCCCTTCCACTCGCAAGCTCGGGGCAGGATTACTCATCACACTCCTTGCGATGGTGGTTTTTGCAGCCTGCTTCGTGGCGTTCCGTACCATAGATTTTAAGCAGACTTCTGTTCCTGCGGCTCTCACGCGCATCCTTCGCTCTACTCCATTGCATCCGTCTGCTCCTGCTTCCGCGATCACACCGCTTCCGCCCGTTCATAATTCTCCAGATACGGAATGTGACGATCACAGGCAGTGTACCAATGAGGAATTTGCGGGGCTGACGGACAGTCTTGGGAGGCAATGGGCCATTACTCCTGAAGAGCTTCGGTCCAGGTGTGCTGGCTATACGACGTATCCGTCACTGGAACACTGTATTCTCGCGGAAAGTGTGCCCTGGATGGACAAGCATCCAAAGGAAGCAGCTCCCTGGATTAATCCTAAGAATTTCGACACGGCCATCATGGCCCTTTGCCAGAAGGATCCCAAATCTCTGTCTCTTTGCCTGAAACCGTAAGTGTCTGCGCGAAAAGGCGGAATGAAGCGTTGCCTCTATTCATCATTGTTCCGCAACGGCTCAGTGAACTTAATCTCGTTTCCAGAATCGTCGTCCACACGGAACTCCCGATTTCCCCAAGGCTTGCGTATGATCCCCTGCGAGACGCGAGCACCGCGTTCCTGAAGTTCAGCATGTAGCAGATCGAGATCTTCGGTGAAGATGTGAATTCCAACAAGTGAGGAACTGTGCCCGTCATCTGTGAATAGGTGGATTGCAATGTCGTCACGTTCAACGATTGCGTAATTCCCACTGGGCATCTCGGCGGCAACCTGAAATCCAAGTTTCCGCTCGTAATAGTCAATGGACCGTTTTAGATCGGCAACCGGAAGCTCCGGGGCTATCCGTGAAAGCTTCGACATACTTCATCCTCCATTTGATGCTACGGCTCTTCATATTGTGCGTGAGATGCAGAGAGTGGGAGATGCGGGAGATGCGGGAAAGCCCAACCAGGCGAAGTACAGAAGTGATGATGGTGGTCGCGGAGCAGGTCAAGGGGAACCGAACTCCCCTTGACTTGCATCTCCCACCGGTATTCGTTTCGTCCTACAACCATCCACAGACTACTTGAACCGGCCTTTTCCTACCAAGGTTCGTGGCGATAGTCCAACGTGACTTCATAAAGCGTTCCGCCGCTGTTGTTGTATCCGGCAGGGCTGCCGTTGCCACCGTATTTGGCTATTCCAATGAGCTTGTTCCCGTCTTCGATCAGGCCCTCATCAGCGAACGCACCGTCATCATTAGCTCCTGTAGTCGCATTTGTCGCACTAAAGGTATGCAATACCTCAAAGTGCCCGTCCTCCCGAACGCTATAGATCACACCGTTGCCGTTTGCGCCTCCGGCCTCAGTGTTCGAGGCAAGAGTCCCATGTGGTCCAAGGGCGAGCCGGCCAGCTGGGGCCGCCCCATCCGGATTCTGACCGGCAGCATTCGTGGCGCTGAAGTCGTGGATAATCTCAACTTGACCTGGGTTCCAGTTGGAATACCGAAACACGACACCACTGGCATTGTTTCCGCCGTGAAAGGCTGCCCCATAAAAGACGCCGGGCCTTGGTTCGACAAGCGGCTCGTAGCAGTCAGCGCCATCCATGTTCTCACCACTCGCGTTCGTCTGGCTGAACGTGTAAAGCACTTGAAAGTTTTGCCCCGATGGCGCTATCCGGTATAGGATCCCTGATGGCAAAGGCCCGGCGGGCAGCGAGGTAGCCGGCCACACCGCGCAGCCATATAAGTTTCCGTCCGTCGCCTGCAGCAGCGACGCTGCGTGGCCCTCGCCAGCGGTGAACGAATGCAAAACCTCAAAGTTGCCCTTGACGTCGATTCTCCAGGCGACCCCGCAACCTTTCGTGAAAAGGCAGACGTTTGGCCCGCCAAATCGGGTTGTACCGTAGAGGTTGCCGTCTTTGCCGACGACAATCGAGCGCAGTGGATGGGATCCGTCCTGATTCAGTCCGTTCGCATCTACGGCGCTAAACGTATGCAGTACAACGAATCCACCGGAAGGGTTGAATGCGAAGATCGTGCCACTGCCATTCTTGCCGCCAAGAGACGCCATGCCGTAAATCACGTCGCCGGGACCACGCGTCACTGCCACGCCCGGCGTGGCTCCGTCCTCATTGTCTCCGCTCGCATCCAGCGCGCTGAAGGTATGCAGGACTCTGTACTGTTGGGTGTGCCGGTCGAACCGGTAAATCACACCATTGCCATACTGCCCGCCGACGGTCGTCATCCCGTAGATGGCGCCATCGGAACCGATCGCCGGCAGGGTGTCTGGTTGAGATCCCAGAGGACTGGTAAAAGTGGTAGCGGCTGGGGCTTCGAAGCTATAGAGCGTCGAGAACGTTGCGCGGCCAGTTTGTGCACCGGCGCGAGCAGTTGCAAGTAAGCCGGCAACTGCGCACGCCGCGATGGACAAGCATGCGATTGGTTTCGTCATTAGATTGCTCCCGTGTTTGGCACTGAAGTGAATAAATCGAGCCGCAAAAGAACTAACCGGGAGGGTCATGCCACTTCGCGGCCTATGAACCGGGCGTGATGCGAAAACCCCGACTGGAGCCGGAGAGGGTCAAGACACACTGAACATCTGTGGGCCGCGGCAAGATGACTTGGCGGCCCCCGATGCTCTGCGTTACACTTGCGCCCATCCCGGTCCAGCGGGGTTTCGCCGGGCCGGGAGCTAACGCCTGGCGAAACACCGAGACTCAAAGCCAAGCAACCAAGCGTGAGTTCATGGGCCCAACGATGAACAGACTCTGAGCTCATTCCTCCACAATCGTCTTGAGCGAGTTATGAAGTCTTTCTGAAGAAGTCGTGATGAGTACGACCGCGAGCAAGTCGTTCGTTTTTAGCTTTGCGGATGTAGTTGTGCGCGAGCGAGAGTTCGTGATCATGAAGGCAGGCCAGGTGCAGCCGGTCGAGCCGAAACCATTTCGTGTGCTGCTGATCCTGCTTCGCAGTCCGAACAAGTTAATTACCAAAGAAGAACTTCTGAACTCAGTTTGGGGCAAGACGGCGGTTACTGAGAATTCTCTTGCCCGTAACATAGCTTTGCTCCGGCGGTTATTGCGCGACGACCCGCGCGAGCCACGATTCATCGAGACCGTCTCCGGCATTGGCTATAGGTTTATTTGCCCGGTTGAAGTCACCGAAGAACCTGCGGGAACTCTACGAGCGAACCGCACCGCGGAGGCAACGCACGACAACGGCAGCGAGTCCCCTTCGCTCGTCGCCGCCTTGCCGGAAGTTCTCCGCACCGACGCAGTCTCTTTTCGATCATCATCGAGAACGACATGGGCCGCAGCGGCTGCCATAATTTGCGTGGGGCTTGCGATCGGCCTGTACGTTTCGCGTCCAACGCGCCCGCTTACAGATGAAGACTCCATCGTTCTTGCGGACTTCACAAACAGTACAGGCGACGCCGTGTTTGACGGCACCCTGCGTCAGGGCCTGGCAACGCAACTAGAGCAATCGCCTTTTCTCAAGTTGGTTCCTGATCAGCAGATACAACATACGCTGTCGCTGATGGGTCGACCAAAGGAGGGCCGCCTTACCTCCAGTGCCGCGCGCGAGCTATGCCAGAGAATAGCCGCAGCGGCGGTTGTGGAGGGATCGATTGCGAACCTGGGAAAGGAATATGTAATTAGCCTGAGAGCAATGAGTTGCGCAACGGGAAAAGTGCTCGGCGAGCAACAGATACAAGCCGGCCGGAAAGAAGATGTTCTCAAAGCGCTCAGCCGGGCCAGTGCGCAACTCCGGGGTAAGCTTGGCGAGTCCTTAAGCACCGTTGAGAAATTTGATACTCCACTGGACGAGGCCACAACATCATCGCTCGATGCACTTCTTGCTTACACCACAGGCCGCAGGAAACTCCTGAATCATGCTGATTGCGCAGCCGCCATTCCCTTGTTCCAAAGGGCAATTGATTTAGACCCGAACTTTGCAATGGCGCATTTGTCCCTTGGACTGTGCCAGATCAATACCGGGCAACCAGGCGTAGCTGAAGAAAGTATCCGCAGAGCGTTCGCCCTGCGTCAGCACCTGACTGAATGGGAAAAGTTAGCCATTGAGTCCCGATACGAATTGGCCGTCATCGGCGACCTGCCCAAGGCCCGGCAGATATACCGCCTCTGGGCACAAATCTATCCACGCGAGCCGATCCCGTTATCGGTTCTCGGGGATTGCCTCGATCCGGTACTCGGACGCTACGACGATGCGCTGGCCGATGCTCGCGAAGCTCTCGTCCGCGCGCCACAGAATGCTCAATACTACGAGTACCTGGTATCGGCATATCTCTATCTGCATCAGTTAGGGAATGCGCGCGCTACCGCTGACGAGGCAGCCAGGAAGGGGCTCGAATCGTCAGATATTCCCCCTCGCCTCTACCAACTTGGATTTCTCACCAACGACTCGAGGCTGATGGCTCAACAGGTGGCACGGGCCGAAGGAAAACCAGGTGTCGAGGATTTATTGCTGTCGTATGAAGCTGCCACTGCTGCATTCGCTGGACAGATCGAAAAGGCTAGGGAGCTATCCAAGCGCGCCATTGCTTCCGCCCTTCAGGCCGATAAAGCCGAAGCTGCCGCCGGCTACCAGTCCCAGTGGGCGATGCGCGAGGCGTTGTTTGGAAATCTCGCCGAGGCGCGCCATCAAGCCGAGGCTGCCGTCGCGCTGTCAAACACCCGCGATGTAAAAGCCCGCTCGGCTTTCGCACTGGCGCTCGCTCGTGGTCCCGCGGAGCGACTGGTCGAAGACCTTGCCCACAGATTCCCCGAGGATACGACCGTCCAGTTCATCTTTCTTCCCGTGATCCGCGCGCAGTTGGCGCTCAACCGTCGCGATCCTGCGGGGGCTCTCAAAGAGCTGGATGCCGCCGCTCCCTTTGATTTAGCGAATGCCTCTCCTGAGCAGTTATTTCCCTTCGCGCTTTATCCATGCTATCTACGAGGTCAGGCATTCCTCGCCAGTGACAAAGCAGAACAAGCAACCGTTGAGTTTCAACGGATACTCGATCACCCAGGCATCGTGATCAATGAGCCAATCGGCGCCCTGGCGTACAAAAATCTGGCTCATGCCTACGCTGCGCTGGGACAGCGGGAGAAAGCCGAAGCGACTTATCGGACGTTAATGAGTCTTTGGCGCCAGGCCGACGCCATCAATCCGGTCGTCCGCGAAACCAGTCTTGAGTTCAGGCAGTTCGCAGGCAGCGACAGACGAAAGACTCATGTCGGCCCGGACGGGCACTAGGTTTGGCGACGCAAGGAGAGCGTTCGAGAGCTAAGTCTGTCAGGAACAAATGAGTTTGGTTGTCAGACGGGACTGGAGGATCCAGGACGAAGTAATCACCGCGTTGAGGACCGGGGTTACTTCGTCTGTCCTGGATCGCTCCTAAACTGAGACAAACTGGACCGCGATTAATTGGTGACACAACGACCCGTTTTCGTTTCGTTTTATTGATCGCGAAACTTGGTGACCTGTCACCAGGTTTTTCCCAGCCCCCCTAGGTGTCCGCGGACGCGGACTTCACTCGCGCGACCGTAGAAGCCTCAGGTGGTAGTACCGTATAGAACTCTCGGTTGGGTATCAGCTCTGGCCAGTCTGCTGGTGGAATCCTGGTTAGATCGATAAAGAGATCGATCTTACTGTGGAACCTGGGGAATTCGGATTTCGCCCGGCCGCTACCGGCGCTCCCACACAATCACTTGGGCTTCACTTTTTTGTCCATCCGGAGCGTAAAATGTGCGGCGCGTTATCATGGTTTTTTCATCAGGCTCCATCTTCGCATCCAACACGAAGATCACCTTTTCGCCGTTCTTCGCAACGATGTGACGAGTTAACGGATCAACCTGAGTGCAGGTCTCCGTCGCGTCTCTCGGGATACCGGGATGCTCTTTGCCATCAGAGTAAATCGCATGCTCCTGACCGTCGTAGATGCGCATAAACTGCTGGTGCGTTTTTTGGCCGTCGGAACGCTCCGTGTCAAATGTTACGAGGAATGAATTCGGTGCAGTCTCTTCGACCTTCATTACATAGCTCTTAAGCTGGGTCCTTCCGAGTTGTGATTTCTCAAGGTTCGCCACCCAAGTGCCATTGTAGTCAACGGCGAAGGACGTCAAAGTCCCCGTGAACAGAAACACCGACGTCAGTAGGATGAACAGGAATCTAGTTCTCATTGAATGCTCCTTCCTCGAGGTTCCAGTCGGTCGCTGTCAAAACTTCGCTTGGACCTTCCGGTACCTTTTTAGGCTGTAACTCCTGACTTGATGTACCCAACCTGTATGCAACCTCCCCTGTGTATGCTCAAAGTAGATATCATGCGTACCCCAGTATTCCTCGAATCTCGTCGTGATTCCCGGGCTGAAACCAAAATGTGCGGAAAGGTGCTGGAATTCGAATATTTCAACAGCCGTATGCGTCGCGAGCGGAAAGGATCGAGCGACGACTCATAAGTGAGCTCAACTACTCTGAGAAGGACCCGTTCGGACATAGCGTACCTCCGAAATTGGGCTTCGGTATGGGGAAAGTGCCTAACCCCTTGAGTGTATAGCGAAGTTGCTCTTGGCAAAACTAGGATTTCAGGACAGCAGATATCAACAGTAGTTAATAGTCAACGGTGACCGAGGGGAAGTTTACCTACTCGTTATGATCGCTATTGTAAAGATAACGTTCCGTCTGTCACCAGGTTTTGTCAGCTGCCGCGGATTCTGTCGATGGTTGAAGGTTTGACGAAATAATGTTCGAACATGACACTCTCAATCCGGAAATATCCGATGGGAAATAATCATGCACACGGTTGCACGGAACCAACATTGAGATTGTGACGTAGTATGTGCGGATCGGGAGTCGCCCGTTCAATGAGCGATGTCACTGCGCTTTGGCAATCTTGCGCTCCCCCGGATGCGAGCGCAAACGTGCTACGCCGGAAGAGCCTGCAGCAGGCGGAAATCAATCGTAGTGCAATGTCTTTGCCAGGTCTAGCCGCAGCGCGTGCCGCGCGGGCAACAGCGCGGCGATGGCGATGATGGCAGTGAGTACGAAGATCGCGCTTGCATAGCTGAGTGGGTCGAGGTTGTTGATTCCGTACAGGGCAATGCGCAACACCTTCGACGCGACTGCAGCGATGCCTGTGCCGGCGACCAGGCCGAGCACGATAGGCCATGAGAATTGACGCAGCACGGCTGAAAGCACCTGTGCGCGTTTCGCTCCCAGGGCAATACGGATTGCGATCTCCTTCATGCGCTGCGAGACGGTGAAGGTGACCAGGCCGATGATACCGATGCCTGAGACCAAGACGGCGATCATGCCGATGAGGCTTACTGCCATGGCGGTTTTTTCGATTCCAGAAATATTGTCGTGGTAGAGAATCTTGAGCCGGCGGATCTCCGGAAAGACTTTGGGGTCGAGGCTTTCGCTAATGGATTTTGAGATGGGAAGAAGGTTGTCGGGCGCGCCCGCGGTTCGGGCGAGGACCACCATATCAGGCATGTCGTCGGGCTTCGCGGACCAATACTGCTCGGTGGCGTCGTCGTCGCTGAGGGCGTTAATGTGGGCATTGCCGGCGACGCCGACAACGATGGATTTGGTTGAGTCGTCGTCGCCGAGGCGCTGTCCGATGGGGTTTTGGTTGGGCCACTGCTGACGCGCGAATGATTGGCTCACGATGACGGCGTTCTTCTCTCGCGGGTAGAAGGTGCGACCGAGGAGGATGGGAATGTTCATGGTCTGAAAGAAGCCGGGCTCGACCCAATTGGGGTAAATGAGGACTTTATGTCCGGCGATGTCAGTCGTTTCACGGTCGACTTCGTGTCCTAGGGGCGGGAGCTTGACGAGCGAGACGGAGAGTACGCCGGGAGTGGCGCGGAGCCGGGCCTGCATCCGGTCGAAATAGGCCTGCGCGGCAGCGGGCGCGTAACCGTGCCGGCCGAGGTGCGGATCGATGGAGAGCATCTGCTGATAACCGAAGCCGGGGTCGGTATAGAGTGCGTGTTGCGTGGCACGGACGAGCAGGCCGGCAACGATAAGCAGGACGCAACTTGCGGCGACCTGCGCGCCGACAAGGAATTGACGCGCGATGGTCTTGTGCTGGCGCTGGCGGGCGATCTGAAGGGCCGGCATGAGACCGAAGAAGACGGCAGCTGCGAACATGACGGCGACGGTGAAGAGCAGGACACGCCAGTCGGGGGCAGCGCTCACCCACTTCGGCGTGTCCATTTTTGTTAATGCGATTTGCATCACTGCGCAGCCGAGCGCAAGGCCGGCGAGCGCACCAAGCATGGCGAGCAGCAGGCTCTCCGTGCACAGTTGCCGAAAGATGCGGCCGCGGTTGGCGCCGATGGCGACGCGTATGCCGATTTCGCGCTCGCGGGTGACGGCGCGGGCCAGCATAAGCCCGCCGAGATTGGCGCAGGCGACGGTCAAGATCAGCAGTGTAAACACGGCGACCATGGCCCCGACCTGGTACATCTCCGGCTTCATGACCTGCATGTGTCCGCCTGGCGAGATCTGGATGTACTCGTTATCCCAGATGTCTTTGGGGTGCTGGCGGCGCAGTTCATCGGTAAGGGCGCGTAGCTCCTGGCCGGCGGTCTTTGCGGAAACGCCCGGAGCGAGGCGGCCCCACATGCGGACGGCAGAGTCGCCCGGGTCGGTAAGCGTGTGGCTTCCTTCGACAAAATATGGCTG
>CAZSUK010000064.1:0-3505 GCA_964609355.1 uncultured Acidobacteriaceae bacterium | reverse complement strand
TGCACGGAATGGCTTAAGTCCTTTATGACCGAGGTTCCGGTAGAATTTGTTCCGGCGACGGAACCCTTCTGGAACCCGAGCAATCCTGTCGAAAGCTGAACGGAGAGTCGTTGACATCGATCATCACCGGAATTGGATGGCACATGGTTGGGGCCGCATCGGCCGCAGGGTTCTATGCTCCCATCAGCAAAGTGAAGCGCTGGACCTGGGAAACCACCTGGGCAGTCGCCGGCATCTTCTCCTGGATCTTGCTGCCGATCTGTGTCAGCGCCGTTCTGCTGCCTGATATGCGAGCGTTCTACACCTCGCTGGATTCTTCAGTGGTCCTCAAGACCTTTCTCTTTGGCGCGATGTGGGGAGTCGGCAACGTGAGTTACGGTCTTACCATGCGTTACCTCGGGATGTCCCTCGGAATTGGAGTGGCCATCGGCGTCACCCTGGTGGTCGGCACGTTGATCCCGCCACTGGTCCACGGTCAGGCCCTCGAACTGGTGACCACTCGTGGAGGTTTGCTTACGCTGCTGGGCATTGTGGTCGCGCTTTGTGGCATCGTCATTGTGTCGGTAGCGGGCCACCGGAAAGAAATAGCCCTGGGATCGGAAATCCGTGAATTTGATGTGAAGAAGGGTTTATTACTGGCCATCATGTGCGGCATCTTTTCCTCCGGGATGTCGTTTGCCATTGATGCTGCCCGGCCCATTCAAGTTTCCGCGACCGCTGTTGGGGTAAAAGCTCTCTACTCTGCATTACCCAGCTACGTGATCATCATGGGCGGGGGAGCCCTGGTTAATTTCGCTTACTGCTTCGGCCGGCTCTTCTTCAAAAAGGAATTTTCGTTGAAGGCCGACCTCGCTTTGCCGGGGAACATCTTGTTCAAGAATGGAGCCCTCGCCGCCACTGGCGGCATCATGTGGTATCTCCAGTTCTTCTTCTACGCCTGGGGAGCAGCCAGCATCCCGGCTAGCTTTGCCTATGTGAACTGGATGCTGCACATGAGCGGTTATGTTCTGTTCGGCGGAATTGTAGGCCTCGCGCTCGGCGAATGGGCCGGTGTAGGCTCCAGGCCGGTTCGTCTGCTTTGGGCCGGCATGCTGGTCATCATCGCGGCGGCCAACATCGTCGGCCTAGGCATGGCATCGTAAAGGCCTGACGTTGAGTGGGTGGCCCAGGTCTCGCTTTTGAGACCTGGGTTTCTCCTCGCAAATCGGGACTGGCCGGAACACCCAGGTCTCAAAAGCGAGACCTGGGCCACCCACTCAACGTCAGAAGGTTGCAGCTGATTTCGACACGACGAAGCGCAGTGGAGAGATCTTTGTGTGGATGCTCTTTCAGGCCACCCTTTCAGACGAGGATCACAATCTCCAACTGCTCGCCCTCACGCAATTCAGTGGGCTCTTCAAGCAAAACCGTGGTGTGCCCTTTAACTTTGTCCAAACGCGCGCCGACAACCTTCCCGCGCACCTTTGCTGTGACGCCTGAGCCAGCTGTGGCCAGCGAGCATGACCTGCATGGCAAAGTCCCCGCAAGCGTCTGCATCGTAAACGTAACCTTACCTGTTTGCGTGCGCTTCAGCGAATAACTGCCCCACCCCGTTCCCGTCGCCCAGAAGCAACGAAAATCTTCACGCGGTACTCGGGGCAACGCGATCACGTGAGCGCGATCGCCTTCATACTGGAATCCGCTAAGCGCCACAACGCTTGACCAGGACGACATAGCCCGTGCGTAGTGATGCCCGCACTCCGCTTCATCCCACGGATTACGCTTCACTCCGTCGTAACGTGAGCGCAGATTTTCGACGTATTCCAATCCCTCGGCGATCATGCCGGAATAGAACATCAGCGCAGCCGCCGAATGTTCAAAACCAGTCATAACCTCAGCATAGTAAGGGAAAGGAATATGCGGCCGAGGTGCCTTGCCATAATCGCAAATAACCACGGCAGCTTCATTGTTCAATGCGAAAGTTCGTTGAACCGTGTCATGGTCCACGAGGCTTCGTTTGTAGTTGTAGCGGTAAATCGCATCCAGCGTGCTACGCACATGCTGCGGTGAAACCAGGGGACCCAAGCCGGCTACGTCGGCCAGATACTGTCCCAGAAGCTGGTCGATCAGGCAGCCCTCGCCAACCTGGTATTCCGGTTGCTCCGTATTTTCGCTGCCCATACCACTGCGTAGTTGGGGTGAAATCTGGTCCGCGCGGAACCCCCGAATCTGCTGGATATAGAACTCCCCGTGAAAAAGATTAGCGTCGATCCAGCGGCTGCCCTGATCGAACAGCCTGCGATATTCGTTCGCAGAAGCGTCATCTCCGGCGGCACGCCCCATCTCCTCTGCCGCTCGCAACGCCCCCAGGTAATAGATTCCGCACAATGGATTCGGCCCGTAGAACTCAACATCGTAGGTGTTATGTTGAACTCCGTCTAAGACACCATCACGGTTCGCATCCCAGCCTCCCGGAATCCAGGCGAATTCCACAGCCTTTTTCACTCTTGGCCACATGGTCCTTAACCACACCGCGTCTCCGCCAAGCTTCCAGTCCAGATAGGCGTGAATGATCTGTCCCATCTGTCCATCGGCCGCCGCAATGTGGTATCTCTCCTTGCCATCGGGAAGCAGCTGGCGAAAACGCATGCCGCCCTGGTCATCCATGCTGTATCCAAAGGCCGCCTTACGCAGCGACCGCGCAAACGAGGGAAACAAAAACGCCGTGGCTGTCTCGTAATTCCACACGTGGGTGCAGTTCCCAAAGCAACAGCCGCGATGGTCATCGGACCCCTCAAACCCGTGAAATTCTCCATCCGCCGTTCGAAAGCAGGTCGTCGTTGCCAGGGTGGAGAGATTTGCGCTTGCCGCCTCTTTGACGGCGGCGGGCAGGGTGCTGGCAGCGAAGGCATCCACGAAGATTCGGGTTCGCTTCTCGAGTGACGGCAAATTTGTCGCCGTGTATGCGGCCGCCTCCCATGCATCGTGAAAGCGCGTGGCATAGTAGTTGCCGATGACGGTCTGCCCTTCGCCCGCGGGAGAGTCCCATCCACACCACTCGGGTGTGCGATTGGGAAAGTGCCATGCCAGCAGGAACGTGAAGGTAGCAGAACCACGCGCTGGAATCGATCTCTGCTGGCACACTGCGCCTACCGCACTGCGCGCGGCCGGCTCGTTCAGCAAAGCACCATCCTTTGAAAAAGCATCCCAAAATAGCATCGGTGAATTCCACCACCGGCCCCGTGGCCAGCCACGCCAATAGGAGGTCTGCGCCCCGCCCTGCACTCCTCGATCTGAAATAACGGCGAGTGCAAAGCTGCCCTGCATCGGGTCCGCCGCACTCAGGCTGGGGTTGGTCATGATCAAGCCCTCAAGCGCGTTTGCCGTGCGGTGCTCGTTCACCCGCGGATCCTCTTTGGGCCGCGCACGGTCGACTCCGGCGGGAACCTCGACCGGGTTGTCAATCGAAAACGAAATCGCGACGGTTGCTTTATGAGCCGTCGGATTGCTCACACGATAGCGCAGT
>CAZSUK010000063.1:0-10048 GCA_964609355.1 uncultured Acidobacteriaceae bacterium | reverse complement strand
ATCTGACGAGGTTCAATTTCGCACTTGCCTCTCACGACTGCCAAAAATTTTCTGTAACACTACATTCATCTATTCGTAAACAGCAACAAATCGCTTAAGCTTCGAGTCAAAGATAGACAAATGAAGCGGCTGCGGAGCACCGCACCAGCTCAGCAGCCTTGGCAAGGAACAAACACCAGCCGTCATTGGAGGTGGACTTTGATCCCGCAAGAGCATTCCTTACGCCAGCTCTTCCACGAAGTCGTTTCTGAGTGCTACGACTCACGCCTTGGTTTGCGCGACGCCGAAATTTCCAGCTACGTCGCCGATCTGCTCACCGAATTTTGTCATGCGGAAAACATCTATCGCATCCGCGACGCAGCGGGGAATCCGGTGCGCGAGGTAGGAGAGATGCTGCTCGCGTCCGATCCGGTTCACGGTACGGCGGCGTCCTTCGGAGAGGAAAGGGAGCGCCGGAAACATATCGGCGACTACACCTTGTTCTTTACCGGGATGTATCCGGAATCAACGCATCGCTGGGGACAGCAGGACCGGGACAATTTTTACGAGATGGTGCAGGCGGGCAAAGAAAGCTATTACATCGTTTCTCAATTCGATCTCTTTGAGTACAAGCAGGAGGCGCCGTTTTTCGCTCGGCTATCCGGTTCGTTCGAAGCCTGTATTTACGGGCTGAATATCGTGCGCGGCGAACTGGACCGGCGCAAAGCGATCTCCGCTCCTCACTCGACCCGGATCATGTAGCTATCCTTTCGTGTAGCATGACGCTGCAACAAAAAAGAGATCAGGAGAGAGAACCATGATGACTGGAAAAATGCAGGGCCTGTTACAAAAAACTCTGACCATATTGCTGGCGTTGGGTCTTGTGGGCAGTGCGGCCATGGCCCAGTCGGGCGCACGGCCCTCCATCGGTCACGCCATGATGGCGCAGACGACGCCCCCGGCGACCCCGGCACTTGTAGACATTAACTCGGCCAGCAAAGCCGATCTTAGCGCGCTGCCTGGAATCGGCGACGTCTATTCGCAGAAGATCATCGACGGCAGGCCCTACAAGACCAAGACGGACCTGGTAAATAAGAAGGTCATTCCCCAGGCAACCTACAACAAGATCCGCGCCAAGATCATCGCCACCCAACCGAAGAAGTAGGCTCATTCAACACGAAAAAAAAGGGAAGCCCAGCGGGCTTCCCTTTTTTGTTGGTTTGACAATATTTCAGACGGCGAGCGGAAGGGCATCCTTCACCCGAAAGCGCTGCATGTTGATCCGCAACGCTCGCTCGATTTTCCTCAGATCACCCTTCTCTTCCGGAGAAGCAAAGGTGGAGGCTACGCCGCTGCGGGATGCGCGGCCGGTACGACCAACACGGTGCACGAAATCTTCCGCGACCTTGGGCATGTCGTAGTTAACGACGTGCGCCACGTGGTCCACATCGATACCGCGGGCGGCAACATCGGTGGCCACCAGGACGCGATGTCCACCCTGAGCAAAGCTGCGCAATGCAGCGTTGCGCTGGGACTGGCTGCGGTCCCCATGAATACTGGTCGCCTTCCAACCAGCGTGGGCAAGTTTCTTGGCCACCCGTTCCGCGCCGTGCTTGGTGCGGACGAAGACCAGAAAGCTTCCATCTTCAGAACGGAGCAGGTGTTCCAGCAAGTGCAACTTGCGATCCGCGCTGACTTCAAAGGTCTGCAGCTTAACGTTTTCTGCCGGCTTGAGGACAGAGCCGATTTCGACTCGTACCGGGTTCTTGAGGTAGTCGCCGGCGACTTCGCGCACCGCGCCCTCGAGCGTTGCCGAGTAGCAGAGCGTCTGATGCACCGGAGGGATGGCCGCAACAATGCGACGGATGGCTGGTTTGAATCCCATGTCGAGCATGCGATCCACCTCGTCGAGGACCAGGATTTCGACCTGGTTGAGCTTAACCAGCTTGCGCCCGATAAAGTCTTCCAAACGGCCTGGGGTAGCGACGATGAGCCGTGCGCCACGACGGATGTTATCCAGTTGCGGGCCCTCGGCCATGCCACCGACCACCAGAGCGGTGGGGAAACTGATCAATTGCGCGCAGGCTTGTTGCACCTGCATCGCCAGCTCGCGGGTGGGTAACAGGATCAGTGCACTGGCAACTCTTGCCTGCGATTTCTGCAGCTTCTCGATGATGGGAATGAGAAAGCTGAGCGTCTTCCCGGTGCCGGTTTGCGCGGTTGCCAGGACATCCCGACCCTCGAGCGCCGGAGGAATTGCGCCCACCTGGACGGGAGTGAGGGTAACAAAATTGGCTTTGGCGAGACGCTGTTTGAGGTTCGCCGATATAGGTAATGCTGAAAATTCGTTCAAAATTAAATCCCTTGTTTCCGGTCTCTTTGTGAGACCTGGAGTTCTGTTCATCTCCGCGCGGCTTCGTCCGCCCGGCGATCCAATAAAAAACCAGAGGGCCTCCTTACCGACACGAAGATGACTGTCGGCTTCGGCCTTCGGGCTGAAGATGCTGATCTGGCATTGTTGAACCGCACCGAAAGATGTGCAGTTTTGTCGCGCTGCGGAGGGGGTATTGGCGGAATCGCCAAGCATCGCCCGTAAACCGCACCATGCCAGGGAAGCGCGTGCTTCCTACCGTCGGCGCGAATTCTGCGACGACTACGCTGAAGGGCTTGGGCGGTATCGGACCGGCTTTCGAAGGAAAGAGGTCAAGTGCAGGCAGTCTAGCTCAGAACACGAGAAAGGCTGACAACCAAACAATTTAGCGCAGGTTAAGAATAACATATGGTGCATGCAAGAGCACGTTTTATCGGGTAGTGGGATAGCGGGTCGCTCCAGTCCACCCGAGTTCTCCAAAACATTTCCAAGAAGGAGCATCCACACAGAGATCTCTCCACTGCGCTGCGCTCCGGTCGAGATGACAAAGGGGAGGGCGGCGTTTCGAGGGACAGTGGCGTAGTGATGAGGTGCTGGAGAGCAGCTGCTTAACGGTCGTTGTCGCTTGATCTTTGCAGAGGTATGAGGGCGTTCTTGTTGTCGGGTCCCTGGGGGTCGATGCGGAAGTCCCAAACGGAGAGGTTTACCTCGCCGGGCGCCAGCACTTCCATCAGCGCGTAGTCGCCAATCGTCAGTGGTTGCTGTGGGATTAGCTTGACCCAGCGATTTCCGGGTAGAACCTGGGCGGTGGTCGGAATCACGTCTTCGGTCTGCGATACTTTCCCAGCCAGCCCAATCTTTATGCCGCTGACCACGCGGTAATCCTTCTTAAAGTTACTGCGCACACGCACGATAGCGTAGTTGCTGTTTGCAGAACTGAACCCATTCTTGTCCTTAACCGAGGCTGCGCCGTGCGTTTCCACTGTCACCGCAGAGGCATCCGCTTCATTGTCGTCAACACCGGTAATGCTGACGTAAAGCGCAGGGTCGTTCACATGCAATCTGATTTTCGATTCCGCGCCGGGAATCTGAACGCTCTGCTGCATGCCCCCAAGCGGGTTCAACGTGGAACGCAACACATTGTGTCCAGTCTCGCGATTCACACCGCCCGCGTTCTGCGTCAACGCTACCAGTTCCGGCTGGTCGTGGAAGGTATCAAGCGCCCATACTCCGTCCTGGTCTGGTAGCCGCAGACCCGGCAAAACGTCCGGGGTCCGCGCGCGGGCGTGCTGCTCCTCTTTGTCGATCGCCGCAGCTTCGGGAATCGCGGGCGACACTGGGGTGGCCGGTTCTTCGGCTGGCTGCGCTCCCGGTTTATGTTCCTTCGCATAGGTCTCGGTCGCTGCCCAGTCCACCAGATTTTCCGGCAGTTCTTCCCATTGCCCACGTTCCGCGCTGAAGTAGCGCACCCGGTCGCCCACCTTCTGATACTTCGTAACCACCTGGTAGGATCCATCCTTCAAGATCAGGCGCTGGTTCGGAACCTGCGCCAGCCCTGAACGGCAGAGGGCGATGCTCGACAACAGCAGCACGAGGAGAAGTAGGATGCGCACGGCAGCATAACCTCGTAACTACTTTAGACGACTTCTATCTTCCATTCGTTTTGACTTCCTGCGATACTTGTATGTGCCCACCCGGTGCGCCAATCCCATCCACATTAAAAAGGTGAAGAAGCAATGTCAGCAAAGTACATCTTTGTGACCGGCGGAGTTGTGTCCAGCCTCGGCAAGGGCTTGGCCGCAGCCTCTATTGGATGCCTGCTGGAGAGCCGCGGTCTGCGCGTGAACCTGATGAAATTCGACCCTTACCTCAACGTCGACCCAGGGACCCTTTCCCCTTTCCAGCACGGCGAAGTGTTCGTGACGGACGATGGCGCGGAAACCGACCTCGACCTGGGGCACTACGAACGGTTCACCCACGCCCGGCTAACCCGGGACAACAATCTGACCACCGGCCGGATTTACGAGCAGATCATTACCAAGGAGCGGCGCGGCGACTACCTGGGCAAGACGGTCCAGGTGATTCCCCATGTGACCAACGAAATCAAGAATGCCATGCGCAAGGTCGCTACCGACAATGACGTGACGATCGTCGAAATCGGGGGCACTGTGGGAGATATCGAATCGCTGCCGTTCCTGGAGGCAATCCGGCAGATGCGGCAGGAGTTTGGGCGGGAAAATACTGTCTTCGTGCACGTGACGCTGGTCCCCTGGATCGGCGCTGCCCAGGAGCTGAAAACCAAGCCCACGCAGCACTCGGTAAAGGAACTGCTCTCCATCGGAATTCAGCCCGACATTCTGTTGTGCCGCACCGACCGCTTCCTCTCCCACGAGATCAAGGGCAAGATTGCCCTTTTCTGCAATCTGGAGGAGCGCGCGGTGATCGCCGCCAAAGATGTGGCCTCGATCTACGAGGTGCCGCTGACATTCGCGCAGGAGGGCGTCGACAAGCTGGCGCTGAAGTATCTCCACATCGAGGCCAAAGAACCTGACCTGACGCGGTGGAAACAGCTGGTGGATCGTTGCTACCACCCCCGCGACGAGGTCTCGATCGGCATCGTCGGCAAATATGTCGAGTACGAAGACAGTTACAAATCTCTGAAGGAGGCACTGGTGCACGGCGCCCTGGCCGATGATTTGAAGCTGCGCGTCACCTGGATCGAAGCGGAGGGCCTGGAGAGCAAACACCCCGGGGACCGGCAATATGAAGAGCAACTTGCCGGTTTTGACGGGATCCTGGTTCCGGGTGGGTTTGGCAAGCGCGGCATTGAAGGCATGCTCAACGCCATCCGCTATGCGCGAGAAAATGCTGTTCCCTATTTCGGTATTTGCCTCGGCATGCAAACCGCCTGCATTGAGTTTGCCCGTAACGTCTGCGGCCTGGCGGGCGCCAGCTCCAGCGAATTCGACCCCGCCACGCCCCACCGTATCATCTTTAAACTGCGCGAGCTGACTGGTGTGGAGGAAATGGGCGGTACCATGCGGCTGGGTGCGTGGCCGTGCGTTCTGGCAGAGGATTCCATCGCAGCCCGGTCTTACCAAGCAACCCAGGTCAGTGAACGGCACCGTCATCGTTACGAGTTCAACCGGGAATATGAGGCCCTGCTGACGGGCGCAGGCCTGCGCATCACCGGTACTACGCCGGATTCGACCTATGTGGAGATCGTCGAGATCCCCGGCCATCCCTTTTTCCTGGGCTGCCAGTTCCACCCTGAGTTCAAATCAAAGCCGCTGGAACCGCATCCGCTGTTCCGCGCGTTTATTGCCGCGTCTTACCAGAACCGCCTGCGCTCACAATCGGAATCAGTGAACCAGGACCGTCTCACCCAGTCCCTCCCATGAACGACTTTGAAATCGGTACTGTGCGTGTCGGGTCCGGTTCGCTATTTCTGATCGCTGGGCCCTGCGTGATTGAGAGCGAGACCCACGCGCGATTCATGGCTGATTCGATCCAGCGAATCACCAGCGATCTGCATCTGCCTTATATTTTCAAAGCCTCCTACGATAAAGCCAACCGCACCTCAGCCAAAGGATTCCGCGGTCCCGGCCTGGAGGAGGGCGTAGCGATTCTACGCCGCATCGCCGAAGCCACCGGACTGCCGGTCATCACCGACGTCCACCAACCGGATGATTGCGAGCGGGTTGCCGAGGCGGTGGATGTATTGCAGATTCCCGCGTTCCTTTGCCGCCAGACCGACCTGCTGCTGGCAGCGGCCCGGACCGGGCGGGCCGTCAACATTAAGAAGGGCCAGTTTGTCGCGCCGTGGGATATGAGCTATGCGGTGGAGAAGGTTGTGGGCGCCGGCAATCCCCGGGTCGCTCTCACCGAACGTGGATTCTGCTTTGGATACAACAACCTGGTGGTGGACATGCGCTCTCTGGCCATCATGCGCAAGATTGCCCCGGTGGTTTTCGACGGCACCCACTCGGTGCAGACCCCTTCCTCGGCGGGTGGACAGTCTGGGGGGCAACCGGAGTTTATCCCGGTTCTCGCCCGCGCCGCGGTCGCCGCGGGTGTCGACGGCGTGTTCCTCGAGGTTCACGATGATCCTGCCAATGCCAAGTCGGACGGGGCGAATGCCTTAAATCTGAAGGATCTGAGGCCGCTGCTCGAAAATTTGCTTGCGATCCACAGCGCGGCACGGCACAATTCCTAGCGCAAGCGTAGTATGGCTTGCGCACAGATAACAGATTCGGCCTACACTTGGGCTGTTTTGCAGTACTTTGTAGCAAAAAAAGGGCCCCTCGGGTGAGGGGCCAATCTGCCTTGGTTCTCTCGTTGTGTGAGAGCTTTTTAGCGGCTTATTTAGTTTTGGGGCTGCGACGCAGCATTCCGGGGGGAGGGCTGCGGGTTCGACTGCTGCGTCGCGCCTATTGGAGAACCGCCACTAGCTGGCGAGTTCAAAGCCGCAAGACTGTTGTGCATCAGCGTTACGTGGACAACCGTACCGCTTTTGCCGGAATCCGTGGTTTCCTCGCGGGGAGCGTTGCCCATCGCCAGGCGATAAATTCTGTATACCGGGATATGGTGGTCGACGACTAAGTAGCGTACGACCGCATCTGCCATATCTTGAGATTTCTGTATTCCAACTTGTCCGCGGGCGCGGGAGTAACCCTGCACCTCAACGATGTAACCTTTTTGACCCTGCAGCTGAGTCGCGACCTGATCTAATGCTTCCTTCGCCTTGTCGTTCAACCCAACCTGGGTAGAACGGAAGTGAAGTTCAGTGTCCGCGATCTGCTGGTACTGGTCAAGATTACTGACCGTGGTATTCAACTGACCGGTCTGCGTATTTGCCTGTTGTGCCAGTTGCTGCGCTTGTCCGGCCTGGGTGCTGGCCTGCAATGCCTGCTGATTTGCTGCATCAGCAGTGGACTGCGCCTGGTGAATACCAGCTTGGGCCCGGGCGTCTACATCCTTAATGTCGTTTGCATTCTTTGCCTGGAGCTGATCGAGTTCATTCAACCGATCTTTTACAGGTGCTACTTGGCGGTTGACCCACTTCTTCCGGGCGAGGGGATTCATCTTTCCCCAAAAGCCCTCGTTGGACTTGGCGGGAAGCGGTTGCCCAGTCGCATACGTGGAAGAATCTGCTGCGGCACCTGAAGTACTTGCCGGGGTCGAAGCCGGTGCCGCTGGGGTGGCGCTGGTCTGCGGAGCGCCATTCGCCGCCGGGGCATCCTGCGCCATCGCGGGCACGCCTAAGCTGGCGGCCAGCAAAATCGCTGCGATAGATCCCGGGGTTGCGGTACATTTATTCACGTTGTTCCCTTTGTCGGCCCACTACCAATCAGATGAAGGCGCGCACACCGCTCGCTCCCTCTCTTGTCGTGTTCTATTGCAAGCGTTTGGCCAATCAGCAGGATTCGCAAAATAAAAGACGCATCTAGCTGATTATAAAATGGTTGTGTGGGGTACAACCATGCCATGTGGATATTTTCCAGGAGGAAAACAGCAGTGGGAAACGTGCACTTTTCTCTAGTGGGTGCGAAAAAAATGCTCGCCTGGGAGCCAAAGTAATTACATAAGTACTGGAGTTAACGAAGCCGCCATCCTACTTAGCGCGTACGCTGATGACTCGAATCTCGGGGAACTGGAGGTTCCAGTCCGGGGGGACCGTGTCGAAAATCAACCGGAAGTCCCGGGTCTGGCCCGGCTCGATGGGAGCCGCCGAAACCGGCTCGGTGTCCACATAAGGTTGGCGGGTACGGATGAAGCTAAGCGGAAGCGCCACCCTCTGGGCAAACTGACCTACATCACTATGGAAACCGACCTGGACGGTAATCGCAGTGAGCGTTTTATCCCCGGTGTTGGCGAGTTGGCCGTCGATGTACGTGACTTTAGCCCCGGAAAAACTGGTGGCTTCACTCATTTGCAGGCCGCTGATGGACAGCTTTTCGGCATAGGGGTCCGGCGCTGCCATGCCGGTGCTATTTGCGGTTGCATCCGGATGACTGCGACCGCCTGCCACGATCAGGAACACGAGACCCAGGATGATGACAACCGCGGCAGCGATCCACGGTAGCCATGAGGTCGCTTCGCGACCTTGATGTGAAGCGAGAAAGCCTGGGTCTTCGTCTTGGGCCGGCATCATCGAGATTGTACCTGCCGAGTGGCAGAGGCGGATTCCTCAGCCGAAGCGGGCTTTCTTCACCGATTGGCGAAGATCGTTGCCGCGCATCTCAACCTCGACACACATTTCGGCGAGACGCGAACGCATGCGCTCACCAATGCGATCGCCCAATGTTTCTTCGCGGATTACCTTGTCGGCACTGCGCGCTAAGGCCGCTGGCGCATTGGGATAATTGGTGGTGATCAAAGTGGTTCGCTTGTCGTTGTAACGTGTGTTGAGGATGAGCGCCACGGTGTCCCAAACCCAATCGGTGGGTTTTTGCGCGCCTAACTCATCCAGGATCAGCACCTCCGCCTCAAAGATGGGCGTCAGGATCTGCAGCTCTGTGCTGGCAACCTGAGGGTTGTAAGACTCCTGGATACGCTTGAGGAGGTCCCGGTAGTCGCAGAAGAGAGCATGGACTCCCTTTTCAACGATGAGAGCCTGCACGATTCCCACCGCCAGGTGCGTCTTGCCGACACCTACGCTTCCGGTCAGGAGAAGCCCTCGTCCTTCGGTAGTCACGGGATACCCGCTGACGAACTGGCGGGCCATCAGGTAGGCCGCGGCCAGCGATTGGTCCGCCTGACCATAGCCGGGCTCAAAGGTATCCAGGGTGCAGTGCTCGTATCTTCTGGGGATCGCCGCCCGCTTGAGCAGCCGGGACGCTCGCACTTGCATGCGGCATTCGCACGGCTGGGCGTAACGCTCTCCATCAGGTTGGACAATCAATCGCAGGCCGGAGTCTTCACAGATAGGGCAAAGATTACTCATGGGGGATATGCCCAACTTACCTTAAGAAAGCAGCCGTCGCCAGGCTAGCAAAAGGTGCAAGAGTGGAAAGAAAGCACCAAATGACCTAAAATATAGTTTCGAGCCTTGTGTTCCAGGCTTGCAGGAAGGGTTCTTCAAATGCCTAAAGAGGGAATACACCCAAATTATAAGCAGATCCGGGTGCAGTGCGCATGCGGCACCGGATTTGAAACGCGCTCAACACATAAGGGCGATATCCACGTGGAAATCTGTTCTGCCTGCCATCCGTTTTTCACCGGCAAGCAGAAGTTGGTGGATACGGCAGGACGCGTGGAACGTTTCCGCCGCAAGTATGCCAAGTCCGACGCCGGCAAGGCAGCTCCCGCGTCGAAGTAAGCGCGGTTGGTCTTTCAAAGACAAGGCCTCCGGTGACGGAGGCCTTTGTTGCGTAGGCCCTGGTGCGTAGGTTTGATGAAAAAAGTCTCGATGAAGAAGAGCTGGGACAATCCGCGCGAGAACAGCATGCCGCTGATGGCTCGGGTGCCGGCCTCGATTGAGATCGGCGGGGTGCTGGTGGCCCCGGCTACGGTTCTGGCGCCGATGGCTGGGGTGACTGACACGGTGTTTCGTCGGTTCATCCGCAACGCCAGCGTCTTTAGCGGGCAAGAGAGTGGCGATGCCCGCCACCTGGTGGAAGCACCGATCAGCAACCAGCAGTCCGGATGCGGTTTGATCATGACCGAGTTCACCTCGGCGGACGGCCTGTCGCGTAT
>CAZSUK010000062.1:0-12027 GCA_964609355.1 uncultured Acidobacteriaceae bacterium | reverse complement strand
ATTCTCCGTGCCCACAGTGGTGGAATCGAAGTTGAAAGCCATCGCGGCCAGGGGTCGACCTTTACCTTTTGGGTGCCGCTCGCCCCGGCAGGTGGCGGATTATCTCAGTGACAGCGCAACTTGTAAGTCGGAAAGGTGTCTAGAGCATCAACAGAAAGCGCGGATTTTCTTCTATCCGCTGTAATCCCGGCGTGGGTGGTTCGCGTCTCTGTGACCAGCATTCGTCTGGTAACTTGCACAGCGACTTGCTGGCGGGAGACACTAGCCCATTGTGATATTCACTTTGCTTGAACAAACGTTTTTTGTTTGGCGCGTCTAACGGATAACGACAGTGCGCCGTTGAAGATTGTGACCCGGGGGCTCCGGTGGTGGAGCTCCGACCCCAGGAGAAAGCCCTTTGCGAAGATTCTGCAACATTCCCTGTGTTTCTTTTCTGCTCTTGCTTGGATCAAGTCTCCTTTCATCGGGAATCCAGGCGCAGACCGCTGTTGAGGACCGGATTAGCCAGCCCATCGAACAAGCCAGTATGGCGCCCATCGCGGGAAGCATGCATCCGCTGGCCAAGGCTGCGATGGATGAGGGACTGGTCGACAACTCCAAAACCCTTGCGGGCATGACGATTAATTTTCGCCGCACGGCAGCCCAGGAAGCGAGCCTACAGGCTCTCCTCCAGGCGCAACAGACTCCCGGATCTCCGAACTACCATCAATGGCTCACTCCTGCCCAGTTCGGGCAGCAATTCGGCATGAGCTCGGCGGATCTGGCCAAGGTTTCAGACTGGTTACAGCAAGAGGGATTCACGGTCAGTTCGGTCGCCCAAAGCAACAACGCAATTGTGTTCAGCGGTACTGTCGCTACCGTGGAAAGGGCCTTCCAAACACAGATTCATAGTTACAGCCTGAACGGCCAAAAGCACTTTGCCAACGCGACCAATATCTCCATACCTGCCGCCATGGCGGGTACCGTGAGCAGTGTTCGTGGTCTGGACGACTTTCGCCCCATTCCGAGAGTGCAATTTGCCAGGAAATCAACCTCCGCCACGAATGCCCATTTCACTTCTGGCATAACCGGAGACCATTTCATTGCGCCGGGGGATTTTGCGCTTATTTATGACGTCAACCCCCTGTATAGCGCGGGCTTCACCGGCAAGGGAGTCACCCTCGCGGTCATGGGCCAGGCTGATATCGTGCCCTCCGACATCACCGACTTTCGCGCTGCCGCTGGCTTACCGGTCAACAATCCAACCGTGGTTACAGTCCCCGGGACTGTTCCAATACCTGTTACTACGGGCGAAACGACCGACGACCTGGTGGAAACGGATCTTGATTTGGAATGGTCCGGGGGGGTAGCCACCGGAGCATCCATCATCCTGGTCAACTCTGATGACGTCTTCACTTCCCTGCAGTACGCCATCCAGAATCAGATCAATGGCGTCACCATCCCGATCATCAGCCAGAGCTACGGTTCTTGTGAGATTAATATCCCAACTGCAAATCTGACCACCTACGAAAGCTGGCTGGCGCAGGCAAACAGTCAAGGCCAGACCGTTCTGTTAGCGGCCGGCGATACCGGGGCCGCGGATTGCGACAATTCAAACCCTCCGGAAACGGTAGCGACCCAGGGTTTGGCAGTCGATTATCCCGGGAGCAGCGTGTATGTGACCGATCTTGGCGGCAGCGAATTCATGGGGGACGGCACGGCTCAGAATCCGCAGACGGGCTCGGGTCAATACTGGACTGCAAACGGCTCCAACGACGTCCTCACCTCGGCAAAGTCGTATATCCCAGAGATGGTGTGGAACGACACAACATTTGCCATACAACCCTCGGTTGGAGGTGGTCTTTCCGGCGGCGGCGGCGGCGCGAGTCAGCTGTGGAACAAGCCCTCGTGGCAGACTGGCGTGCCCGGTATTCCGGCTGATGGGAAGCGCGATGTACCTGACGTCTCACTGAATGCTTCCCCGTATCACGATCCCTATCTCTATTGCACCCAGATACAGACTGTAGGCAGTGGCGGCGCCTTCGTTTCCAGCTGTCAGGCGAACAGCTTTCGCATATCCGACCCCGGGCAGTCGGATGATGGCGGCCTTACGGCAGCCGGTGGCACTTCCTTCGCCGCGCCCAGTTTTGCCGGACTGCTCGCAGTCATCGAGCAGAAAATGAACACGCCGCTGGGTTTGGGTAACATCAATCCTGCGCTTTATTCGTTGGCGGCCAATGCGACCACCTACGCCTCGGCCTATCACGACATCACAACCGGCAACAATGAGGTGCCCTGCGCCACTGGTTCCCCCAACTGCCCCACATCCGGCAACCTGGTAATCGGGTATGCAGCGGGGACTGGCTACGATCAGGCGTCTGGATTGGGCACGGTCGACGGCAATAACCTGGCCACAGCGTTTTCTACCGCCACCTTTTCCATCGGCACTACGACCAAGCTCGCGGTTGCGCCGGCCGCTCCGGTGGTGGGCGTAGCCGTCACCCTGACCGCAACCATCGCAGCTGCTTCCGGGACAACAGTGCCTGGCGGAACGGTGACCTTCTTCATTGATAGTGCAGCGCAACCCGCGACTACCCTGGCAAACGGGGTGGCCGCCGTTACCACCAACTTTGCTACCGGCGGCGCGCATACGGTATATGCTGCGTATTCCGGCGCGACCGGCTTTTTCGTTTCTGTCAGCCAACTGGCTACGGTGAACGTGACCGCCTCCGGGGTAGCAAAGACCAGCACTACGCTGACGGCGAATCCGACCACAGTGGCAATCGACGGCGCACTCCAACTTACAGCCGCCGTGCAATCGGCCACGGCGGGTACGCTGGCCGGCAACGTCACCTTCACCATCGGCAGCACCACAGTCGGTACCGCCGCCATCACCCCGGGAGCAAGCGGTGCGGGGAGTGCTACGCTTTCCGTGGCATCCGCTACCACCGCGCTTGGCTTTGCCGTGGGCAGTAATACTGTGGTCGCCAGCTATGGGGGTGACGCAAACTATGCTGCTTCCTCAGGAAGCGCGACGGTTACCGTTAACAATCCAGGCATCACCATCCAGGCGACCAACGTAACCATCTCCGCGTCGCCGGGAAACAGCGGAACCTCGACCATCACCCTCACTTCCACGGGCGGGTATGCAGGCACCGCGAACGTCTCCGCCACGGGTAGCGTTGATGTCAATGCTACCTTCCCCAATGGTCAGACGGGAACGGTCGCTCTGTCTTCGGGCGGCATGGGCACCACGACGCTGACCATCACCACGGTCTCTGCGAACGGAAATATTCAAAAGAGTCCCGCTAGTCGTTTGTCGGGTCGCCGCATTGCAGCCGCGGGAGGAACAGCGGCAGGCTGTATACTCTTGCTTCTCATTCCTGGTATTAGGCGAAAGAGATGGCCTGTGGCCCTGATCATGCTCGTGTTCCTGAGCGTGGGTGCCGGGCTCGGTTGCGGTGGCGGTGGGGGTGGTGGTGCTCCGAAGGGGAACTACACCATTACCGTTACCGCGGCGGATAGCAGCAACACCAACATCACTGCTTCTACCACATTCACTCTCACCCTCCAGTAAACAAATTTGCCGTGAAAGGGCCGCCTCTTGAAGAGGCGGCCCTTTTTTTGGGCGGATGTGTTGAGATAGTGCAATGGATAGACGAAGCTTCGGCAAGCTGATGGCGGGCACGGTGACCGCAGCGGGAATCCACGGAACCAGTATGGCGGTGAACCAACCAGCTTTGCAGAAATCACCTGTCCCGGACCTTCCGCCAAGCGGGGGCAGTGATTCGTGGGAATACGTTGTGCTCGATGCCGCTCCTGCGCATGCCACCGAAACCGGAGCCACGGCAGCCGCCGATATCGACGGCGACGGCAAGACGGAAGTGATCATTGCCAGCGATGGCGCATTGCTCTGGTATCGCCCTTCTACTTCAGAAAGAGGCCTCGTGAGTCGCGGCCGCTTCAACGTAGGCATTGCGCTTGAAGATGTCGACCGCGACGGGCACAAAGAAATCATCATAGGCAAGAACATCAGTGGTAAGTGGGCTCTCTGCTGGTATAAGTTTGGCGCCGCGCTTCACGAGGACTGGACCGAGCACAACTGGACCGAGCACATTTTGGACGGCGAAACTGCGGGACATCCCCATGATGTTGTTTTTGGCGACGTGGACGGCGATGGCGAGCGGGAACTGGTAGCCAACGCGATGTACTGCGATACGCCGGGACTGTTCACATACAAGATTCCTCGAGACGCCACCCAACCATGGAAGAAGCAAACCGTGCAGTCCGGTTTATCTGCGGAAGGTACGGCGACCGGTGATTTCGACGGCGATGGCAAAGACGAAATCGTTTCCGGGCCTTATTGGTTTTCCGCGCCGCCTGGGGGAGCTTTTTCCGGCGAGCTGTGGAAGACTCACTCGTTGGCTCCGGATTATCGGGAATATTGCCGCGCAGCGGTCATCGACGTGAATGGCGACGGCCGTCCGGACGTGATTCTGGTTGAGGATGAGTATCCCGATGGCCGCCTGGCCTGGTTTGAGAACCGGCTTAAAGAAGGTCCTGAAACTCCATGGACTGAACATCCGATCGAGGCTCCGCTGAACTTCTGCCATACGCTGCGCGCCTGGCACGACGCCAAGACGAAACAAGTGCAGGTTCTCGCGTGCGAAATGAACGAGGGTGGCTGGGAAGCGCCTTACAACTGGAACGCCCGGCTGATCCGGTACACGCCAATGGAGAAAGGCAAGTCCTGGCACAGCGAGATCCTGTATCGCGGGGAGGGCACCCACGAGGCGGTCTATACGGATCTGGACGGATCTGGCACGCCCGCTATCTTTGGCCATTCCGCGCAAATCCTGACCAAACAAAATCGCGTATACACCGGTTGGGTGCAGATGTTCCGGCCGCGGACGACCGCTCCGGTATTTTCGCAATACAAACACACCTTCGTCGATCGGCAAAAGCCGTACACAGGAATCGATATCCACGCCGCTGATGTGGATGGAGACGGCAAGTCGGACATCGTCTGTGGGGCCTGGTGGTATAAGAATCCGGGTTGGGAGCGGCACACGATCCCCGGGATCGGCCAGATCGTCGCGGCCTACGACGTGGATAAAGACGGACGGACCGAACTGATCGGCATCAAGGCCAAGCCTGGGAAGAACGATTTCTACAACGCGCTCACCAGCGAGCTGGTGTGGCTCAAACCCACCGATCTGAGCCGGGACTTATGGGAAGAGCACGTGATTGGCACTGGGGACGGCGACTGGCCGCATGGGGTTACGATCGCTCCGTTGTTGCCAGGCGGCCGTGCAGCAATGGTGTGCGGATACCACGACGGCAAGAATCCACCGCAACTGTTCGAAGTTCCGGACGACCCCAAACAGCCGTGGCCGAAGCGTGTGATCGCCGATATCCATTATGGCGAGCAGATGATCCCATACGATTTTGATGGCGACGGAAAGCTGGACATCGTGGCTGGGCCCTACTGGCTTGAGAATTTGGGAGACGGGCAATTTCGGCCGCACCTGCTGATTGATCCTGACTTGTTGCAATCTGCAAACCTGAAAGCGATTTGCCGCATTGCGATCGCCGACATCAATGGCAATGGACGCCCGGACATTCTCTTCACTGTGGAAAACGTCGACTGGGATGTTCACAAGGCGTTCTTCTCGCCCGTGGGGTGGTTGGAGAATACCGGCAGTCCGCGTGACCGGAAATTCAACCTGCACATCATCGACAAGGTTCGTTCGCCACATTCCATCTCGGTTGCAGATTTGGATGGAGATGGAAAGATGGAGGTCATCGTAGGCGAGCACGATCCGTTCAAGCCTTACCGCAGTGAAAGCCGTCTGCTGGTTTACAAGCAAGCGGACGCGCACGGAATTACCTGGAGCCGTTTTCCGGTAGATAACCGGTTCGAGCACCATGACGGTGCCAAAATCATCGAGCTGAACCCGGGGAAGCTGGCGATCATGAGCCACAGCTGGATGGAGCCAACCTACGTGCATATCTGGGAACGTTCGAGCTAGCTCTTCCGCTCGAAGGTTTCGTAGCTGTAACCTTCAGACTCTGAGTGGGTGGCCCAGGTCTCGCTTTTGAGACCTGGGTTCTCCTCGCAGATGGATCCTAGCCGGAACAGCCAGGTGTTTTCATGCCGCGTCGATCGTGGTCGAGCGGGAACGAGGATCTGATCGGTCGACCGCGAACAGCGCCCGATCTTCACTTCGTCCGGTATATGAGGCCGACGGAGTGTGCCAGTAAACCAATTTTAGATAGCTTGCCGGGCGCGGCGGGTGTGGAGCACGATTTGTTCTAGAGCGGATCTCGGCCGATACGCACCCATCCAAGCCAAGCTCCAACACCAGAGAACGAGAACACCTCGGACATACCCAAAAGAATTGAGTGTTTTCGAATTCCCGTTCCAGGGCGTAGAGGTCTCCGCCGTTCAGGAATCTGAACTCTGTTCTGCACGACGGGTTCGCACAGCAATTGACCATAAGACCCTCTCCCTCCGACTCTACTTGTTCATGAATACAAAAGCTGTGACGACAGTCACAAATCTGTAAACATGTGCGTGCAACCATGCGCAGAGACTAGACGGCCAGTTTTTCAAGCCTCTCGGGAGCAAGTATCACGATCGACGAACCGTTGATCTCAATCAATTTGTCACGCTTGAATCGTCCCAGCACTCGTGTGACGGTTTCGCGAGAGCCGCCAACGAGATGGGACAATTCTTCGTGGGTAAGCGTCATGGTGATGCGCATCTCGGACTTGCCACTGGAGGAGGCTCTTCCCCAATCAAGAAGAACGCTGGCCGTGCGGGCCGCCGCAGACCCAGACAGCGCCAACCGCCGCGCGTCGAAAAACGCGGTCTTATACTCTTCGGACAGAGCCTTGGCGGCATGAAAACTTGCTTCTGACTGATCTTCTAGAAAAGTAAGGAATTCTTCACGTCGTATGCTCTTCAGTTCTGTAGGCTGAATCGTTTCGGCGGTCAACAGATGTCTGGATCCAGAGAGTACAGATCCCAGGCCTAACACCTCTCCCGGATCAGCGATTTTGAGGATCAGAGTTCGTCCAGCCTTGGAGGTACAGGAGAGCTTAACCTGTCCCGTGCAGATGACAAAGACCCCACTGGAGGCTGTGCCTTCCCGGTAAATGGTCACTCCTTGCTCAAGGAGTAGCTGCTCCCCAATTCTCGCGAACTTTAGCAGAGCATCCTGGTGCAGATTGCAAAAAGTTCGGGACGCACGGAGTTCGCAGTTTATGCATTCGTGTGCGCGGCGAGTGGGGGGATGAAACGCCATTGCGTCGGTCGCGTAGTTTTCAGTATATGTCCATTATTAGGAGGGAAAAAGCTGGTTTGCGCCAATTTATCGAACGATAGGTGTGCCGGGCGGCGGATCAGCTTTTCACTTTCGGTGTGCCAGGATCGAATCAAAATTTGTGCAGGAATTAGTTGGCCCGGTTGCATCTTTTGTGACGGCGGTCACAGACAAAAGGGCGTTGGATCAGGTGAAATCAAGCGATTCAGAAGCCATCAGCTTAATTATTCTTTATAACCCCTTTCGTATGACACGAGCGTGGATGGGAGGTCGTCCGCAAATGCGGAGAGCTGTTCAACAGCCGTGATCTGACGCGGATTCTTTTGAGCAGTTTGCCCAAGGCGGATTACCCCTGTTGCTGTTTCGTTTTGAAAAGAGGTTACGTACAACAGCTCATTAAAGGAAAAAACTCCCGCACAGCTTCGAACTGTGCGGGAGCGGCTCCGGTCCGTCATTTGGCTAGAAGTGATAGCGCAAGCCAACCTGGAGAGTACGCGCATTACTGCTGTTTTTGCTGGTTACTTCACCGAACTGCGGTGAAGTCGGGGTGTAATTGGGCGAATTTAGATTGGGATGATTGGGGAAGTTGTAAGCCTCCGCACGGAACTCGAAGCCGGTCTCCCGGTAAACGGGGAAGGCCTTGATCAGCGCGATATTCCAGTTCGACAGGCCGGGCGCATAAACATTATCGCGAATGCCACGCTGCAGATTGAAGGTTCCGGCAGGAGGCGGAGTCCAGAGAGGCGATCCGTCGCCATTGGTCGTGCCGAACCACTGCGCGCTCCCTGCACCGCCGTTGGGGCCGGCAAATTTGTGGGGACTCATCACCCCTCCGTTCTGGACCCAGAACTGGCCCACGGATCCGGACGGAATATTGGGAGGTTGGCAGTTGAAGCTGCCCACCTCTCCGACTCCAGCGTAATCGTTGGCGACCCCGACGGAACAGGGATTTCCGCTTTGGTATTGGGTGCTGCCGCTGATCTGCCAGCCCCCCAGGGTCTTTTCAAGCAGGGTGCTCTCTCCCTTCAGGAAAGGCAGCACGTAGAGATAGTTTGCGATGAAAACCTGACGCGTATCGTATTCCGAAGGTCCCCAAAGATTGGATGTGTTGTAAGTGTCGGGCACGATGGTGTGGTAATTGGAGCCGTTATCCATGTCCTTGGACCAGGTGTATGCCAGGCCGAAAGTGGAACCGCCGCTGAATTGCCGATTAAATCCAACTTGCAATGAATTGTAAGACTCGCTTACGCCGCTCTGTGCCTGCTGAATGGAAGAGAAGCCCCGGTAGGGCCGCAGATAGTTCGGGGCAACATTGGGATTGTTGATCAGGGCGCCGGCTACGGGTTGGTTGATGTCAAAGACATCCCAATTGTGCAGACCGCGGGCGCCCACATAGGCGATCGACATGGACGAGTGCCCGGGAAGCTGTTGCTGGACGGTCAGGTTCCAGTTCCACCTAGTCGGAGGCACCAGGTGGTTGGCCATTGATGTGAGCGTGATCGGCGGTTCGACTGTTGAGTTCAAGGCAGCGCCTGGATTGTCGACCGATACATTGTTAACCGTAACTGTCGGCTGGAACGGAGAATTGCCGCCCGGGAAGATGTTGTCGATGATGCCCTTATTCTCGACAAATCTGCCGCCGCCCGCGCGTACCACGGTCCCTGGATACAGCTGATACGCGATACCGAGACGAGGGAGAACCGCGGTGGTGGTATGCACATAGCCTTTCGGGAGGCTGGGGTCGAACAGACCGGTGCAGGGCATGCCGGCGCAGGCGTTATTGGCCGGGTTTGCGGCAGGTACGCGATTGCCTGCCAGGGCAGCGCTGGGGAATTGTTTAATCCCGGGAATCACCATGCCGTCATATGGGTTGCCCGTGCCGAGGATAACATTACCCGTGGTCGGATTTAGCTGGGGAGCGCTTGCCGCATTGTACGAGGCTGGATCGAAGTAGACCGCATTGCCCCACTGCGCGCTGGGCGGCACGATGGTGGTGATGCGAAGACCATAATCCAGATTCAGCTTGGGAGTGACTTGCCAGTTATCCTGGGCAAAGTACTCAAACATTTTGCCGCGCCACACGGTGAAGGCGCGGGTACCAATCTCGGTGTAGCTATCGGCCAGACCGAGCGCGAGGTTGGCCAGGGCTACGCCCGAGGTGCCGCCCAGGCCGGTGCGCGGGTCAGTGAAGACGAAGGTGCCGTTTTGATTGCTGGCCCCCCCAGGTACGGTAGAGACGTTGATCTGATCGTTGTCGTTCTCCCCGGCGTAATCGAAAAAGAAGCCCACCTTGACGGTATGGTTCGACAACACCTTGGTGAAGCTGTCGGACCCGGCGTAGATGATGCCGGAAGACTCCGAGGGGTAGGGACCACCGGCCAGGCTGGTAAAGGTGGGAAGGGTGACGGTGGGAATCTTGTTTGCAGCAGATTTCACGCCGGGAATGATGTAAGGAAAGTCGATACCATATTGCCCGCGATCCAGGCCTGGACTGCTCGCCAAGAGAGAGTTGAAAACATCATCGATGCTGACGCTGAAGTGCGCCTCATTGATGGCGGTTGGACTGATGGTCCAGGTCCAGCCCAGCGTATTGATTTGGTTGGGGCGGGTTTGGAACTCCTGAATCAGGTTCAACGTGGTACTGAACGGCGAAAGGGCGTTATAGCTGTCGTCGGCACGCCGGTAGGTGATGTGGTTGTTCGGCGTGACCAGAAAGTCGCCATTGATTTGCCCCTTGCGCTGGTTTTCCGGGGCAGCGGCCGACCCCGCCCAGTTGTCGATACCCTGTTGGAAGCCTGGAGTCGGCGCAGGGTAGGCGTTTATGATCGCCATGCCATTTTGACTCCACTGGCTTTGCGGGATGATATTGCCGGGATAGGCGACGCAACCCGTGCCACCCGCAACCGGGCACGTGCCGGGCTCGTAGATTTTGGTGCCGGCGGGATAGTAAGGATTCGGACCCAGCAACTCGCTGAAGTTGCCCTGGCGCATCAGGTTAGTCGGCACCGTTTCGTCGTTGGTGTCGGCAAAGCGGTAGCGAACCCAATCTTCGTTGATAAAGAAGAAGAACTTGTTCCGCAAGCCATCGAGGAAAGGCACTTTAGGCGCCCACACGGGGCCGCCCACGGAGAATCCAAAATTGTTATAAACGAACGGCGAAGGAAACTGGGTTGCCGGGTTCAGGTTGCGCGACCAGGTGTTAGCGTCCATCGCTGAATTACGCAGATACTCGTACGCGCCGCCGTGGAAATTGGTAGTTCCGCTCTTGGTGACGATGCGCACCTGGGCGCCGGAAGCGCCGCCGTACTCAGCCGAGTAGTTGGCCGTGAGCACCTGCATTTCCTGCACGGCGTCGACGTTGGCGCCGGCAATGACTTCTCCGTCGTCGCGGGTCCGAACCGCCGGAGCCCCATCGATCGTGTACAAGGTATCCTGCGTGCGTGCGCCGTTGATGTTGAAGGCGTCCCCGCTATTGAAGGCGAAGTTGAAGTCGCCCAGGGTCGCGGTGCTGGCAACGCCGGGGAGAAACTGCGTCATGTAGATGGGATTGCGGCCGTTCAACTCCTGCTTTTGAACCTGCTCGCCGGTGATCTCGCTCTGCACCGCCGCGGATTGGGTCTGTAACAGCGCGGCGCTGGCGGTCACTTCGACCGTCTGGTTTGCCTCGCCGAGCTTAAGTACGGCATCGATCGAGATTGTGCTGTTAGACGCCAACGTGTCATGCGAACTCTGAAACTTCTGAAAGCCCTTAGCCTCGACCGTCATGGTGTAGGTCGCGGGGGTCACGTTGGGAATGACATAGTGGCCTGACCCGTCGGTGGGGACAGTGCGCTTTTCGCCGGTTCCTTCGTTGGTAACAGTTACGGTCGCACCGGGCACGACCGCGCCGGTTTGATCGGTGATATATCCGACGATGCTGCCGACGTCGTTCTGACCAAACGCGGCGGCGGAGAGAAAGACGAAGGCGGCCAGCAGCGCGCAAAGCCATGCCGCCCGGCTGCCCGGGAATTGCTGCAATGGTGACTGACGAGAGTTATCAGATTGTGATGGGTTAGTTGGGATGTTTTTGATCTGCGTACCAGATGACAACCTGCGCAATAACCGCGCGCTTTTATTCAACGCCGGGCCCCCAAGGAAAAGTAATGATGTATGTGCTGCCGAACGGGAAGGATCGCTGACCGCTTTTTATGGTAACGATGCCATAAAAGCGTTGGTCTCTTCCTCGGTCGCCAATTATTCGGTACTGCAGTTATCCCTGTCAAGTCAATTTTTTCCCAACATTTTGAGCAGTTTATTTGTGCGGAGTTAGCGCACAGTGGATGAGAGTCGGGCGCGCCAAAGTACATGACCGCTGCGTGCGAGCTACGTAAAGCGAGCGAAGAAATGCTAGGTGCAGCACACAAGCTGGCTAAAATACACGAATCTTAGTCTACAAGCTAAGTACAGCGCGACACAGCTGAAGAGCATCCGCCTTTATAGCCGATATAACTTAGCCAGTTATAGCAATAAGATGACATTTGTTTGACAATACCGTGACAAATAACGCCGTCTCCCATGCTTATTGCGGTCCCGGCTCACCTCCCCCAAGAGAGACCGTCTTCAGGCAGAATTATGATAGGAAGGTCCATTAGCCGCACTTGACAGTTTTTTCTTCTCGTCGTTATCATTCTCTCGTGCCGCAAGACCTTAGCTGTAACGACTTCTATCTGCCACCTGCGGT
>CAZSUK010000061.1:0-3794 GCA_964609355.1 uncultured Acidobacteriaceae bacterium | reverse complement strand
CCGATCAACTGCTCCGGATGGGGGTAAGGCAACGGCCTCAGCAGCACACCCTCTACAACGCCGAAAATTACCGTATTTGCGCCTACACCAATCGCGAGCGTGATCAGCGTGATGCCCGTAAACAGGGGCGCCCGGCTAAGTCTGCGTAGAGTCTGTCTCAGTTGATCGTTCAACATTGCCATGGAGTAAGCCTCCGGGGCCCGTGCTATGCCATACGTTCAGTCGCACCAGATGGTTCCCGACGGCAATTACGTCAACCCACGCGGTTCTCAACAATCAGGGCCGCGACATCCTGGTAGCGAATGCAACTTTCCTTACTGAGACCAGCAAACAGTAGGTGCGGCGGCCACTACTCGGCCCGCAGAGCATCCACCGGATCCACCGTCGCGGCGCGGCGCGACGGTAAATAACAAGCCAGGTAAGCAGTCGCCATCACCACTGTGGTTATCACGACATAAGTGATTGGATCGACCGGGCTCACGTTGAATAACAGTGACGACATCAGGCGCATCACCACAAATGCGACCACCAGGCCGCATCCTACACCCATTCCCGTTAACCACAGTCCCTGGCGCACAAACAATGCCGTGAGTGTATTCCGCTGCGCCCCCAGCGCCATGCGAATGCCGATCTCCCGTCTGCGTTGCGACACAGAATATGAAATAACTCCATAAATGCCCACAATCCCGAGCAGCAGGGCCATGCCTCCAGCTACGCAGAGCATCACCAGCGTGAACGAAGTCCGAGCCATGGATTTCGTGTAAAGCTCTCCCAGGGTGGATACATCCGCCAGCGGAACATCGGGATTGACGGACCATGCCCGCTCCTGAACCTCTTTCATGAACGCGCGTGAGCCGGCGCGCGAACTACGCATGGTGAAAACGAGATTGCGCTGCAGGCTCTGCTTTTCCCCCTCGAAGTGGTCCATCATGACCGGCCAGTAAACCGAGCTGGGTGCCGCTTGCTCTACGCCATCATCGTGCATGTCTTGAACCACGCCCACGATCTCGCGCCAGTCGTCATTGCTGGCTACGCGGATCCTTTTCCCCAGCGCGCCGTTCGGGTCATGCCAATACTGGCGCGCAAAGTTCTCCGAGATAATTGCAACCGGTCTCTTCTCATAGGTGTCTGTCCAGGTGAGATCGCGCCCGGCGAGCAGACGCGTGCCCAGGGTCGCGAAAAATCCAGGGGAGACATATTTGAACCGCCGAATCGGCGGTAGTTCGCCCTCGCCATACACGCGGTCCTGCGCATACAAAACATCGTTCGAGTTGCGCCCATCCAGAGGAACGGCTGTTGAAAAGCCGACGGAAGAAACCCCCGGAATCACCGCCAGCTTGTTCAGGATCTCTTCCTCCCGGCGTACTACCCGTTCCGGTTCAGAGTCGGGTATCTGTGTTTGCGGGATATCGAAACTGAATGTCTGTAAGGTATCGGGCGCAGAGAAACCCGCAGACACATGCATCAACGCCAGAAAAGTGCGGATCATCAGCCCGGAGCAGATCAGCAGCACCAGCGCCAGCGCCACCTGTACCACCACCAGGGCCTTGCGTGCCCGATGCCGTTCCCGGCTCTGGCTCAGGGCGCGGCCGCCTTCGCGCAACCCGCTGCTCGCTCGAGCACCCGCATACTTGAGAATCGGAATGATCCCAATCAGCAAACTGGTTAAGAGCGCCAGCGCAAACGCAAACAGCAGAACAGGCAGATCAATGCCGATTTCATGAATGCGGGGCAGGCCGGTGGGCGCAATCGCCACCAGAACGCGCAATGCGCCGTAGGCGAATGCCAGACCAATCAGGCTGCCCGCCAGTCCAAGGCCGAGACTCTCAAAAAGCAACTCCGACGCGATCCTTCCGCAACCCGCTCCGAGGGCAGAACGAATTGCCAATTCCTGCCGCCGGCCTTCCACCCGCACCAGCAGTAAGTTGGCCACGTTCGCGCAGGCCACCAGCAGAACCAGGACGATCGAGCCCATCAGGACCCACAACACGTTGCCCACGTCGCCGATCACATCTTGTTTCAGCGGCCGTAGAGCCGGGCTAATCCGTGCTTTTTCAAATAAGCTGGCGCTGAATCCTTCCGGGGCGGCGAAACTCCGAATGACGACGGGAAGCAGTCGCGCCATGTCCGCATCGGCCTGCGCCTTCGTCACTCCTGGTTTCAGCCGGGCAAGCGCTTTTTCGCTAAAGTGGCCAAGCTCGGTCTTACTGCGATCCCATTGAAAGGGCAGCACCAGCGCTGCGTCCCGCTGGTCGAGAAAGTGGAATCCCTTGGGCAGCACACCGATAATTGTGCGCGGCTTTCCGTCCACCGTGATCGAACGACCGATAACAGAAGCTTCGCCCCCAAACTTCGTCTGCCAGTACCCATAAGAGAGCAGGACGGTTTGCGCAGCTCCCGGCGAATCGTCCTGGCGTGTAAATAGCCGTCCCAACGCCGGAACCACTCCCAGGATCGGCAGGGTGCCGTCGGTGACGTCAAGGCCTGGCACGTGCTCTGGCTCTCCGGCGCCGGTTACATTCAGGGCGTCGCCACTGTAGGCGCCGATATCCTGAAGCGTGGTGTTTTGTTCCCGGTCGATGAAGTAAATCGACGGTGCCATGTTCAATTCTTGAATGCCGATTCCAGGCGCGGTATGCCAAACACCGATCAACTGTTCCGGATGGGGGTAAGGCAACGGCCTCAGCAGCACACCCTCCACCACGCTGAAAATTACCGTGTTTGCGCCTACCCCAACGGCCAGCGTGATCAGCGTGATGGCCGTGAAGAGGGGAGCCCGGCAAAGTCTGCGTAGAATTTGCTTTAGTTGATCGTTCCACATTGCCATGGAGTAAGCCTCCGGAACTACGGACCAATCATCGTACCTGGGCAGGCCGCGGTGGTCGCATGTCTGCCCGTGGGATGCCATACGCTAAGTGGCAGCAAATGGTTCCGCATATACCTCAGGCTCAATGAAAGCCGATGTGCGCTCGGCCGGAGATTCCACTGGCCGTGCGAATTGCATCCGCATCGAGCACCTTGCCGTCCATCAGGATCATTCGCGTCTGCCTCAGGTCTCCCATATTGTGCGCGGGGTCTCCATCCACCAGCACCAGGTCGGCAGCTTTGCCTACCGCGATGGAGCCGGTCTTGCTGTCGGCCCCCACCAGGCGGGCAGGGACGATAGTAGCGCTGGCAAGAGCATCCTCCGGGCTAAACCCGGCCTGAACGTAGAGTTCCAGTTCGTGAACCAGTTCCAGGCCGGTGCCATCCATCCCCGCAACAATGGGTACGCCTGCTTTATGCATGGCTTCTACCAGGGCACACATCTTCGCAAAGCTTGCCCGTAGATCCGCACGCGTCAGGTCTGGGGGCACAGTCAGGCCTCCTTGCCGGAATCCGCGCTCCATGGCAACAGGCAATGTACCCGTGTAAGGAGCGTACGAGGCAGAGAGATCCCCGTTGTTCGGCACCAGCAAAGTTTCCACCACAACCAGGGTGGGATCTGAAGCAATCTTCCGCTGGGCCATAGTTGCGATCAGGGACTTCATCGGGTCTGCATTGAGGTCGACATCTTTTGCGTAACGGCCAGGCCCACTCAACCGTTCGATCCCGTTGGAGTGATCGACAACTGACTGGGGCATAGCCTGCATCATCACGAAGTAGATGTGCGTGATTTCGTCATATCCGTCGTTGATAGCGTCCATCGTGCGCATGCCCGCGGGAATATGCCCGTGCACATGAAGGCCCAGTTGATGCGCTTCTGCGGCTGTAGCCGCAACCCACGCGGGATTGAAGGTTCCGTAAAACTTGAT
>CAZSUK010000060.1:0-11789 GCA_964609355.1 uncultured Acidobacteriaceae bacterium | reverse complement strand
GCCCCAACGATGCCGCAAACTCCTCCGGCCAAGGCAACTAGAACGGCTTCAGTGAGAAGCTGGCGGAGGATGAGTTGGCGGCGGGATCCAAGAGCCATGCGCAACGCGATCTCGCGCGAGCGATCGGCAGCCCGCGCGGCGAAGAGACTGCCGAGGTTGGCACACGCTGCAAGCAGGATGAGGCCTGCCAGGAGCATCAGGCCTGCCATAAAGGCACGCGCGGGACGGCCCAGCGTATCTCCCACCAGTCCCGGCCGTGACAAGGTGCATTTCAGGCCGTCATCCTCTTTGGGATACGACTTCGCCAGGGAAGCGGCGATGGTATTCAGGTCCGCCGCCGCGGCCGCGGGAGTCACTCCGGGTTTCAAATGGCCGATGACCCAGGTGAAATGGGAGCTACGATTCTCAATCGGATCCCATCCGCCTAACTGCGGCAGGTCCACCAGCGGCGCCCACAGGTCAGGCGCGAAGAAGAGCTCAGTGCCGCGGAAATCCGCCGGCGCAACACCCAGGATTGTGTAGGGATGTTTGTTGATCTGAACGGCGCGGCCTACCACGGCAGGATCGTGGTTAAAGTGGCTGTGCCAATAGGCGTAGCTCAGCACCACATAAGGCACGCTGTTCTTCCCATGCTCGTCAGAGCTATGCAGGAACCGGCCAAGATAAGGTTGGATTCCGAGGGAATCGAAGTAATTGCCGCTGATTAAATACGGCCAGACGACGGACGGATTCCCGCCACCAGTGTCGAGCCCGACGGGGCCGACAATGTCATAGGAAACCAGGGATTCGAAGCTGTGGTTTCGATCGCGGAGGTCGACGTAGTCCGGATACGCCTGCGAGGGGGTGCTTCCTCTTTCGAAGGCACGCTCGAGCATGTAGAGGCTTTCGGGGTTGGGCACCTTCAGTGGGCGCAGCACCAGGGCATTCAGCACACTGAACACGACGGCATTGGCGCCAATGGCTAGGGCCAGCGTGAGCACTGCGGCCACTGCGAATCCCGGAGACTTGCGCAATTGGCGCAGGGCAAGTCGTAAGTCGGCGTTCATCCTTCCCCCCTTGTGGACAAATTCGTCCGCTCGCACGCGCGGCTATTCGCGAAGATACGCGTTTCCGCAAGCGATAGTTCCATGCAATTTCTGTCGTGCCGAAGCCTGGAAATCTCGTTAGGGCCCCATTGCGAAGCCGGGAACGAAGCGCGATTCCGAGCACCCTTGGCCCCAACTTCAGACGCGGGTTAGATCCGGGGATCCTGTGAGTGCCAGGTATTCGTGGATAAACGCAATCGACATGCTGCCTTCGCCCACGCCGCTCGCTACCCGCTTGATCGACCCATGACGAACGTCGCCCGCGCAAAATATGCCGGGAAGACTCGTTTCCAGCGGAAACGGCTCGCGCTCCAGAGGCCACGCAGTCAGATCTCTTCCAGTGAAAACATAACCCTTGTCGTCGCGCTCCAAGGTGTCTGGCAGCCACATCGTATTTGCCGTTGCGCCGATCATCAGGAACAGAGCATCGGCGTCACGGGTGGTGGCAACTTGCCCGCCATCGGCGCGGCCAGTGGTGGTTACAATCTGTTCCAAATGCTCTTCACCATGCACGTCGGTGATTCTGGTCCATGCTTCGACGCGAATATTCTGTTTCTCCGCGATCTGAGAGATCAGGTATTGCGACATGCTCTTCGCGAGACCAGCACCGCGCACCAGCATGACTACCTCAGCAGCGTAGTTGGAGAAGAAGACCGCGGCCTGGCCGGCAGAATTCCCGCCCCCGACCACGAATACCTTCTTACCGGCTACGCTGTGGGCCTCCTGACGAGAGGCGCCGTAAAGTATTCCGCGGCCAAGCAGGCGGTCCAGCCCGCCCACTTCCATGCGACGCCAATCGACGCCGGTGGCGAGCAGGATGGTGCGCGCCCGAATGCGCTCCCCGCCATCCAGTTGCACACAATAGCTCGTATCTTCGCTCAGAACCGCTTCAATACTACGGGTTACGGCAATCTCCGAGCCGAAGTGGCGCGCCTGCTTGAGTGCGCGCTCGGTGAGCTCATCGCCGGAGATTCCGGAAGGAAATCCCAGGTAGTTCTCAATGCGAGACGAGGTCCCAGCCTGACCGCCGGCCGCAGAACGCTCGACAATCAAAACGCTTAAGCCTTCTGATGCTCCGTAGACGCCTGCCGCCATTCCGGCCGGCCCGGCCCCAGCGATCACCACGTCATAGCGCTCGTTCTTTGGAGTGGTCTGGAGGCCTAACGCTTCTGCCACCGCACGGACCGCCGGGGTTGGCAGGCAGTGCGCCCCGTCCACCATCACAGCGACTCCTTCGTAGCCCAACGGCGTGCAGGAGGCGGCGCGTTCCGGCTCGAGTTCGCTATCCACCCAGTCGTACTGCACCCGGTTCGCAGAAAGAAAACTGCGGATACTGCGGCAATCCGCATCATAGGGCGACCCAACCAGAAGAACGCGTGAGGCGGGAGTGTCCTCTACATATTGCTTCGCCATCGAGAGCCTATCCATCATGGTTTGAAAGATGGCCCTGCCGGAGGAGGCGAAATCTCGAATCAATTCCTGAAGCTGCTGGCGATCAAAGCGGGCCAGGCGGCAACGGGAGAGTGCCTGCAAGGAAACGATATTTGCCGTGCCCAGGAGAATGGAAATCTCTCCGAAGAAGGCGCCCGGCTGCACCTGATCAAGCTCTCGGCGTTGTCCCAGGATGTCCTTCACGGTTTGGAGCACCCCCTCCAAAAGGACGAAGAAACGAGGATCTTCGCCTTCGCGTATCACCCAATCCCCGGCTTCCAGGCGGATATCGGCTGCTTTTTGCGCGAATCTCTGCCGCTCGGCTTCATCCAGGCCGTCGAACACAGGTATTTGCGCCAGCTCTGCCGCAGTGATCACGTAGTTGTTTCCCTCGCTTTACTGATCAGGGTAACCCCCTCGCAAGAACTATGCACCTTACCGACTCAAGACAACAGCCAGCACCATCGACGTATCTTAGTCAGGGCGTTCAAGCTAAAGAGGTCCCAGCCTGACAGGAGGTGCACGCTGATCTACATCCTCGTTCTGTCGAAAAAACATTTCCAAGAAAGAGCCCCGAACCGCAGATCTCTCCACTGCGCTACGCTTCGGTCGAGATGACAAAGGGGAGGGCGGTGCTTCCAGGGAGAGTAGTTGCTGAATAGGAGCCGTTTTTCATCACCTTGGGTGGGCCGAAGGCCCATGACCCCTCTGTCGAAAATAAAGCTACGCCTCCAGCCTTTGGGTGAGTGGGTGCCCCATCAACAAACCAAAAGCGAGAAAGAGGAACCATACAATCGCTGTATGACGGATAACGTGATCTTCACCCACATAGACTCAGAGCTGCTCCCGATTTTTGAAGAACTTCGCTGCCGAGAGCCCATCTTTCACACGGCGAACTTCGGGACCACGTTCGTCGATTTCGAAAGAGTTACAGCACCCGACTACTGGGAAGTTGGTGCATCTGGCCGACGCTACAGTCGAGACTTCATCCTCCGCACCCTCAAACAAAAACCGCCGGTCGACGCAGCTTCCGCTGGCTGGCAAAGCTCCGATTATGGCCTTCGCCGTCTCGGCCACGATACCTATTTATTCACTTACACGTTGCGCCAGGCAGAGCGCCTCAGCCGACGGGCCACCATTTGGCAACTCACTGCCGAGGGCTGGCGCATTCTCTATCATCAAGGAACGATCGTGTCAGCGGGCGAGGACGATGTCCTCCCTACTGTAGGCTAAAGTTGCGAAGGGAGATCAGTGCGATTCAACCGTGAAGCTGCACTTGCAAGAGAACGTCTCCGAAGACGCTATCGTCCGGCCCACGTGGATCTGCTCTTTATAGGCGAAGCACCTCCTGCATCAGGAAGATTCTTTTACCAGGCAGACTCCGGTCTTTATCGCGCCATGCGAGGCGCATTCTTTGCCGCGCTTCCTGAGCTCCGAGACGCGGACTTCCTGGAATCGTTTCGAACCCTCGACTGCTACCTGGTCGACTTGTGCGGGAAACCAGTGGATCGATTGGATCCCCCAGAGCGCAAGCAGGCCCGCACCGAGGGTGAGGTTCCTCTCAGCAGGATGGTCAGGCGACTTCAGCCAGGAACCGTCATCACGGTTGTTCGCGCCATTGCACCCAATGTTATACGCGCCCAACAGCTGTCAAATTGGACGGGTGTTCATCTTGTGCTTCCTTATCCCGGACGGTGGAAGCAGCACAGAGGCGCTTTTGAAGAGCTACTCATACCGGTCCTGAAGAGGGAGCTAACGAAAAATCTGGCGCAGATTCGACAGTGAATCCAGGCGTTGTCGAGACCCATCCTTGCTGGAGTCTTCTCCCGTTCCCATGGTGAATTTCTGGGGTACAGTGATCAAGCACCGGAAGTGTGAAGCAGAACGTGGTTCCGGGAGTATCGCCGCTTTGCGGCCAAAGAAGGCCGTTATGCAATTCGACGATGGAACGGCTGATGGGGAGCCCCATGCCCATTCCGTTTTGCTTGGTAGTAAAAAACGCTTCGAAGACCCTGTCGGGTTCTTGCAAACCGGCGCCGCTATCCTGTACTTCCACCCTGATTGCGCCTGAATCATGACATCTTGTCCGTAAGGACAATGTTCGCCGGCGATCGACAACGGAGTCCATCGCGTCCAAGCCGTTGATGCACAGGTTCATCAAAACCTGCTGAATCTGAACCCGGTCCGCCAATATTGGTGGCAGTCCGGTTTCCAGATCGATCTCCAGGTTCACCCGCCTCTTCCCTGCTTGGCTGCGAATGAGACTCAGTACCTCCCTGACGACTTCGTTGATGTCGAGGGGGGCCTTTTCCAGGGTTCCGGATTTGAAAAGTGTTCGCATCCGCCGCACGACATCAGTCGCATGGTAACCGCAGTCAAGAATATCTTGAACAAGCAGGCGCGCATCTTCGATGGCAGCGGGACCGGTCGCGAGCGAGTCGAAACACATATGTGCGTTGGCGATGACCGCTGTTAACGGCTGGTTGATCTCGTGCGCAATGGAGGCCGAGACTTCCCCGAGAGTCGCTATTTGAGACGCTCGAGCGAGCCGTTGTTCCATTTTTTGCAACGACTCGCGGGCCACTTTCCGGTCTTCCATCGCTTCGTGGCGGGCCCTGTCTGCACGCTGTTTAGCGGCGATGGCCAGGTTGACACACACCGCCGTGGCGATGAAAGCGCCAAGCCGGGGATAGGCGGAGGGTTCGACCGAGAACTGAAAGCGAGGCGAAAGGAAGAAATAGTCAAAGCTCAGTATCGACAAGCCTATCGAAAAAAGACCGGCACCGTTCTCAGCATAGAGGCTACAAATGACAACGCCCAAGTGAAAGCACGACGAAGGCGCCCTTGATATCCAGGACATCATCGTCGCAGCCATGCATATCGCCGTTGCAAAAGAATAGCTTCGGAGCTTGGACGTTAGCCTGATTGGTGAACAACCGACTTCCAATTGGGTTCCCCGCGGATTTCCTGTCGAGTTCCGTGGCGTTGATGAACTTCTGGCGACTCTCCTCACAGAGATCGCACGCGTGCCCGTTGCCAACAGCGCGAAGCAGGAAATTTACCCTGCGAATCTTTGACTCCCATCCGCTTAGATAAGTCTCATGAAAATTGGGGGGGCCGATCAACTTTTACCTGGGACGAACCGTGGGACAGAGATCAGGCCAGCCATATTCGGTTGCGATGCTCTGCATAATTTCCTCGGCGAGGCGTGTTCCACCTTGCGCATTGGTCCATCACTACGGCTCCGTCCAGGTGATGGCTGCCCAGAAGACCTTTGATCCGGCCCTCCCACCTGTGGTTCAACGACACATCGAAAGGGTTATCTCGTCCCTACAACCAAAGGGGTGGTCAAGGGCGATTCCCGTCCTTGCGCCACACTGAGTGAGCAAAATTGTCCAATGTTTGTTTGACATAGCGATCAGGAGAACTCTGAATCGTAAGCGAACAGCTTACCGCAAAGACGTACAGCGGTCCTCAGCGGGTTCTTCGAACGGAGGGATGGTCGCGGTTCCCACCATCGATCATGTGGCTGACCCCGAAGCGGGATGTTGCCGGCAGGAGTGCGACGGCATACTTGAAACATCTGCTGGACCTGTTTCAAGTTCCTCTCGATCTGCCTTGGAGACTCTCGAAGTGGTTTTGTCAATCGTGATTGCAGTGGTTGCGGGGATCCTGATAACGCGGAAGTTCAAGGACCCGCTGCCGGGATTGATCGGGCTGGCCATCGCGTTCAGCATCATTGAAGCTTTCTTCGCTCCGGCTCTGGCACTCACATCGATCGGCCTGGCAGTCCTCGCCTTCCTCATCTACGTAATTTCGAAAACTGAGATGGTTGCACTGACTCCGCAATCCCGCAAAGAAATCTTGAAGAATCGCGACAGACGCTCACATACCGCTGTTGAGGTTGAGTAGCACCAGAGATTGTCCCCTCTTTGGCAACTTACGAGTGTTGGACCGTAGCAGTTGCATTTCCCGCCCCACCTCCACAGAACAGATTGAAAGAAGGCGCGCCCGGGCTTCCGCCGCCTACTCCCAAAGTGCGCCGGCGAATCACCGTAAAGCAGGAATAACTAAGCCTTATGGGGATTGCTGTGGCCCAGGGTTTAGCTGAACATGAACGGGAAGGGAGGGCATGGTAATGAAAGATCAGGCATTTTTAGACGGTCAGAAGAACGGACGGATTGATCGCTTTCGGGGGACCAGGAATGAATACGCTTGGGTCGTCCTGCTAAACGAAGGCTATTCTCGCAGCTACTCCCTCGGATACCGGCACGGTTGGACGCGTCCGCATGAGGGCGCACTGTAAAGACCGCACGCTGGATACGGTAACGGTTGCCGGGATGGAGACAGAGGCCTCCAAAACTGCCCTCCCCCTATTTCGGGGGCGCGCCGCCTTTCATTGGCAGCGCTGGTTAATTTCGGAAATTTAACTGCTAGACTCCGTCTGGGCTTGGGAACTTACCGATAACCCGACTTCGCGGGCGATTCGCGAAAAGGGAATTCCACGCGGCTGACTGATCACTTCCAAGAAGCCGACTTTCCGGTAGTCATTTGTTCAGTTGTGAGCACGCGAGCCATCCCAAATCGGCCGCGACTCTCTCATCGAGTTGGCTGCTACTCGATCCAATCGAATTGGTGCAAGTTGCAGATATGGTTGCCTACCGCGATTCCGTTGCTGCCCGAACAGCAACACAGAACACCCGTCATCGCAAGTAAAGGTGGCAAGCTGTTTTCCGGTTGGGCGATTTCGGTGTCAGCATACCGATTGCATGCTTTTTGGCAGTCTGCAATAGGTACCCAGTCACTCATCCGTCCCCGGGAACCAGGGACCGCCCGCAATCGTATACCGTAAGTTATGGCTAACGACCTTCGTTTCGCCCTCCGCATGATCCTCACCCATGGCTGGTTTTCGGCCGCCATCATCCTCACGCTCGCGCTGGGCATCGGTGCCAATACCATGGTCTTTACGCTGGTCAATGCTGTCCTGCTGCGGCCGATTGGCGTCCCCGGGGGCGAGCGGCTGGTCGCCATCAGCTACACAAATCTCGCGCATGGCAACCACGGTGAGCGGCTCTCTTATCCGGACTTCCGCGCTTACCGGGATGGGGCTTCGTCGCTGGAATCGATCGAAGCCGCCAGCAGCAACGAAGGCGTGTTAAGCGACCGCGGTAATCCGCCTCAGACCTACAGAATGGAAGAAGCCACCACTGGCTTGTTTTCCATGTTGCACGTGCCTCCGGTACTGGGCCGCGGCTTCGTGCCCAGCGATGGTGCGGCTGGAGCCGGCCCAGTGGTCGTGCTCGGTTACGCCGTTTGGAAGGAACGCTACAACAGCTCGCCCGGTGTGATCGGTCAGGCGGTTCGCGTGAATGGAAAGGCAGCCACGATCGTCGGCGTCATGCCCAAGGGCTTCAAATTTCCCGTTCAGACCGAAATCTGGATGCCGATTGTGCCTTCCGCCGACACCGAGAATCGCGAGAACCACTGGTACGAAACCTGGGCCATGCTCAAGCCTGGGATCGGCATACCCCAGGCTGCCGCGGAATTGGAGCCTATCGCCAAGCGCCTCGCCACGCAATTCCCCCACACCAACAAAGACCTCACGCTGAGGGTAGAGACCTTTAACCAGCGCTACAACGGCGGACCCGTCCGCGTGCTCTTCCTGCTTATGCTCGCGTCCGTCGGCTTTGTGCTGCTGATTGCCTGTGCGGACGTCGCGAACATGATGCTCAGCCGCGCTCTGGTCCGCCAGCGTGAGATGTCCATTCGGGCTGCCCTGGGCGCCACACGGTGGCGGGTCATCCGCCAGTTGCTGATGGAGAGCATTCTACTCAGCATCCTCGGCGGCATCCTGGGACTCGGCCTGGCCGCGCTTGCCGTGCATGGCTTCGATGTCGGCACACGCGACGTGGGCAAACCCTATTGGATCGATTTTCGGATGGACTACTCGGTCTTCGGTTATTTCGCCGTCCTCTGCATCGGCAGCGGCATGCTGTTCGGCATCGCACCCGCTTTGCGCTCTTCCAAATTTGATCTGAATGAAGTTCTCAAGGAAGGCGCACGCAGCGTTGGCAGGCATCGCGGGGGCCGATTGTCTGCCGTTCTGGTAGTGATGCAGTTCGCGCTGACACTCGTTCTGCTTACCGGCGCCGGAATCTTCGTCCATCACTTGCTCCAGGCCGTCCACGCCAACCAGTTCCTACCCGGAGACAAGCTCCTGACCGCGCGTGTGGAACTGCGCGATGAACATTACAAAGACACCGCAGCCCGGCAGCGGCTCTACGATCAGCTTCTACCCCGGCTTCGGGCGCTGCCCGGCGTCTCCCACGCAGCCATCGTCTCCGACCTTCCCGGCCTCGGCGCTTCTCATCGCGATATCGAGATCGAACACGCGTCCAGCAATCCCGGATCGGCGCGTCCCCAGATATCGATGATTATTCAGTCTCCCGGCTATCTCGACACCATTCACCTACCGCTTCTGCTCGGCCGCGATTTCAACGCATCCGATGGCACCGCGGGTCATAAGGCAGCCATCCTCTCACTTGCATGCGCCCGGCATTTCTGGCCCGGCCAATCGGCCATCGGCAAGCGCTTCCGGCTCTATGACGATAAGAACGTGGCCGGCGACTGGCTCACCGTTGTCGGCGTAGCCGCGGATATGAGCCAGGAACTGAACGAAAAGAAACCCAACCCGCTGCTCTTCGTGCCTTACCAGCAGGAAGGCTGGAACGATATGTCATTGCTCGTCGAATCCAGCGTCAACGTCCATGCGGCCCTGCGCCCGATTGTTGCCGGCATCGACCCAGACCTGCCGTTGCGCGACGTTTCCGATCTCAGCGAAGCGATCGCTCATCAGCAGTGGTTCATTCAACTGCTGACCATCGTCTTCCTCAGCTTTGCGCTGATCGCGCTCCTCATGGCATCGGTAGGGCTCTACGCGATCATTGCCCACGCCACCGCGAGCCGTACCCAGGAGATCGGCGTGCGGATGGCACTGGGGGCAACGGCCCGCAACATCGAGCTCCTGGTTATGCGCCGCGGACTGTGGCAGATCACCTTCGGGCTCAGCCTTGGACTCGCAGCGGCTTTCCCTGTCACGCGCGTCATGTCCAGTCTGCCGCTTGGCGTCTCGCCCTCAGATCCCGGAGTTTTCCTCGTCGTCGGCGCTTTGCTCGCCTCGGTCGGTCTGGTCGCTTGCTGGCTTCCCGCGCGTCGTGCCGCATCTCTAGACCCCGTAAAGGCTATCCGTTATGAATAAGGGAAAAGACTATATCCATACACTGATGATATTCAGCCATCCTCGTGGTTGGCGTTGCGGGCTCGGCAGTTGAGTTCCTTGAAAACGGGATTTCCGGTAACTTCATCCGCTTACACAGGCCCTCGCCAGGCGGCGTATAGAGTCACATCTTGAATTTTTGGAGGTATTCCGGCCGCAACTCACTTCCCATTCCCGGTCTTTCGGGTGCGAGAACGGCGCTGTTCGCCATGCGCAGCCGTTCTAATGTTGATCCGGATCCCTTGAAGCTGCCTGACTCCATGTAGATTGCATTCGGCATACACAGCAGCATTTGCAGATCCACTGGACCGCCACCGTGGCTTGCCAGAGGAAGCTTTGCAGCATCCGCGATGGCTGCGATTTCCATCCACTCAGAGACTCCACCGGCTCGCCGGGCATCGGGCTGCACCACGTCCACGCAGCGGCGTTGAATCAGGTCCGCGAAGGCGTACTTGGTGTATTCATTTTCCCCGCCGGCAATCCGGATTTCCAATTCTTCCGCTACTTGCGCGTAGCCAGCATGGTCATAAGGAACGAGTGGCTCCTCATACCAGTAAACGCCCATCTCCTGGTAGACCTTCCCCCGTTGAATTGCTTCCGGCACGAGAAACTTCTGGTTCGCGTCCACCATGATCCGGCGGTTTGGGCCTGCGACCTCCATAGCCAGCTTGATGCGCTTTTCGTCATCCTGTAGCGAGAAGCGGCCGACCTTGATCTTTGCCCCGCTGAAACCTTCCTCGAAGGCGTTCTCTATTCCCTTTTTGTACTGCGACAGATCGTCATCGTTGGGGTAGTACCAACCGCACATCGAGTAGACGGGGCAGCTATCCTGATAAGCGCCCAGGATCTTGTATGCCGGCACGTCAAAGGCTTTTGCCACGATATCCCAGATCGCGATTTCCACCGTCGAGATGGCATACTCAAGGGCCTTCCACATATCGGACCGCAGCCGCCTCGGGAACGCAGGATCCTGCCCCATAAGGATCGGTCTGAGCTCTTTCTGCAGGATTGTCTGCAAGACCTCCGGTGCGCCGGTCATGGTCCCGAATGTGCATTCCGCCCAACCGATAATCCCTGCATCGGTCTGCAAGCGTAGTACGACGGCCCCACCCTCCGCTCCAAATTCGTGAATCGCGTCGTAGTAGATCTTGCCCGGAGGAAAACGCAGCACATCCGTTTCCATGCCGGTGATCTTCATGGTTTTCTTAGCCTCACTTGCAAGAGCAAAAGGCTGCGCAACGGCTGTGGCTCCAGCGAGTCCTAAAAACGTACGTCGATCCATGCGCTTCTCCAGGGTTTCTCTGTTTCAGTTAGTCCCTAACGATGCCTTGCGTGTCACCTTTGCCCATCGTAGCGCCGCGAGAGCCGGTCGATTCGTCTTCAAGGTTCTGTGGGTCGCCGTTTTTTGTAAAATTCGATAAATTTCGATCCTTTTGGGACTTTTCAGAGCATTGGCAGCACGCGTTTCTTTAGAGCCTCAGGCGCCAGGTATCGGGTTTCTTTTCCATAGAGGAAGGGACCCGGTTGTCTGGAGCAGAAGCGGACGTGGCGGCATAAGGCGCCAACGGGGTCGCTTCCGAGGGGCTAGAGGGGCGGGCGAAGATGGATGGGCTTGCGTCAAAGTCTGGGCCGGGTGTAGAGCCAAGATGCGAAGGCGCGTCTGCCGGCTCGCCGGGCTGGGGATGGGGAACGCCAAGCACATCTTCGTCTTGGACAGGGTCGGGGCCAGGCTGAGGGCCGGTCGTTTTCCCCTGTTGCTCGCGAAGCCAGGCGGCGGTATCGATTTGCGGGTAAACAGGTGGAGGGGCGGATTTGTTCTGGGCGGAGCCGGCGCGACGATCGTCGTTGCGATTAGGGATCAGGCCTTCGATGGCGACGATCATGGAGAGGGCCTTCATCTGGGCGGACATGCTGTTTCGAGTCATGTCGGGGTCCAAATCGGCGATTTTCCAGAGGCGGGCCAGGACTCGCTCGCGGCACAGGTTCTGCCGGCGCTG
>CAZSUK010000059.1:0-4614 GCA_964609355.1 uncultured Acidobacteriaceae bacterium | reverse complement strand
ACCTGCTGCCCCTGCGCCTGCGGCTCCTGAGCCCGCTGCCCCAGCCCCCGCACCGGCTGCTCCTGCCCCACCGCCGGCTCCGGCCATGGCGATGACTCCGGCGCCACCGCCTGCCCCCACGCCGATCACCGTGCCTTCGGGCACCCCGATAGTGGTCCGCATGGGGCAAACCGTAAGTGCGAAAGATAACAGTGTGGGCGATAGCTTTGGTGGGACCCTCGCCCAGTCCGTCGTCGTTCATGGGACAACGATATTCCGCGCTGGTGCCCCGGTGACTGGGGTAGTGACTGCATCCAAAGGGCAGGGAAAATTCAAGGGCGACGGCGCTCTGGGCATCTCGGTCCGGAGAGTTGGCAAGTATGACGTCACCACTACTGCGTATGAAAAGTCGGTTGCCGGCAAAGGTAAGCGCACGGCCATCTTCGCCGGCGGCGGCGGTGGGGCTGGCGCCCTGATTGGTGGGATCGCTGGCGGCGGCAAAGGCGCCTTAATCGGTGGTTTGCTGGGAGCCGGCGGGGGAACAGCCGCTGGAGCCTTCACCGGTAACAAAAATGTTTCGGTGCCTGCAGAAAGCGTCGTCACCTTCAACCTGGCCGCTCCCATCACCGTGATGCGAGAGTAGGTGAAGCTCACGGTCGACGGATTTTCTCTGCCGCTTTGTCCGTGAAGGGAAGATCGTGTTCCTGAAGTGGGATTGCGATGCCGCTCGAAGTTGCAGATACTTCAGAGCATAATCAGGGCTTTGGTAATGGGGAAATCACCGCAGTCGTGCAGCCGTTGAAGTCCAACGGCTGCACCGGCTTCGAGGCCGTACCAGCTCCGGAGGCAGAATGGATAGCGATCCCGCAAGCAGGGCGGTGCATAAGCACACCAACGGCTGGATGACGGTGCTGGCACTGTGCTTGTTGGCAGTGGGCTTGCTTGCCTGCCTGTACGTCTTGGTAGGATTTCCGGCGGAGGCGCAGGTCACCGGCTCCACTGATTCCATCCCCGCTCCAGCTCCCCAGCCGGTCCGGCGCCAACCGCTTTATGCCGTCCAGGCCGTCGCTGCACAGAGTCCGGTGGTCGCTACACCCCGCTCCGAGGCTGCCCCCAGTGAACCTACGTCCGGGATTCAGACCGAGCTGAATACGGTTCACGACCAACTTCGTCAGTCGCAGGAAAATCTAGAGCGGGCAGCCCAGGCGCAGCGCAGGGTCCGCACAGCGTCGGCGCTCTTTCTGGCTGTTTTCGCAGTCATAGCGGCCCTGATCGTGATCCAGGTGTACCTCCAGGCGCGAGCCTGGGACCGCGATGCGGCCCGGTCTCTGTCTGAAGTGCAAGCAGTGGCCGCGCAACTCGACATCCTGCGCGACGCTCGGGCAGAAGCGCGCAGCGTCTTGCCCGGCTTGCTGCAGGAGGTTGGCGAGCAACCCCTGGGGTTTCAGGAGGAGGGCAGCGCCTTTGCTCCTCGCGCGCTGGCCATCATCGATGATATCGACCATCTGGCCTATGTCGGCCAGGGTAAACTCGCGTTCCATGATCTGCCCGCAGAGCCGGAGGCTGCTGTCTACCTGAATGGCCTGCTCCTGTCCGCCGTTTCCCATTTGTCCCGCTCCGACCCGTGGACAGCCTTTGCCCGCCTGGACCAGTTTTTCTCTCAATTAGCGCGCTTCCCGCAAGCAGTGGAACGGCGCCGCATCGCGCAAGCTTATTCCTACCGGGCGCTGGCCGCCTACCAAGTCCTGGAGGTGCAGGATAAGGAGCCGTCCTGGCTTCGAAAAGGGGAGCGGGCGCAATCTGAGTCCTTGTCCAAACAGGCGTTTGCCGACGTTGCCCACGCTTCTTCGATTGATCCCGACTGGCGGCACACGGCCTTTGTCGAAGCCTTGCTCTGCAGCCGGTTTTATATCGGCGAGGACGCCGTCGACAGCACCTCACGCAGCGATCTGTTTGTCCGCGGTCTGCGCCGCGCGGTCAGTCTCTACAAAAGCTTGATCGAAGAGAAATCCTACCGTGGGCCGGCCCGGCGAAATCTGGTGCGTTGCCTCAAGCGGATTGCGGAACAGACTGGGGAAAAGAGCGATTTCTCCGATTTTGGCTATGCCTTGAACGCCTTTCCCAGCGACGAAGAACTGGCCGACGAGGCTCTTGCAGCCCGCCAGCCCGCTTCTCAAGACCGCTTCCTATGGCAATGGCTGCTGGGGGACGAGGAGTTGTTCGGCAACGTTGAGCGGCTCAATCTGGCCGAATACCGCGCCTTCTGGATTCGCATGCTGGATACCAAGGTCCATCTCCGGAACTGGAGAGCGGATCTGGCAGAGCTCCAGCGGTCCAGGCCGGAAATGAAGGAGTGGAGTGTCCAGTTGCTTCAATCCGACCCGCCCATTTCCTTGTCTAATGCGATTTCTCGCCGCCAGGAGCGGTTTGACAGCCCGGCTTCGGGAGCATGAACCGGCCGGGTGTAACCCGAAGGTTACTAGCCGATCTGCTGGCAATTCGCCCCTCTCCTTTCGTATCATGAGTCTGTGCCTGTCGTGCTCATAGGCGAGCGACGACGAGCAGATTAAGGAGATACCGATGCCTACGAAAAGTGCAGAAGCGCCCAACGGGACCGCCAAGCGCCGCAAACCGGCGGCCAAAAAGCAGACGACGATCGCCCCTTCGAGGGATGAAATCGCTCGTTTGGCAGAGAAGTTCTGGGCAGAGCGTGGCAGGCCGGAAGGTTCGCCCGAGCAGGACTGGCTGCGCGCAGAACAAGAACTGAAAACCGCTTCCTAGTGTGAGGGAAGGCAGGTCCTTCCCCTATTTTCCAGGTCCTCGCGTCACCACCGCAGCTGTAATGTTCCGCCGCAACGATGTGCCAGGACAGGCGGAAAAAGCTCGGCGAGCAGGCAGTAGTTGCGCCCCTGACTGTCGCTTTGCCAGCCCCAAACAAGCAGGAAAAACCAATGAGCGCCGGCGGCCAACCCTTCCCGCGCTACTGTATTTCTCTGCCTTACCCCTGGACGATTCGAGTGCCACAATTGGCCGGCATGGATGAGGGCTTTTACCTCTGGTGTACCTAATCTTCTCAACAGCAATGAATTTTACTAGTCTGCATGAGAACTGGGTTTTGTATCAGGGCACGACTTTAGTCGGGCCGCAAGTGATCGAAAAATATGTCGGGCTACCTCGCCGCAGTGAGCTACCTCGCCGCAGCGAGCTACCTCGCCGCAGCGAGCTACCTCGCCGCAGCGAGCATTAGCCCCTAGCCTGTCCTGTCCAGTCCCGAATTTTTCCGCAGCCTCTTTAGCCCCTGCGGATGTGGCCCGAAAGGCACACGCAATCTTGTTCGCGGCGATTTCGCAATGACCCCCTTCGTCTAAATACAGGAAAAACAGGCAGATACGGTTAACTTTCGAGGTGGCAGGGGTACCACCCCTTCCCAATCCGGTCACACTTCGGTGATCTTGAGTCCTGGTCCATCTGGGCGATACTTGAGGCCAGGGCAAGCTGATCGTATGCTTTCCCCATTGTGGTTCTTTGAAATTTTTCTGCCGCGTCTCGTTGCCCATGAAAAACGAAGTGCTCGACATCCTCATCCTAGGCCTGCTCGTAGTGCTGTTCGCCTCGATCTATCGCAAACGAGCCAGCGCACGTTTGCGCTGCTGGGTCATCGGCTGGATCCTGGTCCTGGTGCACTTCGCCGCCCTTCTGGTCTCGCCCGTTTCTGCTGGCGGGCAGGCAGTGGACGATTGCCTCAGTGTCAGCGCTCTGCTCCTCTCCGGGCTGTGCTTTCTGTTCTCTGCTTCCGTTATATTCGGGTCCCCGTTTGCAAGCGCTCTGGTTGCCTTCGGCATCGGTGTTCCGGCGCTCTTCTACACCAATTACCTCATCTTCGGGGGTGTCCATCAGTGGCCCCTGTACACTGCGGCCGCGCTGGGTGCCACTGCCGGTGTGATCATGGCATGGCGATTGTGCCGCGGTCGCAGCCGCGTGTGGGCGGTCGTCACCCTCGCCTTTTCCGCAGGCGGTCTCTGGACCCTCTTCTCCATCGCTCAACACCAGGCCGATCGTGGCATTCTGGCCTTGCTGTCTGAAATTTTCCTGACCTTTGCCGCCCTCTACTGGTTCGACTTCCGCCGTAAATCGACCGGCGTGCTGACCGCCATCCTGGGTCTGGTAGCGTGGGCTGCGGTCTTCCCCGTGGGACTGATTTGCGACTTGTTTGTCCACGCCGGGCAGATTCCTCCAGAGTTGTGGAATGTGCCCAAGTATTTTGTCGCCTTCGGCATGATCATGACCCTGCTCGAGGACGAGTTCCTGGCGGTCGGGCGCGCCACCGAGCACTATCGTCTGCTCTTCGCCTCCAACCCCCATCCCATGTGGGTCCATGATCCGGAAACTCTGCGCATCCTCGAAGTCAACGACGCGGCAGTCGATCATTACGGCTACTCGCGCGAAGAGTTCATCCGCATGACCGTGTCCGATCTGCGGCCCACGGAGGACGTGGGCGCGATCTTACGTGAAAGTTTGGCCACCAATTCCACCAAGCTCACCGGTCCCTGGCGCCATCGGCGCAAAGATGGCTCCTACATCCAGGTGGACATGCCCTCGCATTGCATCGACTATCAGGGCCGGAAATGCAGCTTT
>CAZSUK010000058.1:0-14934 GCA_964609355.1 uncultured Acidobacteriaceae bacterium | reverse complement strand
CGAGATCAAGACCATGCTCGACAACGCCATCTCCATCAAGCCGCGCCGCCAGATGTCGGTGCAGTTTTCTGGTGGTGAGCCGACGCTGTCGCCCTACTTCCTCGACGCCATCGCCTACTCCCGCAAGGTGGGTTACAACTCAGTCCAGGCGGCCACCAACGGCATCGAATTTGCCAAGAGCAAGGAGCTTTGCCGCGCCGCTGCCGAAGCGGGCTTGCGCTATGCCTATCTGCAATTCGATGGCATCGGCAATGCGGCCAACTCGCACCGTAAGGTCGGCAACCTGTTCGACGTTAAGCTGCAGGCCATTCACAACCTGCATGAGGCCGGCGTTGACATCGTTCCCGTTACCACCATCATCAACGGCATCAACAACGAGCAGGTGGGCCGCATTATCCAGTTCGCCCTCGATAATCCGAAAAAGATCAATTTCGTCAGCTTCCAGCCGGTTTCCTTCACTGGCCGTGACGAGGACGTCAGCGATGAGCGCCGCGTAGCCCAGCGCTACACCCTGAGCCACATGGCCCACGACGTCAAGAACCAGACCGGTCTGGGCGAGCCGACCCGCGACTGGTTCCCCATCAGCTTCATGAGCACCTTCTCCGATTGGGCCGACCTGGTTCACGGGCCCAACGCGGATTGGGGTCAGCTCTCCTGCGGATGCCATCCCAACTGCGGCATCGGCATGGCGCTGATGATCGACAAGGAAACCAAGGAAGCAGTTCCAGTGACTGCCTTCCTGAACGCGGATCGTCTGGCTAAGGATGTGGCCAAGATCAATGACGCCGCCCGCGGTAAGTTCCTCTCCGTGGCCGGGGTAACTCTGGCTCTACTGCGCAACTACGACCCCACCAAGTCGCCTAAGCATTTCAAGATTCTTGATCTGCTGCAGAAGTTCGACAAGTGCTTCGGCGCCACCGGCCGCAACTACGGCAAGGTCACTGGCGATCGCACCATGGCCGACATTGAGAAGCGCCGCGCGGACCGCTGGAACTTCCTCTTCATCGCCGGCATGTGGTTCCAGGATCTCTTCAACTACGACTTCCGCCGCACCGAGCAATGCATCATTCCTTATGCCACGCAGGAAGGCGAAATCTCCTTCTGCGCCTACAACACGGGCGTGGGCTGGCGCAACATTATCGAGAAGATGCACATGACGGCCACGCTCACCAAGTGGTATGAAGAGCACGGACGGCACGAGATCTTTGCCGGCGGCAAGAAGGTCGGTATGGGCAATGTCACCCACAACCTGGTTCTCAACCAGAACCATGTGGACGCAGCCGCCAACGACACCTTCGAGAAGTCGGGCATCGCTAAAAACGCGCGCGAAGAGAAGCTGAAGGCGCGTGACAACAAGATCAAGGCGGATGCAGAAAATGCGAAGATGGCTCGGCTCTACCGCGAGCATGTCCTGGGAGAGAAGCCGCAAGAAGGTTTCATTCCTCTCGACTCGTTGATCGCGCAGGCGCCTAAGGCGGCTCCCGCCACCAGCGAAGAACCGGTAATGGGCGACTAGTATCAATTCAACCGCAAAAAAGGCTGCCAACAATGGCAGCCTTTTTTGTGCTCCAATGAGGAGCGATGCGCAAGTTCTGGATGACAACCCTCCTCGCTACCGTGATGGGTCTGAGCGGCTGCACCATTTACGGAGTGAAAAATCCGCCTACTCTCAAGTCAAGCACGAGCGCGGAGCAGTACGAGTCCATCTTCTGGACTGCGGTCAAAAAGAAAAATTGGCAGGTGGTTCCTGGCATGCTGGGCGCTAACGTGATGTTCAGCGCTGGTGGCAAGATCCTCAGCAAAGATCAGGTCCAGCCTTATCTGCAGGGGCTCAACGTCGCCGACTTTACCATCACCGGGGTGGTGGTCAAGCCAAACGGGCCCGACATGAGCCTTAGCTACACCTTGCAAATCTCCTCAGCCGGCGGCTCACCCCAGACCTATACGGCACTCAGCGTTTGGCAGCAAGTGGGTTCGGGATGGATCCTCATTGCTCACACTGAACAACCGCAGGCGTAAGAACCGCTTTGCGATTTCCTTGGCCACTGCTCCGGGCCATAACAACCCTCCCTTTTGCCCTCTGGTAAATTCGACAAATGGTGGTTAGCCCTCCGGCGGCGATCCGGAAGTTTCAACGAGAACTGTTGGCCTGGTACGACACACACGCCCGCGACCTCCCCTGGCGGCAAAGCGCCGACCCCTACCACATCTGGGTTTCCGAGATCATGTTGCAGCAGACCAGGGTGGCTGCGGTCCTCGACTACTACGCTCGTTTTCTAACTCTTTTTCCTTCTGTTACCGCGCTGGCCGAGGCGGAAGAGCCGGATGTCCTCGCCGCCTGGAGCGGCCTCGGATACTACCGCCGCGCCAAGCTGATGCACAAGGCAGCCAAAGTGGTTGTCTTGGATCATCGCGGAGCCATACCCCGCACCGCCGAACAACTGCGCAAACTACCAGGAATCGGAGAGTACACCTCATCTGCGATTGCCAGCATCGCCTTCGGCGAGCCGGTCGCAGTCGTTGACGGCAACGTAGAGAGAGTGCTGCTGCGTGTCTTTCCCGATGATGAAAAGCCCCCAGCCGCAGCTCCTCAAATCAAATGGCTGCGTAACCGCGCCGCAGAGGTCCTCGATGCCCAGCGTCCTGGAGACTTCAACCAGGCGATGATGGAATTGGGCGCCACCGTCTGCCTGCCTCAGCGCCCATTATGCCTCCACTGCCCGGTGCAGAAATTTTGTACGACTCGTGGCGAGCACCAGGCCCCGCCGCCCAAGAAGATGCGCAGCCGGCTGATCGCCTATGCGCTGCTCCGCCGCCATCGTGCGGGCCTCGTCCAGGTGATGCTCGAGCAGCGTCCCTTGTCGGCCTCGCTCATGCCTGGTATGTGGGAACTCCCCGAGGTCGCGATGCTCGAGAGTGATCAGGAGCGAGTGGAACTGACCGTGCGCCATGCCATCACCATCACCAACTACCAGGTTCGAGTGCTCCGCTTCGCCGAACAGGAAGCCAATCTTCGCTTTCCACCGGGGGAAAACCTGCGTCAATGGAGCAGTAGCTCTGAGCTGAGTACATTGCCGCTGACCGGACTCGCGCGCAAAGTTCTGCAGCGATTGCAAATTATGACCAAAGAGGTGAGATGAACAAATTTCTTTGCCTTGTGCTTTTGCTCACGGCATCACTGGGGCACGCATTGCCGATGCCCGAAGTTCCTGCATTAGACACTGTACCCGCCGCCGCCCGCCAGGCTGCCGCAACCATCGATCCCGAGAAGATCCGCGCCCATGTCCGTTTTCTGTCCAGCGATCTACTGGAAGGCCGCGGCCCCGGCAAACGCGGCGGCCAGCTTGCTGCGGAATACATTGCTACCCAGTTCGCCCTGGCCGGTGCGAAGCCTGCAGGCGATAACAGAACCTGGTTTCAGTCTGTCCCCCTTATGGCCGTGCACACGGAGGCGGACCAAACCAACTTTATCTTTGTTCCCGCCAGTGGCCCGCCCATCCAGCTGAAGTACGGCGAAGACTACGTAACGAAGGACCAGACGGGTGCGCCGGTTACCGATCTGGATTCGCCAATTGTGTTTGTGGGTTACGGGATCAACGCGCCCGGCTATGAATGGAATGACTACGACAGCCTCGACGTCAAAGGGAAAATACTGCTGGTCATCGTTAACCAGCCCCGATCGAACGACAAGTATTTCTCTCCCAACAAAGCGCTCACTTATTATGGCCGTTGGACTTACAAATTTGAAGAAGCGGTGCGCCGTGGAGCGGCGGGTGTGTTGATCATCCACCGTACAGACCTCGCCAGTTACGGCTGGGACGTAGTACGCAATTCGGAATCGACCGAGACCTCCTACCTGCGCAACGATCCCTTGTCCGCGCTTCGGGCAGCCAGTTGGATACAGCTCGATGTTGCCCGCAAACTCTTTGCTGCTGCAGGAATGAATGCGGATCAAATGATCGAAGCCGCGGGAAAGCGGGGATTCAAACCAGTTGAGCTGCCTGTCCGTCTCAAGGCTCATATCGTCAGCCAGGTGCGCAACTATGACTCGGCCAACGTGATCGCCATGGTACCTGGAGCAGACTCGAGCCCGGGCGCCAGCGTTCTCTATACCGCCCATTACGATCACCTGGGAATCGACCCCACGGCCCCGGGCGACAAAATCTACAATGGCGCCGTTGACAATGGCACTGGCTGCGGCATTCTGCTCGAGATGGTGCGTGCCTATGCTTCCGCGAAAACTCCTCCGCCGCATAACGTCTATTTCGTGTCGGTAACTGCCGAAGAGCAGGGTCTGCTGGGGTCCAAATACCTGGGAGAGCATCCTCCTGAGCCCATTCGCGATTTCGCGCTCGATTTGAACTACGATGAACTTCTGCCCATCGGTGTGCCCACTTCGGTGAAAGTCGAGGGCTCGGAGCGTACCAGCTTTTACCCCGTGGTCGAGAAAACCGCCGCAGCCTTCGGTTTCGAGATCCAGCCGGACACCCAACTGATGGCCGGTGTGTACTATCGTTCCGATCACTTCAGCCTGGCCCGGGTTGGCGTGCCTGCTTTTTCAGTGGACGAGGGGGACCTGTTTGCCGGCCATCCCCAGGGGTGGGGAAAGCAGCAGAAAGCGCAGTATGACGCCGAGCGATATCACCGCCCGACCGATGAATATCGAGAAGATATGGACTTCCGCGCCGATGCCAGATTGGCTCAGTTCGGGTTCTTATTAGGGTGGCAAGCAATGTCTTCGGCCCCGGTGACCTGGAAGCCTGGGGACGAATTTGAGGCTGTCCGAAAGAAAAGCATCGGGCAGCCCTAGTTGCAGCTCTGGTGGCAGTCTTAGAGGCGACCGTGCAATTTCCGCGTTGGAGTCTTCTGGTGTTACTCGTCCTGGCCCTCCCACCTGTCTGGGGGCAGAGCAAGTCTGTGCCGGTACTGCACCGCCGCGTCTCCAGCCAACTGGAGGATCAGTACGATTACGCTACCCGGTCCGTTGGCAGAACTGCGCTGCCGTCCGAAGCCTCGGGAGAATACGCCTTGGGCGGCGGGGGAACGATTGACATTGATCTGCAGCCTGACCGGTTGAGCGGCTTCATTACCAGGCCGGGCGACCGGGAGAGCGACGAGGGCACGCCGCTCACGTTCTTTTTTGCCACCAGCCGCCTATCATCCCAGCAATTGGCCTTCACCACGCGACAGGTGCACGGCGTTTGGTTTTCTTTCCAGGGAACGATTGCGCGCGGCTCCGCTCGTACCCGCGACCAGCAGGGCTACTACTTGCTACAGGGCCAATTGGTGATGCACGACGCGGCCAGCCAGACAGAGCAGGCGCGTATGGTCTCCTTGCCCCTGGCCCGGCAAAATCCTAACGGTTGATTAATCCGTGCATCAATACAATGAGACGGGACGAGAGTAAGCGTCCCAATTTGTCTCAAGAGGAGTTTTGTATGGATCGCACAGCAAGCGCAGTGTGGCACGGCGGCCTGAAAGACGGCAAAGGGAAGATTTCCACCCAGAGCGGCGTGTTAAAAGAAACGCAGTATTCGTTTAGCACCCGGTTTGAAAATGGGATCGGCACCAACCCTGAGGAGCTGATCGCGGCCGCTCATGCGGGCTGCTTCACCATGGCGCTCAGCGCCCAGCTCTCCACCGCGAACCTGCCGCCAGAGTCGATCGAGACCAAGGCCACAGTTACGTTTGATAAGACCGATGCCGGTCCAACCATTACCAAAATTCTGTTGGCGACCACTGCCAAGGTTCCGGGTGCAGACAAGGCGGCCTTCGACAAAGCTGCGCAGGACGCCAAGACCAACTGCCCAATTTCCCGCCTCTTTAAAAACAACACGGAAATTACCCTCGACGCCAAACTAGCCTAGACACTTTCTCTAACCAAGCCGAAAGAGTGGGTGGCCCAGGTCTCGCTTTTGAGACCTGGGTTTCTCAATATCAGAGGTGGCAGCTAAACGGTTAGCTATTGGCAACGATGTACTCGCGCAGACTGCGGTTTATTCCAGCCGCCTGTACCACGCCGTTATCGAGCAGCTTTACCCATTCTTTGGCCGATTCGTCATGCGACATTGCGCCCAGCAGGTAATTGGCCTGAACGATTATTTCCAGCGCATTGCTTAGGTCATGAGACAGACGGCGGATCTCTTGGGCCTGTTCTGCCGGGATGGAGGATGGCTTTGTTGTCATTCAGACCTCAACCTGGTGTTCACGTTTGCGGCTCTCGCGCGTGACGGCTTTTCCACATTTGCGTTTCCTCTCTTTAGTAACCCCTGTGCGGTTATTTTGAAGAGGAAGAGCCTGTTGCCTTTATTGTAATGGGATGAATCCTTACGCACGACACCTGGGCAGTCGCGACCCTCTCAAAGTAGTGGCCACCACTGCCAGGCATCTCGAACAACTTTCCGTAGCTCTCGGCCCGGCGCGGATAGAAGAATCACCCGCTCCCGGAAAATGGAGCCCTCACGAAATTTTGTGCCACCTGGCAGATTGCGAGCTGGTTTTCGCTTTCCGCCTTCGCCAGGCGCTGGCTGAGGACCATCACGTCATCCAGCCGTTTGACCAGGAGATCTGGTCGGCCAACTATGCAGGATACGATCCACAGGCGGCCATGATGACGTTTTCCTGTGTCCGCCAATGGAATCTGATGCTGCTGCGCTCGATATCTCCGGAGGTGATGTCGAAGCCCGTGCTGCATCCAGAGCGTGGAGAGATGTCCTTTCGAACCCTCGTGGAGACCATGGCAGGTCACGACCTGAATCACCTGGCGCAGTTGGAAGCGATTGCCGTACAGGTGCCCGTGAGCCGCTAACGTACGAGACTCTGCAGTCGGGCCGCGTTTGACATCGCGGCCCGCTTTTGTACACTAAGAGTTGCTGCCTAATCCAGCCGTTCGCGCTGGATCCTATCGTGCCGGAGTGGCGGAATTGGCAGACGCGCATGGTTCAGGTCCATGTACTCGCAAGGGTGTGGGGGTTCGAGTCCCTTCTTCGGCACCAAGACTACCTATCTAGCTACGCGTCTCAGTCTTTTCCAATGCCTGAAAGAAACGATCGCGCCAGGTAAGGATGTCATTATCGCGAATCTGGTGACGCAGGCGAATCATTCGTCGCCGCCGTTCCTCCGCCTTCATCTCAAAAGCTTGCTTCAGCGCCGCCGCAATTCCCACCTCATCGTTGGGATTGACCAGGATTGCGCCCACCCGAAGTTCCGGCGCGGCACCGGCGAATTCGCTTAAGACCAGCACTCCACTTGCATCCGTCTTGGCCGCACAGTATTCCTTTGCCACCAGGTTCATGCCATCTTTGAGACAGGTGATCAGAGCCAGGTCTGCGGCCCGGTAGATCGCGACCAACTCGTCCCGTGGCACCGAGCGGTAAATGTAATTGATGGGAACCCACCCCGGCTCGCTGAATTCTCCGTTCACGTGTGTCACCAGGCGCTCCACTTCGCGTTTGAGCTGATCGTACCGGGGTATTCCTTCCCGGCTGGGTACGACTATTTGGATCAATTCCACTCTGCGATGAAACTCCGGATAGGTGCGTAGAAAATAGCCGAAAGCTTTCAGCCGCTCCGGAATTCCCTTGGTGTAATCGAGCCGATCAACGCCCACGCTGATTTGAATATCGTGGGTCTTGGCCTTAATTTGCTTCGCTCTTTCCACCACCGGCGCCGATTCAGACTGTTCAGAGAACGACCGAAAATCAATACTGATGGGGAAAGCCTCGACGTGCGTGTGTCCGTGCCGGCTTATCACCGTGCGGCTTTCTCCGCGTCCGGAAATCTTGACCCCCGGAACGAAGGAACGAAGGCAGGAAATCAGATTCCGCTGATCGCGTCCGGTCTGCAGTCCAACGAGGTCATGAGCTAACAGATCCTCCAGGATCTCCCGCCGCCACGGAAGTTTCGCAAAGATATCAGGCGAAGGGAAAGGGATGTGGAGGAAGAACGCCAGCCGCGATTTGGGTCGGCGCTCGCGCAGCATCTTGCCCACTTGCATCAACTGGTAATCGTGAATCCAGATCAGATCGCCGGGGTTCGAAGCTTTTTCTACCGCAACCGCAAATTTGTAATTAACCCGCTGGTAAAACTCCCAATACCGCGGATCGAAATTGCAGCGCGATTGCAGATCGTGGAATAACGGCCACACAATCTCATTGGAAAAGCCTTCATAAAAGTTGCTCTGCTCCTCCTCCGTCAGGAATATGGGTGAGAATTTATAAGGATTGTCCCCACTGGCCTGCTCCAGGATCTTGCAAATTTCCGGGGAATTGTCCGTACCGCCCGACCCTACCCAGATACCTCCGTGGTCTTTCAGCAGCGGCTCCAGAGCGCTGACCAGTCCGCCGCTGCTCGGTTGCCCTTTGAGTTTCCCATCCTCGGTGGTGAAGGTAATGGGAATGCGATTGGAAACCAGCACCAGTTTGTGACCGCTCATTGGCGGGCCCCCGCGATCCAATCGTCCAGAAACGTCAGCAGCTCTTCTGGGGGGCACAGCCAAAATTGGGCACACGATGGGCGAACCTCATTCCTTACCAGTATGGAGTACCCGTGGCCCCCCACTGTAGCAAAGGCGTCCTCGTCTGTAAGATCGTCGCCCAGATAAGCCGCCAGGATCCCGGCCGGTTCCTGCTCCAACATCTCCGCCACCGCAGTCCCTTTGGTGCGGTCGAGGGAACGCAGCTCTAAACCACCATCAAAGGGCAGCAACTGCAGACCACCGGTTTCGGTCAGGCGGCTAAAAGCGGATTTGGCGGAGGAGCGAATCTGCTCCTGTTCCGCTGGTCTAAAACTGCGCCAATGGATGGCCACAGAGGCGGGTTTGACCTCCAGCGTTTCTTGAAAGCCAAGATTCGACATCTCTTTTTTAACTCGGTCCAGAGCGGACTGCTGCACCGGGTCAAGTGCAAACAGTTCATACGATCCGTCGCATCTCAGCTGCTCCCGGCCGTGGCTCCCCCAGATTTCGGTCTTGACGCGGGGATCCAGCAGATCGCGCAGCTCGCGCGCGGAGCGTCCGGAGACCAACACCAGGCGAACCCGGGAGAGCCGGGACAGTGTCCACAGCCGTTCTTCCACGCCAAGGTATGGGGTAGCCTCAAAACGATCGATATGGAAGGGAGCTAGCGTGCCGTCGTAGTCCAGCATGAGCAGCGATCGCGGCGCGTCTCTAAGCCGTCCCCTCAAACCCGCTGCTTCCGCCGACGTTGCCCAGAGTGAGGGGAATTCGTTCATAAACGCTGGTTGGATGCCCCTTAGGGCCAAGTCGCTGCAACCCTGGTCAAGAGTAACCGTTTTCGCCCGGCGGAAGGCTTCGGGCCCCGCGGCATATACTGATAGTTCGGATGGAGAGCCAACTTACAAAGATCCTGGCCACGACCCGGCGTGGACTTGAGGAGCGGAAAAGCACATCCTCTACCCGGATTCTGGAGCAAGCGGCGGCAGCTCATCAGCCCCGGGGTTTTGCTCGCGCCCTGCGCCAGAAGGCGGCAAGCGGCCCTGCCGTGATTGCAGAGTTGAAAAAAGCCTCGCCCTCGAAAGGGTTGATCCGTGCTGATTTCGATCCGGCCGCGCTGGCGAAGGGGATGGCCCAGGCGGGCGCGGCTGCATTGTCCGTGCTCACCGAAGAGCACTTCTTCCAGGGCAGTCTGCGCAATCTGGAAGTGGCATCCCACTCCTGTGACCTTCCCTGCCTGCGAAAGGACTTTCTGGTCGACGAGTTCCAGTTGCTGGAGGCGCGTGCCCATCGGGCCGATGCGATTCTGTTGATCGCCGCCGCTTTGACCGACCTGGAGCTTCGCCAATTTACAGCCCAGGCGCACGCACTGCAGCTCGACGTTCTTTGCGAGGTGCATACCGCCGCAGAGTTGGATCGGGTTCTTGACCTGAACTGCGACGCGATCGGAGTCAACAACCGCGACCTCAGCACCTTTGCGGTGAAACTCGAAGTCTCGTTTGACCTGGCGGTCCGGCTTCCCGCCGGTGCGGTTCATGTGAGCGAAAGCGGGATCGAGACGGCCGAGGATATGACTCGATTACGCGCGGCAGGTTTTCATGCCTTTCTCATCGGTGAGTCGTTGATGCGCCGGCCTGATCCAGGAAAAGCGCTCGAAACCCTGCTTCAGCCTGCGGCCGTGAGCAGGTGAGAGCCCATGTGGATCAAGATTTGCGGCAACACAAACCTCGAAGATGCGCGTTTTGCAGCGGAGTGCGGCGCCGATGCCGTCGGCTTTGTCTTTGCGCCGAGTCCAAGGCGAGTCGACGCTGACCAGGTTCGGCAAATCACTCAAGAGCTGCCCACTGAGCTAGAGAAATACGGCGTGTTCGTAAACGCGGGATTCGACGAAATTGTGTCAACCGTTGAAGCGTGTGGTCTAACCGGTGTGCAGCTGCATCGCTCAGCGGATGGAAATACACCCTTCCGCCTGCGCCAACATTTTGCCGGCCGCATCAACATCTTGCAGGTTTTGAACTACAGCGCTCTCGAATTCGAGCAGCAACTAAGAGAATTGGGCCATAACGAGGGTCCGATCCTGGTGGACTCTTCGACCGCCAAAGCTGTAGGAGGCACCGGCACCAGCTTCGATTGGCATGACGCGCGAATCACGTTGCAACGCACCGCGCCAAACTTGCGGTTGATCGCGGCCGGCGGCCTGGCGCCAGAAAACGTGAAGCAAGCAATTCAGATCCTGCAACCCTGGGGAGTCGACGTCGTCAGCGGAGTGGAAAGCAAGCCGGGCAAAAAGGATCCTACGCGAGTCCAGGCCTTCATCGAAAACTCGCGAGCGGGCTAAAGAGGGGTGTGTGAGCAACGGAGAAAAGAAACCGCAGATCTCTCCACTACGCTGCGCTTCGGTCGAGATGACAAAGGGAAGGGTTGTTATGGTCCGGGGCAGAGGTCTAGGCATAGAAAAGGCGCAGGTCCCTCCACTGCGCTGCGCTCCTGTTCAGCACCTAGTCTCGCTGGAAGCACCGCCCTCCCGTTTGTCATGTCGACCGAAGCGAAGCGCAGTGGAGAGATCTCTGTGTGGATACTTTTTCTTTGAAATGTTTTTCGAACCGTTGCTCGAGCTGAGAGTCAATGAGAAAAGAGGCGAATTGTGAGCACAATTACCAATACCCTCACGGGTAGGTTTGGCGCCTATGGCGGCCGCTATGTTCCAGAGACTCTCATGGCGGCACTGGAAGAGCTGGAGCACGCCTACTCTGAAGCTCAGGCGGATCCGCTCTTTCACGCCGAGCTCGACTCGCTGTTGAAGGACTACGCCGGACGTCCAACGCCGCTTTATCTGGCAACCCGCCTGACTCACCAGCTTGGCGGCGCCAAAATTTACCTCAAACGTGAGGATCTGCTGCACACCGGCGCCCACAAGATCAACAACTGTCTCGGCCAGGGGCTCCTGGCCCGCCGCATGGGCAAAAAGCGCATCATCGCCGAAACCGGCGCCGGACAGCACGGCGTAGCCACAGCCACTGTCTGCGCCCTGTTCGGCATGGAATGCATTGTGTACATGGGCGAGGAAGACATGCGCCGTCAGGAACTGAATGTCTACCGCATGCGCCTGCTGGGTGCCGAAGTCCGCGGCGTAAGATCAGGCTCTCGCACGTTAAAAGATGCGATCAATGAAGCCATGCGGGATTGGGTCACCAACGTACGCACCACGCACTACTTGCTGGGCAGTGTCTTGGGCGCACATCCCTACCCGACCATGGTGCGCGACTTTCATCGCGTGATCGGGCAGGAGATCAAGCAGCAGATCCTGGAAAAGGAAGCCCGTCTCCCCAATGCTGTACTCGCATGCGTGGGTGGAGGCTCCAACGCGATCGGCGCGTTTTATGACTTTATCGAAGAACCAAGTGTCCGCCTGATCGGCGTTGAGGCAGGCGGCCGGGGTACCGAGCTGGGCAGCCACGCTGCGCGCTTCAATGGTGGAAGCCCGGGCGTGCTGCAAGGTACCTACTCCTATGTGTTGCAGGATGACGCAGGGCAGGTCTCGTTAACCCACTCCGTCTCTGCGGGACTGGATTACGCCTCCGTTGGACCCGAGCATGCCGGGTTACACGATTCAGGCCGGGCCGAATACGTTTCGGCCTCTGATCAGGAAGCACTGGAAGCAGCTCTGCGGCTAGCCCGGACAGAAGGCATCGTCCCTGCGCTGGAGAGTGCCCATGCGGTCGCAGAATGCATCCGGCTGGCGCCCAGGCTGGCCCAGGATGACATACTGGTAGTCAACCTTTCCGGTCGCGGCGACAAGGATATGGGCATTATGGCCCGCGAACTAAATCTCGGCTCGGAAGCAAAAACCAATGGCGATTGAATTCAACAGAAAGCCCGGTCTGGTCATTTATCTCACCGCCGGAGATCCCGATCTGCCGGCAAGCCGCGATGTGGCCTTGGCGGCGATTGACGCAGGGGCGGAAGTCATCGAGTTAGGGGTGCCGTTCAGCGATCCGATCGCCGATGGTCCGGTGATCCAGCGAGCCAGCGAGCGTGCAGTGGCCAACGGTACACGCCTGAAGGATGTGCTTGCCGTGGCCGCGGAACTGCGCGCCCTGCGGCCCTCCTGCGGAATCGTGATCTTCTCCTACTTCAATCCCATTCTGCGTTTGGGATTGGCGCGCTTCTGTGACCAGGCAGCGCATTCCGGGGTCGACGGGGTGTTGATCACGGACGTGATTGTTGAGGAAGCCGGAGAATACCTGGCCCAGGTGCATCACCACGGACTGATGCCAATCTTCCTGGCAGCGCCCACCAGCACCGACCAGCGGCTGAAAATGATCGCTAATGCTTGTGAGGGCTTTGTCTATGCCATCTCGCGTGTCGGTATAACCGGCGCCCAACGGAGCGTGGCCGACGATGCGCGCCCCCTGGTCGAGCGCCTGCGTCATTTTACCCAGCTGCCAATAGCCGTGGGTTTCGGCATCTCGACCGCCGAACATGTCGCTGCCGTGGGCGAGTTTGCCGATGCGGTGGTCATTGGCAGCACTATTGTTTCCCTAATTGAAAAAGCAGACCCGGGCAAGGCTCCGGCAGCCGTTGCCGCCTTCCTCCAGGGGCTCAGGCGGCAGCCTGTGCTTCAAGGCTAGTCAGGGGCGCGCCGTATCATAAGAGCAAGGACAGTGCATGGATATCGCTGGTTGGCGAGAGAAAATTGATGAACTGGATCTACAAATTGTGGCGCTGATCAGTGCGCGGGCACAAGCCGCGCAGGAGATTGGCAAGTTGAAACGTTCCACCTCGTTGCCGGTCTATGAACCAAATCGGGAGCGGGTGATTTTCGAGAACGTTCGCGCGGCCAACAAAGGGCCGCTGCCAGACATAGAACTGATGCATATATACGAGCGCATCATCGATGTGATGCGGGCGCTGCAGAAGAATGAGCTGGCGTCGAAAGCCGGAGAGACAGGAAAGTAACCATGATTGTAGCAATGTTGGAGAGAGCGACCGAGGAAGACATCCAGGGGGTAATCGAACGATTGATGCAGGTGGGCTTCAATGTTCACCGCACCACAGGAACAGTCCAAACGGTTTTGGCGGGTGTAGGTACGCCCTCCCATTTTGATCACAAAGATTTCGAACTGCTGCCTGGCGTTGCCGAGGTGGTGCGCATTTCATCCCCCTATAAACTGGCTGGCCGGGGCTTCCGCCCCGAAGGAACCATCGTTCGTTTTCCCAACGGAGTCGCCGTGGGCGGCGATGAGATTGTCGTTATGGCGGGCCCATGCTCGGTGGAGTCGCGCGAGCAGATATTCACCGTGGCCGATCAGGTCAAGTCCGCAGGGGCCTCGTTTCTACGTGGAGGCGCATTCAAGCCGCGGAGCTCGCCCTATTCCTTCCAGGGTCTCGGACTCGAGGGGCTCAAGCTGCTCAAAGAAGTGGGGGATCGAACAGGCCTGCTGATTGTCAGCGAGGTCATGGAAATTTCCCAGATCGATCTCATGCTCCCCTACGTAGACGTTCTTCAGGTAGGCGCGCGCAATATGCAGAACTTTAACTTGCTGCGCGAAATCGGCCTGGTGCGCAAACCAGTGTTGCTGAAACGCGGCATTGCCGCGACCCTCGAAGAACTGCTGCTCTCTGCGGAGTACATCCTGGCCGGCGGCAATTACGATGTGATGCTTTGTGAACGAGGCATTCGCACCTTTGAGACCTACACCCGCAACACTATGGATATCTCCGCTATCCCGATCATCAAGAAGCTCTCCCATCTTCCTATGCTCGCCGATCCCTCGCACGGTGTCGGCCGGCGCGACAAGGTCGCGCCCATGGCCCGCGCCGCGGTCGCCGCAGGTTGTGATGGGCTGTTGATCGAGGTTCATCCCAACCCGGATAAGGCCCTTTCCGACGGAGCCCAATCCTTGTTTCCGGAACAATTCGAGAAGCTCATGGATCAGCTACGAATCATAGCCACCGCCGTCGGCCGGAACGTAAGATCCGAAGTCCCCGTGAATGGATAGGGGTGTTGGTTCAAACGAAAGCACTCGTGGAGTACGGTGACAATCCAGCGCATCACCATCGTGGGTACGGGACTTATCGGCGCCTCCGCGGGCTTAGCGTTGCACACCGCCCAATTTCCCGGTGAGATCATCGGCTGGGACCGGAGTGCATCCCAATCCGGAATCGCGCTCGACCGCGGCGCTATCGATGTCATTGCACTCGATCCAATCGCCGCCGCAGGCAGCAGCGATCTGGTTCTTTTGAGCGGCCCCGTCTTTGCCATTCAAGACTGGATGGAGAAGCTCGCACCACTCCTGAAACCGCATCAATTGGTAACCGACGTAGGCAGTGTCAAGGTTTCCATTGCCGAACGGGCGCAGTCACTTTACGGCGGTCCCCAGCAACCCGGCTTTCTCCCTGGCCACCCGATGGCGGGCAAAGAAGTAAGCGGCACTGCAAATGCGGATGCCAAGCTCTTCTCGAACGCAGTGTGGCTGTTT
>CAZSUK010000057.1:0-19423 GCA_964609355.1 uncultured Acidobacteriaceae bacterium | reverse complement strand
GACTCACGAGTGTGCTAGAGCAAGGTAACAGGATCGCACAGGAGGAATAGCATGTTGACGGATCTTGAATTGCTTGGAGAGTGGATTCCAGAGCAGATGGAACCTGGAACCTTGTTTGTGCTGGAGAACACGGGAACGATGGGTGAGGCGAACAACCCCTACGTTGCCGTTCTGGCATGTCCTCATTGCGGCGCGTTAGGTTTGATCACCAGGATGCAGTATGTGGGTTTGGAGTCGATGATATGCGGTTCAGATTACTGCTCGTCGGAGTATTACTTGAACGATGAAGGCATCGAATACCGAAAGCCCCACTAGAGAATAGAGTCGGCAGAAAAGAGAGGCGGCCCCGAGGGAATATCCGGGCCGCCTCTTTTTCGTTTGTGGGCTGAGATTCTAAAGCGGTTTGCAACGCGCTTTTGGACTCTATCCCCGCCAACAACGCCGGGTGCCCCACATCCCCGATTTCCTGTGTAGTTTCGTGGGTTCCCAGAACTTCCTGCGCCTTTCCTTGAAGAAAGGGGCACACGCGGTCCTTTCCAGAGCTGCGTGCAGGAAATTCGGGTCATCTCGCTCGTTTTCCGCGAGATGTGGGATACCGCAGGCCTCCCCCTCAAGCCTGCTGCGGGTCACACAGGTCTACACGGGTGCGCTACGTTCGCACCAGCGTACGTGGGCCGAAAACGATGGGCGAAGCCCTACAACAGCTTTTCGTTCCGGACCCTAACCTTTTGTCAACGGAATGAACGCGCTCTGTTGTGGGACTGCGTCGATTACGGCTGCAAATGAATAGCAGATTCGTCTCAGATGATCCTGTCCGCGAGGACGGGTCGAGCAATGGCTGTGGAGAGCTAAAATGGCTACGACTGTTTGAGCAGGAGGGCTTCATGCCGCTATCAGTCAGTCTAGTCCTTGCTTCCTTGTTCCTCTGCACAGTGGCACCGCAGGCATCTCCCGTAGAAGCGGCAGGTCCAGGCCAATCGCAAGTTGCTCCCCAACAGAATCCAGATGCGTCGGGCAAGTACCACGTTGGGGATGGCGTTTCCCCACCGAAGCTTATCTTTGCACCAGACCCAGAATATTCAGATATCGCACGTCACAAGAAAGTGCAGGGAGAAATTGTGTTGTCACTGACAGTTGACACCCAAGGAAGACCACAGGATGTTCGCGTTTTGCATTCACTCTCGGAAACACTGGACAAGAAGCTTCATGCTGCCGCAGTTAGTTTAGACGAAAACGCTGTAAAGGCTGTCAAGCAATACCGCTTCGATCCCGCGTTGTTTAAGGGGAAAGCAGTATCAGTCGAAACCACTGTTGAGGTTGCTTACCGGATCTACTGAGAATCGCGCTGGAACCAAGCGAGCGGGCTGGGTCCTTTGCACAACCTGACTTGGCAGCGGCTGGCAGGGTATGGCGGGAGTAGGTAACAGTAACGGTGTGTGATGCTCAACGCCCCTGATATCCTGCTCCCATTTTTCGCGACAATCACTTCGGATGCCTGATCGCCCTGATCTGTACGCCTGCGCTGTTCCGTGTGTTGCAGTTCGTGTCAGTGAACGTGCCCGTTGAGACTCTGTGGACCAGGGTGTGGGCAACTACCGTAGTCGCTCTGCCTTTGGGTGCATTCGTCCTATCGCTGTTTGGTCTCCGGTTTGACCACTCGCCACCGCTATCTCTGATTGTGCTCCTGTTCTCTTTACTGGGCTGTATCTTCATGGCGGCTACAGGGTTGATTGTTTTGCTGTGCTCCCGGAAGGGGCAGAGAGCTTAGGCCCTGCGGGGGACTTGTCAGAGTGACTGCCGGCTCACCCGGGGCCTATACTGAGCGCCAGCTACCCCATGCTGTTGCCACTAGTCAGGAGCCACCATGAACTTTCCGATAGTTAATCGCAGTCCTGCTCAGATCACCTTCGCGGCTGTGACCATGGGTTCACTGGCGATGTTGCGGGCATGGTCCGTCCTTTACCCCTCACGACATACCGGGTTTACTGGCTCGCCGTTGTTGATAGCCTTTGAGTCGGTTAAGGCTGCTGCTCTGTTTGGGATCTTGTGCCGAGTCTAAATGCAGAACCGGAAAGAGGACGATCGTGCGGTCCGGTCGAATCATGAGAACGCCTTTGCGAAAGCGGCTGCGGTAAGCGTGTTAATAGACACCGGCATCACCCTGTTTAAGCTGTAGATAGTTCTTTGTCTGAGCTGAAGCCTTTACTGAACCACGTAGATACTGACCGTATTTGATCGCACCTTCGTTTTGGCGTCGCGTCGTCGAGATGAAAGCTTGATTGCAATGGGGTGATGCTGATCGTTTTGAGGTGTACCTCAACGAGGATGCAGCGGCTGCATTCCGGTTGTTGTGGCAGTCTTCCGAAGCCAGAGGGAGAATCTTTGCCCATCTGTACAACAGCTCGGTGCCCGGGGGATGGTTCAAGGTCGCGCTTTACGGCTCCTTTAGCTCCGGCACACCAATTGGAAGCGGTCCAGCGTCTATGCAATACTGGCTCAGCACGAAGCAGGGCAGCTGACACCAGAACTGACACGGAGTATCCGAGTCGTTCAGCTCAGGCAGCACAAGGCCCAATTAAGTGTCTTGCTATCATAGCGGGAGCAGCCAGAGCCCGGATGGCGAAATCGGCAGACGCAGCGGACTTAAAATCCGCAGGCCGCAAGGCCGTGGGGGTTCAAGTCCCCCTCCGGGCACCAATAAATACGCACCTTTAAGAGCATTCGAGTCAAATCCAGAAAACTTCAAAAATCTGCTGGTGGCTGTAGGAGTGGCTGTTGGTTTACGCTGTCTGCCATGCTTAGCGCCGGCGTGATGCCTGGAACAGGGGGTGTCGCCATTGATCCCTCCGTAAATAGGATTCTTTGACCGCTGGCAGCATAGCAGGGTCAGCGCATGAGTAGTTGAAGATGGAAACTTCAACACTGAACCACCTGTGTTGGCAGAAAGGCAAGCTATCGATACCACACCGTCCTGATGCACCTGAGCGAATGGCACACCTTCAACCTACGCGACCGAAAGACGTACCCCAAGGTGGATGCGCCTATTCAGGTGCAGTATGAGAGTGGGCAGGTCAGCGTCGGCTTTAGTCACGATTTCTTTCCTGCGTGGGATTTGCTGCCGGAGTCACTGATAACGTGCTGGAGATACATTAAGGCGGAGATGGTTGCTCACCGACTATGACCATCTCTCGGCCGTCTCAGCTTCGCGTACTGATCTGACGTGAGCCGCAAGTACGCTGTAACTTGCTTGGAGGCTTAGCTTCTCCAAAAGGGGCGTCATCTTTTTCGCTGGAAGTTCGAAGACGATAAAGGCGGCGGCAATATGCTCGCAGTCTCCCAGCAGTCCGTACAGCGACCGTCATACCGGTGCTGTGGATAAAGTCAGACTCACATCGGCGCCCGCTGAGCCCGTCCAAAGCGCTGGTGCGGTCTACGGGGGGAGCATACCTCGCAGCGTTGCTGGTGCAACTCCAGCCGGTCTTTCGCAGCGTCTCGTTCAATCAACGCTCGCCGCAACACTTCCTGAACAAGCCCGGTTCTGTCGCCAGATATCTGAGTAGCATTATCGATATGCCGCCAGCGGCGACGTAAGGCATCATAAAGCTGTTGTAATCGAACCTTTACTGGGCAGACCATACGCAGTCAGTTTGACGCTGCTGGCCCCAAGAGGTAAGGGGCGACATATTGCGCCTATACTGTGCCGATGGTGCGAAAAGGTTTTGAGGTAGGCGATCAAGTCCGGTTGAAGAGGGCACTTGATCCGCCCGTCAACATTCCGGCTGGCGCTATCGGCTTAGTGACAAGAGTTTCAGATTGGGACGTCTGGGTTCGCTTCGACAAGGATGTCGTTCGGCTTCCGATGGGAGAAGTAGAGCACGTGTGACGAGAGGATTACTTTGTTCGACGACTTGCCATTAGATACCAAAATCCTTACCGGGCTGTTGGCTCCTCTGACGCTGACGCTCATTTGCTGGTTGGTGGGTCCTCTTTTGGCTGGCTGGCGCAACTGGGCTCGGCATCGAAGCTGGCCAGGGTTTTGGCTGATGCTTCTGGCCTCCTACTTGGTCTTTGCCATCGCCCTCGGGGGAGGTCGCTTCCTCAGCGGGAATGACAAAGCTGATCCATCGTCACAATTGTTTCAATGATGACGGCAAGGCTACTTCTTCTTTCCCCAACGTGCTTTCTGAGCGGCCACAATTCTCGCTCGACCTTCGGGACTCATCGTCCGACGCTTAGTGGCGGGTGGCCGTCCACGTTTCAAGGGTGCGGTGTGTCCTGTTAGAAGGGCTTTGGTCTTCTGCAGGACGTCTATTTCGGCGTCGATCTCTGCTACTAAGGTTGCTGTATCCATCCGCGAATTATAGCGCTGTGGCTATCCGCTAGACCTGGTGGGGCTAGGAGATCTGGCGCAATATGACCAGTTTGCTCGCACCAAACACCGTGCTATCTCATTACTTAGGACCATGTCTTGTCCCGAGTACAACCGACTGCGACAGCACTACGAGGCAGCAATTCGCCATTGGGGGCGCGTCATACTGTCTCCCGACGACAATCTCGTGGGCGCTCTAGCCCGACAAGCTGCTGAGATTAGGCAGAAAGCATATGTCGAGAGGGATGCAGCTAAGAAACGCTTGAGTGATCACGGGTTCGCCTGCCCCGTTTGTAACCCCAAGCGGAGGGCGGCTCGCAGAAGCGTAGACTGATCCATCGGCGGCCTCCGAGATGCCCGATAAATACAAACCGCCCTACGAGTTCTCCACGCACATCGGCGCCGCGTGCGCGGCGCCCGATCTGCTGATATCAGATGTCTGGATGCCTGGCCTCTCTGGGGTTGATCTCGCAGCTCAAATCAAGGCTGAATGCCCGGAGTGCAAGATTCTTCTCTTCTCAGGACCCGCAACCACCCAGAATTTCCTCAAGGATGCCAGCAGTCAGGACAACACCTTCCAATCGCTTCAGAAGCCTGTTCACCAGTTCGTAATGCTCAAGAGCATAGGGGCAGTCGCGGCGGAGAGCCCCCAGGAAGGCGCCACGGATCCACCTGATGCCACGACGCACCGGAACATCATGAATGCGCCAGAGAATCAAGCGACTGTCCGGCCTGTAAGGCGAATAGGGCATAATCCTTGGCCAGCGCTCAGACTGACCGCATCACGGTCGCGTGAGCCTGGCGTACTCGATCTGGTGTGAGCCTCAAGAAGACGCCACCTCTGCCCGTCTCAATCGCGTGATCCAACATCTGCCGGGCTATCTGAGTCGCCCCAAGCTTCTCCCCGCCTCGCCAGCTCCCGGATCTTGTCTGGATCACGTGAATGTCAGCGTTCGGGGTAGGGGAGTCCTCAAGTCGGCTTCGAGGAACTGAACCTGCCAACCCTGGCGGACGAAGAAGACCATGTAAACGCGGTGGCTCGGTCTGTCATAGCGGCTCATGCAGACCGTATAGGCGAATGAAAAGCGAACATATTCACAGGCTACATAGGGTTAGCTCGAAACTCGCCAGTCGTAGCGGCCGTCTACCCGTTCGTAAGACACATGACCCTCCTCAGCTCGATCCTTCAGAACGCGGGGGTCGGGCTGCTTTTTTGGACCAGTGTAGGGCGAGGCAAACTCAAATGCTTCGACGACAAATGACGTCAATCAGCGGCGTACTGTGAGCTTTCAGATCGGCCAGGTTCAACGAGTTCAAGGTAGATTTCTCCGACCCGCTGACGATCCGCCGCTCTATCACCGCGCTGAATCTCATATTCGTGATTTCTTTTGTGGCACTTCGTTACAGTGAAAACGGTGTCTGTTCCTACAAATCGAACGGCGTCATCTGTTTCGAACAAGGCTTCTCTTATTTTTCTAGTCACGCTTCGACTCCGCAAATGTTTAGTATCATCGCCAGTCTGAAGTGTACGGCTACATCCATCACAGCTACTGTGGATTGTTCAAATCGTCTCAGTAACTACAGCAATTTTTGTCTCCGATCTAGTGTGACGGCACTACTCTGCTCGACTCACGTCAAAATCCACTAATCTCCGTTAATTTTCGCTACCTTGTGAACCGTTCTGGGGCAGGTGATCAAATTGCGGATGTCAGCGGCGTATAGTCAACTAGCTAGGACTCGCTGCGAGGTTGGAAAGCCTCGCCGTCTCATGGATGCCAAACTCACTGGTGCGACTTCTAGCTCGGTCAATTGAGGTCAATAATCCCACCACATCTGACGTGTGACTTCTTCGGCTGATCGTACGCATTCTGCGGCGTTTTCAAGGCACACTTTGTTCTTTTCATCAGCAACGGTATTTCCCACCAGCCGTTTGAGAGATATAGACACTTACATCAAGGGCAGGTGCGTAACCATAATTATGAAGTCGAATTGTGAATGTCAGTGGGACCCTGCCATTTCTTAGGTCTGAACTCTAAATAGACATAGAGGACACGACCATGACGCCAGCCAAGACAAGCGAGTGGGATACATCAGGGTTAGCAGCGTAGACCAGAACACTGACCGGCAATTGGAGGGGCAGGAGCTGGACAAGGTGTTTACAGACAAGGCCAGTGGGAAGGATACGAAACGGCCACAGTTGCAGGCTGCCCTGGACTACATCAGGGAAGGCGATGTCCTGGTAGTCCATAGCATGGACCGGCTGGCCAGGAACCTGGATGATTTGCGGAGGATGGTCCTGGACCTCACAGGGAAGGGCGTACACGTCCAGTTCATCAAGGACAGCTTGACCTTTACGGGTGAGGACTCTCCCATGTCCAACCTGCTGCTCTCGCTGCTCGGAGCCGTAGCGGAGTTCGAGCGGTCCATGATCAGGGAGCGGCGGGAAGGCATAGCACTGGCAAAGAAGGCAGGGGTATACAAAGGCAGGAAACGGTCACTGACGCAGAGCAGTCAAGGAAATCCGCAGGCGGGTGCAGGCAGGGGACAGAAAGGCTGGTCTTGCTGCTGAGTACGGGGTATCGCGCCAGACGCTTTATACGGCAATCGCATGATAGTAGTGTCCTCATCTGCCTGCGAGGCCTCCGCCTATCCCAAACGGGCAAACGGGGAGACTCCCTGGCTCCCGGCTGCCGACCAATATGAGACCCCAGCGAGCGGGCCGAACCTGAACCCGATTGGCGCGGTGCGATTCGATCTCTTAATTGACTGGGGTGGTTATTGTGATACCGCCCCGGAAGAAGGCACCCTCGCCGATACTGATGCGCCTTGTAATGACATCCCCGGTCAACGATCCTTCACTCCGAATGTCCACACGGTCGCTGGCATCGACGTTGCCCAACACCTTACCGAAGACCACCACCTCCCGAGCGCTGATGTTGGCACGGACCTCTGCATCCCGGGCGATAGTGACTTGGCAATCAGGAAGGCTAATTGCTCCTTCGACTGTGCCGTCGATGAATAAAGACTCGGAACCGATTACTTCGCCTTTGATCTTCAGGCTCTTTCCAATCGTTGTCGGGTCTACAGCGGTAGGGAATGCGGTGGATTTGGAATGGTTTTCGATCTGCATTTGTTCTGTGCCAGGTGTCAATTTGTTTGCCTCACTTTGGCTAACGGGATTGGCGTGACGCCATAGTCGTCCTAGCAGAGGATGCTACAGCGTGCACCGTTAAATGTGCAACCTGAGTCATCCGGCAGCCTCGGCCACATGGGTGACTGCGATCATGTGAATCAGAGGGTCTGGGAGGCTTCTTTGCTTCGACTTCGCCGTACGGAGGGTACCCCTGGCGGTGGCATTTCCCCCATCATGGTTCTTGGCGCTGCCTTACGCGTCCTTAACGAACGGCTAAACCTGGACCTTCCGTTGCTGTGCTCCTGGTCCGCCTCGTCTGCCCGCCTATTCCAAACCGGCATCCCCGGCGACCCTGGCACCCGGCCTGCTCCTTGATAATGGGACCCTATTTATCCAGCGAGAATCCGCCTTACCTGGACTGCCGACCACTCGCCACCCCTTGGAGTTGGTATTCCGCGAGTGTTGAGTACGCCTGCAACCTGCCTGAGGGATTCAGCACCGCTGGCCTGTATTTTACGCACCATTGGGAGGAGATCAGCGGACCGTTTAGCAGCCCTAGCCTTGCGTACTGCGACGCTGGCTTGTGCTCCCTCGGAAGCTCTACGACCGATCTGTGATGTCGGTTTCCCAACCGCGTCCCGCGAGCCTTCGCAGCGGCCAGAGCAGCCTTGGTGCGTGATGAGATCATGACGGCTTCATGTTTGCAGCCTATTTTGAAAGCACAAAAAACTGATCCCGTTCGTCTAGGATCTTCTTGTTTTCATCTATCAAATAGAGACTGGCTCTCACCATGGTAACCATCGTCCCACCGGGACCCATGGCTATTTTGAAGGTGCTCAATGTCAGTGCGTTGCGCTCATCTCCGATTGTTGAAAGCACCTGAAGGCTTCCGGGCTCGATTAGCTGCGCGGCCTTGACCTTGAGCTCCATGTATTTGTCGATGCCGGTAAATTCGGCAGTACCGGCGTTAGGCAGCGTACTGGTTACCAAAGCATGTACGTTTGGAGCGAGTAGTTCTCTTGTCGTGTCCCAATCATGACGGCTCCAGGCCTCTGCGTGGGCAAGTGCAATCTTAAGTGCCGGTGAATCTTTCATCTCATCCTTCGCCTCTTTGTACATCATCCGTTCCTTATTCCAGTTGATTGGTCCGTCGGTGAACCGCCGCTCCAAGCGGCTTATCAGGTCGCCCCAACCACGTACAAAATGCGCGTATGCCTGGTCCCACTCCAGGCCTTCTTTCCAACCGTAGTGCGTCACGGTTACGTGCGTCCGATCGGTCCCTTCGGGCCGCATTTGAACGACAACCCAGGTTCCACCATTGCGCACCTCGGGATATTCTGTCGGTGCATTCCACTGGAACGAAATCATTTCCTCAGGGGCGTAACTCAGAATCTTCAAACCCTTGGTCCCCGACTGCTCGTTCTTGGGATCAAACTGGATCTCATAGGGTCCTCCGATTGCCAGGCGAATGTTCGCCTTCTGCGCAAAGAACTCCTCGGCGCCCTCCGATGTCGTGAAGACGCGCCACACCTCCGCCACGGGCGCTTTGACAGTCGCCTCAACGCGGACCCATCGTCCCAGCCCCGTTTCGGTGGCGGTGCTACTTGCTTTTTCCTGAGCTATCACTGGGGGCACCACAACTACCACAGCAAAGAGCAATGTCATTAATGTGAGTTTCATATGGTTTTCCTTACGTAGAGCTTTATCTGGTTTCGCCAGGGTGATAGCCAGTTTCAGCAGTTGCCAACGGAATGCTCTTCTCGGGCTTTTCCAGGAAATGTTTAATGATTGGAATCACCCTCTCCTGTTCCGAAAATAGGACGAAGTGGCTCGCGGACGGGATCACGGCGAGTTCGGCGTTGGGGATGAGCTTGACGGTCTCAAGGGCATGCTCAACGCGGACAAAATCGTAATCTCCGAGAAGGATGAGGATCGGCGATTTGATTGAAGCCAACTCTTCGTTCGAAAATCCTTCCCACCGAATGTTTCCAAGCTTGTCAAAAATTGTGGGCCAGTAGTTTGGATCAGGAGCCACTTTCCTGTAGTTTTCTCTCTGAAATTGGATGTTCCTGGAATCAGCGGCAGGCGGGTGGTCAAAGTGCGTTGTCTCAGGGTTTAAGGCAATCTGAGGAGGGCCAAAGGTTGCTGCGTAGGTCACCACACGACCGGCAAGCTCGGGGTAGCGAATTGCGATCATGGCCGCTGTATTGCCGCCATAACTTTCGCCAAAGAAGTCGGCCTTTGAGATTCCAAGATATTTCAACAAGCCAACCACATCTTTGGCGTATTGCTCGATCGAAAGCGGACGTCCCGGGATATCGGCCGTGCGACCATGCCCCTGAAGATCGACCGTAATGACCGTGTGGCTTTGAACCAGCGCAGGATACCGGTTCACGCCCGCGTATCCGAAGGCAGGAGGGATCGAAACCAGCGGATCGCCGGCGCCTTCAATTTCGTAATACATCTTCAGACCGTTGACAGGCGCGTATCCGCGGGCTTCCGTCGTTGTACCGCTGCCTGAGTTCATAGAACTACTTCTCCTTTCGCGAGCCATTTCCAAACTGACAAGGAAAAATGTCTAAAAAGTAGTTCCAACCTTTCTCGTGTCCTCTTCCAGCCTCCGTCTCGGGAATGCCGGAATGCACGAGGGTCATGAGCGTGTCTTCGCCCTGTTTTTTGAATGTTAGAGTAACCATCGTCTCCTCACCCAGGGTGCTTCGTGACATCCACGTATGCTGAATGCGGCTTGGTCGCTCCATTTCTGTAAATCGCCCGTAATGAGAATTCCCCCTAATGAGCCAATAAAAGAAACCGTCCACTTGTGCATTTAAGAGCAGCTTCTCAGCCATGTTCCACGGATTGCCGGGGATCTCCGGATTCAGCCACCCGTCAAACACCTCAACCGGAGGAGCAGGAATGCTTCGTTCAAACTTAAATTCAATGGTCTTGGTGCTTGAGCTCATTTCTTTTTCCCCTTTTTCTTTTTGTCCTCAAAATACCGCTCAAACTGGTCGAGGCGCTGGTTCCAGAACCGTTCGTACTCATGAACCCATCCAGCCACCTCGCGAAGTGGTTCACCTCGAAACGATATGAAGACTTCGCGACCCCGTTTCTCGCGTTCAATGAGTCCAGCTCTTTCGAGCAGCTTAAGATGCTTCGTCACCGCGTTTAATGCAGTGTCGAACGGCTCTGCGACATCCAGGAATCGAGCAGGGCCGTGTGCCAGCTGCCCAATAATCGCTCGCCGGGTCGGGTGGGAAATGGCTGTCAGCACATCTGTCAGTTGATCCATACGTTCATTACACCGTAAGGTGTAATGAATTGCAAGCACTTTTTTTTTGATGCCTCTGGTCGCTAACGCTTCGTGCAGGATCCGGACGACAGCGGTGCATGGGGCGGCGGCCGGCTGCCGCCTTGCTGCGTGAATTGGCCCTGGCACGGGCCGATGGAAGCTTGCGCCACTTCCTGACTCGACTGGGCCGGATCGATGTTCTTGTCATTGACGACTGGGCCATGGCGCCTCTGAATGAAAATGAGCGCCGCGAAGTCTGGGAGACCTGTGGGGTGAAACCCGGGAAGGGACAGGAAGTTCACCAATCATTCGGCAGTTGCAACAAAACGCCTTGCTTTAGGATTTCGTCAGAAGCTGAAATCAAGATCTGATTGTCTTGCATCCAGGCGTGGTTTAGCCGGTCGGCCGCCCTTCTGAGGAACCAATCGCCGATCGATCGGCTGTTCCAAAGCACGAACAAACTCCTGTGTGCCCAAAGGGCGAAACTGACAGGGCCACTAAGAAAGATCGGCAGCGAGTTATGCTGTTCATAAGTTATTTTCCTATAAGACAAGTTGCGAACTTGCTACGCGCCTCTTGTATCAGTACACAGAACAACGAACACCGTGCTCTTTGCAATCCTGATAGCTCGGCACTCCGCGCCGGAGTTGGTGCGACTTGAAGTGTCTGCCTCTTCCCCTGAGTTACCGGCGATGCAACATTCGGAGATTATGAGCCGTAACTCGGAGTCTTATACATTCTTGCCATGTCTTCGGTCTAATCCCGTCAGGACCTGGACGGCTTACGGTAGTCAACGGTCATTCAACCCTGCATTGATGCAGGCCTAAGCCACATTTCTGGGAATATCTCCATTTCTCAGCCGTCATATTCAACTTTGTTCATTAGTCATCGGTCTACTAACACTTTCGAGGTCTGGCTTCCTTTCCAAGCCGCGATTTACCGTGAGTGGCTAGACCACGGCAGGCAGATTAAAAAGGAGCAGGGGCGGAAGGACGCCGGCATATTGCACAGTTCTTCTGTTGCGCTTGATAAGGGGGCTTTCAAATGAAACGCACTTCCGTATTACTCGCCGTCCTGATCGTCGGTTTGGCGGTAAAATCTGAACCTGCGTATCCCGGCACGCTTCAAACCCCAGCGCCCGCAGACACCCAAACTGCTCCAGCCCAGGATGTAGCCACACCTCCTGCTCCTGCTCCCACAGAGGATATGACCGCTCCTGCTCCCCCCGGTGATGAGCAAGCTTCCCCCGCCTCGGAAGTGGCTACACCCTACATGTCCGCCCCGCCCCCCGACCAAGCTACTCCTGCTCCGGTAGCTCATGAGGAAGTTTCCACTCCTGAAGTGGCTCCTACCCCTGCCCTCGACGCCACCATTGTCCCGGTTGCCGCGAGCGGAGGTGCGGCTGGTATCTTAACGATTCTCGTTATGGTCGCGGGGATTGCTTTCTTTCTTAGCCTCATCCCTGCACTCATAGCTTTTAAGCGTCGGCACAAGGACCGTAAGGCTATTCTGGTACTCAGCATTTTGTTTGGCTGGATTCCTTTTGCTTGGATGATCGGTCTAGTTTGGTCTCTGACAGGAAACGTTGAGCCGCTCCAGGCTACTGGATCGAGCTGAAGTGTTCCGGGAACTCTGGTCGATACTTCAGGGTCTTGAACTGACTTTCCGAGAAGTCTATCGTGGCGCTACTCATTCGGTCGAGTTGTCGATGTATGCGCTCGATAGCGCTTCGTGCCCGGTCGGGGGTCAAGATACTCGTTCCTCCTCCACGTGCTTACAGACCATCGAACGTCCACTCTGCTTGGGCTTCGCAAGCTCCCGCATGTTTATAAGGTGAGTCTTCGGCAAGAGTGCATGATTACTCATACCTCAAGGCCACAATGGGGTCCGCCTTCGTCGCGCGGCGTGCCGGAACGTAGCAGGCGAACAGCGCGACTCCGGTCAGCACCAACGAGACGACGACGAACGTCAGCGGGTCGGTGGGCTTGACGCCGTAGAGCAAGCTGGACAAGAAGCGGGTCAGAGCTAAGGCGGCTGCAACTCCGACGCCCACACCAATCACTGTCAAGCCCATGCCTCCCTTCACGACAAGTTTAAGTACGTCGCGCCTCTGCGCCCCCAGGGCCATGCGGATGCCGATCTCGTGCGAGCGTTGGGAAACCGAGTAGGCGATAACGCCATACAGGCCCACGATGCCGAGTAACAGCGCCATGGCGCCCGCCAATGCCAGCATCACCAGTGTGAACGAAGTGCGCGCCATGGACTTGGTGTAGTAATAGTCCAGCGTGTGAACCTCGTACAGCGCAAGATCCGGGTCTACGGACCATACTGCTCGCCGGACCTCGTTCATGAAGCTCTGCGTCCCCCCGCGCGCGCTACGGATTGCGAAGGCCGGGCCGCCCAGAAAAACATCGGAGTCCGTTATCGGCCAATAAACCGTCGCCGGAGCTTCCTGGCTGGTCCCGTCATCGTGGACGTTCCCCACAACGCCCACAATCTGTCGCCAGTCCTTGGGGCTTCCGCCAATTTGTTTCCCAAGTGCATCCGACGGATTATGCCAATACTCACGTGCGAGGTTCTCCGACACGATAGCCACGGGGCGCTTGTTCAATAGGTCGTTCCAGGTTAAATCGCGGCCGGCGACGATGGGAATTCCCATGGTCCTGAAAAAGCTTGGCGAAACCCAAAAGCACTTGCGAGCCGGCGGGAGCTGACCCTGAAGCATGTGATCCTTTACGAGCACGGGATCGCTTTCGGCGCCGGCATCCATGGGCACGGCCCCACTGAAATCGGCAGATGAAACGCCAGGAATCGCTTCGATATTGTCGAGAATCGCCTGATCCATACGGACCAGCCGCTCGGGAGCCTTGATCATTTCCGGAGGAAAATGGACATGGAACGTTTCGACTTCGGTGGGCGCCGTGAATCCGGGCTGAACGTGTATCAAGGCTTGGAAGGTACGGATCATGAGGCCCGAGCTCACGAGCAAAACAAGAGCCAGACCTACCTGGATGACTACAAGCGCGTTACGAGCCCGATGTCGCTTCCGGCTGGCGCTGACAGAGCGGCCCGTTTCGCGCAACCCAGCCCCCGCGCGAACTCCAGCATATCTAAGAGCCGGCATCGAGCCGAACAAGAGACCTGCCAAAATCGTAACGCCCAGGGTGAAGAGCAAGACGAGCCCATCGATGCCGATGTCATTAAGCCGGGGCAAATCGCTTGGCGCCAAAGCGATCAAGACCCGCAAGCCACCATAAGCAAACAGCAAGCCGAGCGCGCCGCCAATCATCGCCAGCACGAGGCTTTCAAGCAACAAACCGCCAGCGATACGTCCGGGGCTGCCGCCCAAAGCCGCTCGAATAGCTAACTCCTGTTGTCGCCCTTCGACTCTGACCAAAAGAAGACTGGCCACGTTTGCACAAGCGATCAGCAGCACCAGGCCTATCCCACCCATCAAAACCCACAGGACTTTGCCTACGTCGCCTATGACGTATTGCTTCAGCGGCTGTAGATTCGGCACTATCCGCGCTTCTTTGAAGAACTCGGCCGCTTCGGGAAACCTCTCAAGCTGCATTGGTATCATGCGAGCTACGTCTGCATTGGCTTCGGCCAGCGTCCGCCCCGGCTTGAGCCGGGCAACCGCAAAGTAGTTATAGCCTCGCTGTGTTCGAGGCCTGAGAGGCAGCAGTATGCCCAGATTGGTCATGTCCAGGAAGCGAAAGCGCTGCGGTAACACGCCGATGATCGTGCTGGGCTTCCCCTCGATGTCGATCGTTTTCCCGATCACTGAACGGTCGCCGCCGAACTTGCTGCGCCAGTAGCCATAGGTGATCATCACTGTGTCCGAGCTGCCCGGCTCATCGTCCTCCCGCGTGAAGGAGCGCCCCAACAGAGGTGTGACTTCCAAAATTGGGAGCACCCCGTCGGTCACGCCGAGAGCCGGCACGTGTTCGGGTCGTCCGAGGCCGGTGACGTTGACCGAGTAGATATTGCCGCCGAAACCCGTATAGTAGAGACCGATGTCCTGGAAAGTGCGGCTCTGCTCGCGAAAGGTAAAGTATTCCGCGGGAGATAAAGGCCAGTTGAACTGGTTGATGCCGGGAAGGTCGAGCCCTACTCCTACGAGGCTCCCCGGGTGCGAATAGGGCAAAGGTTGGAGGAGGACGCCGTTAACCACGCTGAAAATGGCTGTAGTCCCTCCAATGCCAAGTGCCAGCGTCAGGACGGCTACGGCGGTGAAGCTCCGATTGCGGCGCAACTGGCGCAGGCCATAGCGGATGTCCCTGGCGAGGTCCTCGACAAAGTGCCCAGCACGTACTGCGCGAACCCCCTCCTTCACCTGCTCGATACCGCCAATTTCCATGAGCGCTTCTCGTCGGGCCACCGATTGCGAAAGCCCTTGCTCCATCTTCTCCTGCATCAGGGCTTCCAGCGTTGAACGGAGTTCATCATCCAGCGCCCGCTCAATCGCGCGCTTGCGAAAGAGATTCCGAAATATACTCAGAATTCGCTTGGGCATGATGCGTCCCATCTGGATTCACGTGGACTGAACGGCCGCCGCCATGATCTTTACCACCTGGTTCCATCGCCGCGCTTCATCCTTGAGCTGAGCGCGCCCAGCGGAAGTCAACCGGTAATATTTTGCGCGGCGATTGTTGTCGGACGACCGCCACTCGGCTTCTACCCAGCCCCTTTCCTCCATGCGGTGTAGTGCTGGAAAAAGTGAACCGAAACTTACCGTAAAAGCTTCCTTGGTGATTTGCGTGATACGTCGAGAGATTCCAACTCCGTGCAAGGGCTCCAGGGACAATGCTTTCAGCACCAGCAGGTCGAGAGTTCCACGTAGAAGATCAGTATGTTTTTGCCCCATGCCGCCCTCTTATCGGAATCCGATAAGAATCATCCTACAGTCTCATGGAATTTGCAACGCTCCGTTTTCCACTTTCGAGAAGTCCAGCTCCACCCTCAAGCGCAGAGGAAGCCAGCGGGGACACCTCTCGCTCCCGAATGAGGGCCACACCGGGGTGAACCCGGGGACGGTGAAACCCGGTGACGGACAGGAAGTTCAGCAATCATTCGGCAGAGAGGTCTGAAACTGGACTGAAGAATCACTTCTGAGAAGACAGGGCCAACGACGAAGCAAACGTCTTTAAGGCGTATCCGTCAGGCCAAACGCACGGTTGACACCTGCCTCATGGCTAGCGCGCGGGCATTTCGGGGACCCGCGTCGCAGTCGTTGTCCTCAATGATTCGAGCCGCCTGGATTGAAGGTGTGCGAGATCCATTCGCCCTGGATGGCACAAGAGCTAGATGCCGCGTTCTCGTAAAGTCCCCTCAACAAGGCTGACGTAGATTGACCAACGTTGATTCGCTACGCCATCTACATGAAGAGAGGCGAGCGCAATCGTTCTCAGGTGGAGAAGTTCCTCATCTGAGGCTTCACGACACAACTGAGTCCACTTCTCATTAGATGGCGGACCCAAAACTGCTGCCAGGTGTTGTTTGGGTAGGTGTATCCAAGCCATGGCCGGGAGTCTATCAGAGCGAGGGTGACAGGCGCATTGTCGATCATTCATTTGTTACTTTGGTTTGAACATCTCTCATAAATAGCTTTGAATTAACCTTTGCTAATCATGTGGAGGTACCCAATCGCGACTGACGCCTTACTTTTCTCGTCAGGTCAAAGATGGTGAAGATCTCCTGAGACGTCATGGTCCTGACTTGGCAGACTAGGATGTAGCTGATCCAGAGAAGATCCGCGAACTGGCCAGACGAGGGGAAGGATGGGGCGATTCAGAAGGCCGGCAGATGCTCGAACATGCCATTGAGACAGACAGAGGCGGCTTATATCTGAAGCTCACACCAGATCAGTAGAGGAAGCTCTGACAGCGGTGATTCGTCTACTTCCTTGCTTTCGCCCATCGCGCCCTTTGCGCCTCGGCCATTCTTGCTCGGCTGACTGCACTGACTTTCCTGCGAGGAAATCCGCGCTTCAATGGGGCCGTATGACCTGTGAGCAAAGCGCGTGCACGCTGGAGTCTGTCAATCTCCTCGTCGAGCCACTGCACAACGGCGTCAAGGTCCATGGTGGGCCGATTATAGGCCACGGCCAGTCACCGATCATGTAACCAAAGTGTCTAGCCAAGATCCTTCCGAACTTCGTCAGCCAAGCGGTTCAGGAATGACTCATCAATATGCAGCTCTTTTGTCAGCGCTTTGACAAGCGCTTTTGGTTGACGGTGTCTTGCCGTTGCACTGTCGCATCAGATCGCCCGGCTTTAGTGTACGCAGAATCGCGATCCAGAGCGGCGGCGCTGTTCGGTCCGATTACAAGCAAGTCTCCGGTGTTCTTTGATCCGGTCTTCATGCTACCCGGCTTAGGAGTGTTCGGGAAACAGAGGCCGCCAAAGAATCTCTTCGAAGATCCAGTTGGGAACGTCCTAGACCAGGACATGCAGAACTGCAAAGGCCTGGCAGGGCGGTCGTCGACCGCCCTGCGCCTGGTCATCAACGTTAGGGTTTGCGAGCAGCGGGGGCGGAGGGCACACGCTCTACGTCAACCTGCTGGCGGCGTACGGTGTCGTGCACGGTTTCGACGCGGTCGGAACCAGTCTTGCCCACAACCACTTCTTCGGCGATGTGCGAGGACTTGCTGACGACAGCCTGTTCGGCGGTCTCCAGCACTTCAATGGTCTGATCGGACCAATCGATGTCTTGCACATAAGGAGGATCGGTAATCGCGCGACGAACAACTTCGGCGTGTTCTTCATGAAGAGTGACGGAAGCCTCTACCGGCTTCTCGGTGACGAAGCGGCGAATGCGCGTAGTGCCCTGCTCTACCAGCTTCTTTCCTACTTCCAACTGCTCTTCGGCCAGACGCAGTACCTGCTCTTTGCTCATGTCCGCGGTGACCGGCTTGGCAGGCAGGGCCGCAGCCACTGCCGGCGCTGGAGATACGACGTCCTCTTTGGAAAGGAGTCCGTGTTGCACGGCGCGTTCCTGCACGTCGACCATTTGATGTTGGTTCAGGATACCCATCGCTCTGGGTATGTCCTGCTCGGCAGCGCGCACGGCGAGAACCACTCCGCCCGTCTGCACCGCCTTGCCGTAAACTTCCGCTTCATGCTGCTCGATGTCGCCGCCAAACAGGCGGTGCCAGAGGCCGGGCTCGCGCAGGGCAGCGCCGGACTTTGGCAGCTCGGAACCGCTGACAATGCTCATGTCGTCGGTCGAGAATCCTGCTTTCGCCAGGTTGGATCTGGCGGCCTCAGCATGTTGCGGGGTGTCGAACAAGGTGACGATCTTCTCGTAGCTCATAGATTCTCCTTTGGTTCCATAACGGTTGATTCGTCGATAGGCAGACGGTTCACGACTGCTTGCTGCCTGCGAAGGGTAACTCGTTCCTGATATCTTTCTGTGTGCTGAGTGCGGCGAATGCGTACTTCCTCTTTCAACACCAGAACCCGTTCTATCTTCAACACTTCTTCGACCACAGGGATGATGAGGTACTCCCCTTCTTCACGCACGGGCGGCATGGTTTCAACTGGCTGGCCGATGGCTACCCGTTCCACTTCGACCTTCTCGCGAGAAAGTAATTCGTCGACCAGTTCCTCGTGGCTGTGGGTGACGCGAGAAACCTGCACACGGGCTGTCGGGACAACCTGCTTGCTAACGGCAAGTCGCTCCTCAAAAAGAGGGATGACGGTTTCGCGTGCCTGATCCGCGGGGGTTTTTGTCTGAGCTGTATCTACCATCGTGTCGAAACCGGCGTTATGGTCATTCAGCATGGATACTCACTTTTGGGTCACTAACATGGAGATACGACGGTTCTGAGCCCGGCCAGCCTCGGTGGCGTTGTCGCCAACGGGGTGTTCCTCGCCGTAGCCTTTGGCCACCAAACGGTCCCGGGCAATGCCCAGCTTTACCAATTCCCCGGTTACGTTATTGGCCCTGTCCTGGGAAAGTTGCAGGTTGGCGGCCGCGTCGCCGGTGTTGTCGGTGTAACCGCCGATGGTTAGATGGGTTTGCGGATAAGCTTGCAAAATGGCTGCAATGTTGTGCAATTGCTCTAGTGATTGTGGCTGAAGGGTAGCGGAACCTGTAGCGAAGAGCAGGCGATCGAAATCAAACCAGGAGGTCTTGTTGGGCTTTTGCGCCGGGTCTTGAATGAATGCCAGCAGTCTGCCCTCCACCCCGCGTTCGGGAACGTTCAGGGCGGTGCCATCGGGCAGTTGGCGTGACACAAAGCTTCCCAGGTCCGGCGCCTGGGGTGCCACGGGAGCGGGGGTTGTGACCGGCGCTGGGGCTGGAGCTTCTGCTACCGGCGCTGGGTTAGACCGTAAGGCAAGCCATAGGATGAGACCGAGGAGGATCAGGAGGAGAGGTAAGAGCCAGATCCAAACCGAGCGTTCTTTCTTCACCGTCTGGGCGATGACCGGATCGATCTCGATGCGCCTGGTCGTTACCGGCGGCTCCACAGGAGGCGTGGCCAAGGATGCCGGTGGAACCTGGCTGCGAAGAAATCCAGCGAGCGCGGTCGCGGTCATTCCTTCCTCGCGAACCCGCGCTCCGATGAAGCTAAGGACAGATTGCGCGGCGAGGGCAAGAATGGATCCTGCCGAAAGCGCTC
>CAZSUK010000056.1:0-6207 GCA_964609355.1 uncultured Acidobacteriaceae bacterium | reverse complement strand
GGTGCTGGTCCACCAACCTTGACGGCGTATGGGCCAGCCATTCCGCAGCTGATATGTCCACATACGTTCCAGTTGGGAAAACTTCCAGAAATAGCAGATCCTCAGTGCCCGTATTTTCGATGTAGTGCGGGCGCGACATTTTGATGTAACCGACGTCGCCTGCCTGAAAATCGAAGGTTCGCGCTTTGCCTCCGGCCTGGAATACTGTCATGCGCCCCTTGCCGCTGACATAGTATTGCCACTCGTCGGCATGCGGATGCCAATGTAACTCGCGCAGGCCGCCGGGTTTTACCCGCACAATGGCGGCTGCGATATCCGTCGCCGGAAATGCCTGTTTGTCGATTATACGAACTTCCCCACCCGCCCTTACCTTGGTTGGCGGCATGGTGCTGGCCTTGAAGACGTACTCGCCGTCGATGGCGCTTGTCCCCTCTGCTGCTGCCTTCTGCTCTTCTGCCAGAGGCCGCGGCAAATCGGTGGCGAAGATGAACAGCTCGCGCTTGGGAACGTTGTCAAAGGTAGACTCAGGCACACCGAAGTTTTTGGCTAGCACCTCCTTGGGCGTGTGCTTGAACCAGTCCGTCAACAAGAACGTTTCGAACTCATTGAAGCTTCCATCGTTGAATACCAGCAGGAATTTGCATCCGTCCGGCCCGAGGCCCTGGATGGAATGCGGAATTCCTCCGGGAAACAGCCACAGATCGCCCTTGGTCACGTCGTTGACGAAGCTTCGCCCTTCGGCGTCCACAGCCGTGATGCGCGCGTTGCCGTAGATCATGTAGGCCCACTCGGCGCTGGTGTGCCAGTGCAACTCACGAACGCCGCCCGAAACAAGCCGCATTTCCACCCCGGCCATTGTCTTCGATATGGGCAGCTCCCGTTCTGTCACCTGCCTGGTCCAACCGCCATCCTCAATTCTTTTGTGCGCCAGGCCGAAGGAGTATTTGAAGGGTTCCACCGTACCGTTATCTGTTTCCGGCGACCAGACTGAGCTGGGATTTTCGGCATCGAGGGCAGTGTTGTTCTCTCCCGGCTGCTCTTCATTCGGCTTGCTGTGATCGTCCGAGCGCACTTGCTGGCCCATGGCAGCGGCAGCGAGTGCGGCCCCGCTCACTCCCAGAAACTTACGCCGCGTCGACAAACGCGAATGCTCTTCAGGCATAGCAGTCTCCCCCCATTTCTCGTTGCACCAAAGTCTTCATTACGGGCTTACTTTTAGAGTCTAGCGGTTTTGCGCTATCGCTGGGCTTCGATCAGGTGACGGGTTGAGTGTGCAACGAAGGGACCATCGTTTCGCATGTGCCGGTCGAGTTGCAGGAGCTTGTCGCGATAGCGCCTCACTGAAAAGTCCGGAACCCACCACACGCATTTGCGAAGAATCCATACGATTGTGCCAATGTCAAAGAATTCCATGCGGCATCTGGCTGTCTGAAGATTCGTAATGAATAGTCCCGCCCGCTCCGCGCACGCCGTCTCAAGGAGAGGATCACGTGCGCGATGATGATTGGGAAGTGGGCCGAAAAAGAATTCGATAAGTTCGAATGCAGATGCCGGGCCGACGTGCTGGGCGAAGTAACGTCCACCCGGTGAAAGAACTCGGTAGATTTCTGACCATTGCGGATTCACGGGGTGGCGGGAGGTCACGAGTTCAAATGACTTGTCGGGGAATGGGAGGATGGCATCCTCGCTTACCTCGTAGATCTCAACACCTCGCGGACCAAGCAGTTCCCGAGCCCGTTTGACGTTTGGAGGCCAAGCCTCGGTAACGCACATCCTCGGAGGCAGGATCGCTGCTTCTGACAACACCTCGCCGCCACCCGTATCGATGTCCAGCGCGGAGCGCACATGTGCGAGACGGTCACTCTGCAGACGCGAGTAGCCCCACGGCGGCCGTTCCTCGGTCGCACGTCCATCCAGCCAACCGAAGCCCCCTCCGGTTACATCCGCTTTCTCGGCCTCGGCAACCAGGACTTCAAACGACCGCATGATTTCAGCATCACCCCGTTACCAGTGGAATAGGGTTCCGTCTTCTTTGCGGTTGACCGGGAGATAGGCCCGCTGATACGGAAACTTGGCCGCAATGTCTTCCCTGATGTCGACGCCAAGACCGGGCATGTCTCCGGGATACATGAAACCCTCGCGGAAGACATAGGCATGGGCAAAGGTCTCCTCAGTCTGGGTGTTGTGCAGCATGTGCTCCTGGATGCCAAAGTTGTTGATGGCGATCCCGAGATGCAGCGCCGCAGCCATGCAGACGGGCGACATATCGCTCGCGCCGTGGCACCCGGTCTGCACGTGGTAAAGCGCGGCGAAATCAGCGGCCTTCTTCATCGCCGTAAGACCGCCGCCATGCACCACGCTCATGCGCAGGTAATCAATCAGCTGCTCGCGTATGAGCTGCTCCGTATCCCAAAGGGTGTTAAACACCTCACCAACAGCCAGTGGAGTCGTGGTGTGCTGACGGATGAGCCGAAAGCTCTCCTGAAGCTCCGCGGCGACCGGGTCTTCCAACCAGAAAAGATGATATGGCTCCAGCTCCTTACCGAGGCGAGCCGCTTCAATGGGAGTGAGCCGATGATGAACGTCGTGCAGAAGATGGAGATCATCCCCCAGCGTGCTGCGCAGGGCCTCAAACAGTTTGGGGACGTGCCTCAGGTATTTTTCCGTAGACCATAGAGTCTCCGAGGGCAGGCCGCGTTCGGCGGGCTCGTAGTACTGCTGGTCTTTCGCCACACCGTAGGTCGATTTGAGCCCAGGCACTCCACTCTGGGCACGAATGGCGAGATAGCCCATGGCCCGGTAGCGCTCTACTTCATCCACGGTCTCGGCGATGTCGCGTCCAGTGGCATGTGCGTAGACCATCACACTGTTTCGGCTCTTGCCTCCGAGAAGGTTGTAGACGGGAACACTCAGCGCTTTGCCTTTGATGTCCCACAGGGCCACGTCGATAGCCGCGATGGCGGTCATGGTCACCGGGCCGCGGCGCCAATAAGCACCGCGGTAGAAATAGTGCCAGATGTCTTCGGTTTGGAAGGGATCGCGTCCGATCAGGCAAGGGATCAGATGATCTTCCAGGTAACTGGCCACCGCCAGTTCGCGTCCGTTCAATGTGGCGTCCCCCAAACCGTAGATACCCTGGTCGGTCTCGATTTTCAGGGTCACGAAATTGCGCCCCGGACTACACACAATTACCTTGGCGCTGACGATCTTCATGGATTCACTCCGGTCGGAACCCCCATGTTTACTCCAGGATGCGAATTAAGTAGGATGATCCCGCAGCTTATCATGACGAGCCGTCCCGCTCTTCGGGACGGAGGGAGCGGGCCAGTTGCAGGATGAGAGTGTGGATCGCCGTTCTTTTCTGAAAGTCATGGGTGCCGTTGGTATGTCCTCCACTCTGGGATTGCACCCCGCCAGCGGACATGTGGTGGAACAGGTCGCCGGAGCAGGCCCGGACAGCGGCGCAAAGCCAAAATACTCGATCAAGTTTGGCGTGATCGGCCTGGACCACTATCACATCATGGGGATGACCGCCGCGGTCATTCGCGGGGGCGGAGAACTGGTTTCGTTCTACTCCAACCTGCCCAAGGCGATCGCTGATTTCCAGAAGCTGTATCCCAACGCCAAACTGGCGAAGAGTGAAGAGGAAATCCTTGACGATCCCTCGCTCAAGTTGATTGCGGGTGCGCCGATCCCGCGGTTGCGTGCAGCGTTGGGTATTCGCGCTATGAAGCAAGGCAAGGATTTTCTCAGCGACAAACCGGCGGTGACGACGTTAGACCAATTGGCGGAGGTGCGCAAAGTATCGGCGGAGACGGGCAGGATGTTTGCCATTATGTACTCCGAGCGGTTAGAAGTGCGTGCGGCGGTACAGGCCGGGTACCTGATCAAGGCCGGAGCGATTGGCAAGGTCGTGCAGACGGTGAATATCGCTCCCCATAAAGTAAATGACATCAGCCGGCCGGACTGGTTTTGGGATCCCGCTGAGTATGGTGGGATTCTTTGCGATATCGGTTCCCACCAGGCCGACCAGTTCGTTTACTACACCGGCTCGACCAAGGCCGAGGTGACGGCGGCACAAATCGCAAATGTGAATCATCCGGCGCATCCGAAATTTCAGGATTTCGGCGACATGATGATGCATGGTAACGGCGGAGCCGGCTATGTTCGCGTGGATTGGTTTACGCCGAATGGACTGAGCGTGTGGGGCGATGGACGGCTCTTCATCCTGGGAACGGATGGTTACATCGAACTGCGCAAGTACATTGATGTTGCGGGGAAGCCCGGCGGCAATCACCTGTACATGGTGGATCAGAAACAGGTGACGTTTATGGATTGCAGCCAGGTGGAACTGCCTTTCGGGCCGCAGTTTGTTGCCGATATTGTGAACCGCACGCATATCGCACAGAACCAGGAACAAGCGCTGCTGGCAGCGGAGCTGGTGCTTACGGCACAACGAGATGCCAAGGTTCTGAGCTTCACCGGCTAAGGGATTAACCTTGCAAAAGACGCGCAGAGACTTCGTGAAAGAGTCGATGGGGGCCGTGGTTGCGATGGGCTTTCCTGCCATCGTGCCCGCGAGCGTCTTTGGGCAAACGGCTCCCAGCAACCGTATTAGCGTCGGCGCGATCGGGGTCGGCCGGATTTCCCGCGGTCACGACCTACCGGGAATCTGGCAGTTCGACCAGGCGCGGATTATGGCTGTTTGTGACCTGGACGCGAAGCGCGTCGACCAAGCCAAAACACTGATCAACGGCGTCTACTCAAAGAAAACAGGTAAACCCTACGACGGCGTCACCGGATACCATAACTATCACGAATTGCTGGCGAACAAAGGCATTGATGCAGTGGTGATCAGCACGCCCGACCACCAGCACGCGATTCTGGCCGTGGATGCGGTTCATGCGAAGAAAGACGTGTACCTGCAGAAGCCGGCTTCGCTCACCATCGCCGAGGGGCGGACCATGAGCAACGCGGTGATGGCTTCGGGACAGATTTTACAGATTGGCTCGCAGCAGAGATCATGGAAGCAGTTCCACCGCGCTTGCGAGCTAGTGCGCAACGGGCGTATCGGGGAGGTCAAGCACGTAGAAATTGGCTTGCCTGGAGATCCCAGTGGACCAGACGCTCCGCCTATGCCGATTCCGTCGAACCTGAATTACGATGCGTGGCTGGGTTCCACGCCAGAGGTCTATTACACCGAGATGAGGGTCCACCCGCAGGATGGATTTAGCCGGCCGGGATGGCTACGCTGCGAACAGTTCGGCGCGGGCATGATCACGGGATGGGGCGCGCACCACGTGGATACGGCCCACTGGGGTATGAACACGGAGTACACCGGACCGGTTGAGGTGTGGGGTACGGCTGAGTTCCCTACCCATGGACTGTGGGATGTTCATGGCAAGTTCCTGACCCACGCAATTTATGCAAACGGGGTCACCATGGATATCAGTGGTGATTTTCCCAACGGGATCAAGCTCTATGGCACGGAGGGTTGGATTTTTGTTACCCGGGATGAGATGGTCACGCCTACCGACTCCGGAAAACCGGCGGCGGCCCCGCAACCGCTGACTGCGAGTGATCCGAAAATTCTCGACAGCGTCATCGGGCCGGATGAAGTTCATCTTTATCAAAGCAACGACCAACACGGCAATTGGCTGGAATGTATCAAGAGCCGAAAGGCGCCCACCGCGCCGGCCGAAATAGGCCATCGCGCGTGCTCCACTTGTTTGATCCATCACATCGCAATGAAGACCAAACGAAGGCTCTACTGGGATCCGATCAAAGAGCATTTTAAAAACGACGATGAAGCGAACTGCATGCTGTCGCGTCCTCAACGTGCCCCTTACATGATGGACGCATGAATTCACCTGCAACCCGATCGAATTTGCGCTGGGCAGTTTGCGGCCTGCTGTTTTTGGCCACGACCATCAACTATATGGATCGCTCCGCCCTCAGCCTGGTGGAGCCCATCCTCAAGCACCTTCTCGGCGGCGATCAGAACATCGCCCTCTACAACCGGCGCTATAGCGACATCGTCAACTGCTTCATCCTGGCGTATGGCCTGGGATTCCTGGTTGCCGGCCGGGTGGTCGACCGTATCGGGGTAAAGAAGGGATATGCCTTAGCGATTGGCCTGTGGGCGCTGGCGTCGATTAGCCATGCGTTTGCACGCACAGCGCTTGGTTTCGGGATTGCGCGTTTTGC
>CAZSUK010000055.1:0-5246 GCA_964609355.1 uncultured Acidobacteriaceae bacterium | reverse complement strand
TGCAGGGCCAGCGCGATCTGGCGACCGTAGGCCGCATGTTGCTGTCGGAGCTCGCACCCCTGGTGAACGCGCAGCAAGGTGTGATCTACCAGATGGAAACCGAGGAATCGGCGGGCATGGTGCTGTTGTCGGCATTCGCCGACGATGGGGAGAACGGACACCTGCGCCGGTTGAAAATCGGCGAAGGATTGGTGGGGCAGGTTGCGGCGGAAAAACGCCGCATGCTGATTTCAGATCTGCCCGAAAGAACGATTTCGATTCGCTCGGGATTGTTCGAATCGGTTCCCCGCAACGTCATCGTCCTCCCGGTGCTGTTTGAAGACCGAGTCAAAGCGGTGATTGAACTCGCATCGTTGAATGCATTCACCGCTTCGCACCTGGCCTTCCTCGAACAGCTCACCGCCAGCATCGGCATCGTGCTGAACAGTATTGAAGCCACCATGCAGACTGAAGGTCTCCTCAAACAGTCGCAGCAACTTGCGGCCGAACTCCAGACCCAGCAGAAAGAGCTGCAACAAACCAACGAGCAGCTGGCACAAAAAGCGCAACAGCTGGCTGAACAGAACGTGGAAGTGGAACGCAAAAACCAGGAGATCGAGCAAGCCCGCCGAGCGCTGGAAGAGAAGGCCAAGGAACTCGCCCTGACTTCCAAGTACAAATCGGAATTCCTTGCCAACATGTCGCATGAGTTGCGGACGCCGCTGAACAGCATTCTGGTGCTGGGCCAGCAACTCAGCGAGAATCCCGATCGCAACCTGACCGCCAAGCAAGTCGAGTTCGCGCGCACCATTCATGGCGCCGGCACCGACCTGCTGAATCTGATCAGCGACATTCTCGATCTGTCCAAGATCGAGTCCGGCACGGTTTCGGTCGAGGCGGAGGAAGTCTTCTTCGCCAACCTGCTCGAAATGGTTGCCCGTCCCTTCCGGCACGAAGCGGAGAACCGCAAGCTCGCTTTCGAGGTGCAGGCCGATCCACAGCTTACCCGCAGCCTGGTAACAGACTCCAAGCGTCTGCAGCAGGTGCTCAAGAATCTGTTGTCGAACGCATTCAAGTTCACCGAGCACGGTTCGGTCCGGCTGGCCGTGTCGGTCGCCGAAAAAGGATGGAGCGAAGATCATCCGATTCTCAGCGGAGCGGCGTCGGTCGTCGCCTTCGAGGTGACCGACTCCGGCATCGGAATTGCTCTCGATAAACAGCGCATCATCTTCGAGGCCTTCCAACAGGCAGACGCCAGCACCAGCCGTAAGTACGGAGGCACGGGTTTGGGTTTGGCGATCAGCCGCGAACTCGCCAGCTTGTTAGGCGGCGAGATTCAACTTCGCAGCACCCCCGGCCAAGGCAGCACGTTCACCCTTTATCTGCCGCTCACCTATGTGGGGCCGACTGCATCGAAGCTGACGGCGGCGGATGGGAGGGCCTTTACCCCTTCCATGCCTCTTCAACTTTCCAATATTGTCGTGTCCGAGCACCCGGTCGAGCAGATTGCCGACGACCGCAACAACCTGCAGCCCGACGATGCGGTGCTGCTCATTGTCGAAGACGATCCCCACTATGCGCGCGTGCTTTGCGATTTGTCGCGGGATAAAGGGTTCAAAGTGCTGGTCGCGTTGCGCGGCACCGAGGCGCTCGCACTGGCTCGCGAGTTCCATCCCACTGCGGTTTCCCTGGACGTGTTCTTACCCGATATGCTGGGTTGGACCGTGCTCAACCATCTGAAACAGGATCCCGCCACCCGACACATTCCGGTGCAAATGTTGACTCTCGATGAGGACCGGCATCATGGCCTGGCTCGAGGCGCATTTGCCTTCTTGACCAAGCCGACGAGCCCGGAAGAATTGGATTCGGCATTGTCCCGCATCAGAGATTATGCCGCGCCCCGCCGCAAACGACTGTTGATTGTGGAGGACAACCCCGCAGAACAACTCACGATCCGTGAACTGCTCGGGTATTCCGACATCGATGTCACCGTCGCCGATACCGGAGCGAAAGCGCTAGAGTTGGTCAGCCGGGAGTCGTTCGACTGCGTCGTGCTCGATTTGCGCTTGCCGGATATGACCGGTTTCGACATTCTGGAACGCATGCGTGATATTCCCGAGGTCAGTGACCTGCCGGTCGTCGTTTTTACCGGCAAGGAATTGTCCCCTGAAGAAGATGCACGACTGCGCACCCTGGCTCGCAGCGTAGTGGTCAAAGGCGTGGAATCGCCGGAGCGATTGCTGGATGAGACTGCGCTGTTCCTGCATCGCGTGGTGGCGGATCTTCCGCAAGAGAAACAGAAGATGCTCGATCGGCTGCACCGGTCCGACGAGGCGCTGGTGGGGAAGAAAGTACTGGTCGTCGACGACGACATGCGCAACATCTTCGCTCTCAGCAGCGTGCTTGAGCGCCGCGGGATGGCGGTCTTGACTGCCGGAACCGGCCGCGAAGCCATCGCCATGCTGGAATCAACTCCCGATGTCGCCATCGTTCTGATGGACATCATGATGCCGGAGATGGATGGGTATGCAACCATGCAGGTAATCCGGCAGAATGCCTCCTTCCGCAGGCTGCCGATCATTGCCCTGACTGCGAAAGCCATGAAGGGCGATCGCGAAAAGTGTCTGGAAGCGGGCGCGTCGGAGTATTTGGCCAAGCCGGTCAACACCGAGCAGCTGCTGTCGGCACTGCGTATGTGGCTGCACCGATAACTGACGGGGGTTTCATTATAAGATCGATGGTAGCGGCATGAAGACTATGGCGCGTTGAGAGAGTGATGAGCGTTCACGAGGAAGTAAACATTCTCATGGTCGACGACCAGGCGGGCAAACTGCTCAGCTACGAAGCTATTCTGGCGGACCTGGGAGAGAACCTGATCAAGGCCACATCTGCCAAAGAGGCTCTTGAGAAACTGCTCAAAACTGACGTCGCCGTTGTATTGATGGATGTAAGCATGCCGGAAATCGACGGCTTTGAACTCGCCGAGATCATCCGCCAGCATCCGCGCTTCCAGAAAACGGCGATCATCTTCGTCTCTGCAGTGCATCTGACCGACCTCGATCGCCTGAAGGGATACCAGCACGGGGCAGTGGATTATCTTTCTGTCCCCATTGTCCCTGCAGTTCTGCGGGCGAAGGTGCGAGTTTTTGCCGAACTCCACCGCAAGAAACTTCAACTGGAACGGCTGAACAATGAACTCGAAGTGCGGGTGGCGGACCGGACCCTGGAGTTAGAACAGAAGGCGCTGGCACTGCAGAAACTCAACATCGACCTGGGCCAGAAGAATCAGGAACTCGACGCCATTGTGCACACGGCGCCGGACATTATTTTCAGCCGGCAGGCGGATGGAACCAGGGACTACATCAGCAGCAGATTTTACGAATATACAGGTGCGCCTGCGGGCTCTGCGGTCGGACTTGGCTGGCTGGACTATTTGCATCCCGACGACAAAGAGCGGAGTTTGGCGCTCTGGATGCGCTGCGTGCAGTCGGGTGAATCCTACGAGTCCGAATACCGCATTCTCGGCATCGATCAGCAATATCGCTGGTTCCGCGCCCGCGCTGTCCCCTTGCGGACTCCCGATGGAGGTATTCTCAAATGGTACGGAACTTGTTCAGACATTCACGACAGCAAAGTGCTGGAGCAGTCGATCCGGGACAACGCGGTCGAGCTGGAAAGGATGGTCGATCTGAGGACGACCGAGCTTCGGCGCCTTTCCAGTCGCCTCATGACCATGCAGGACGAAGAACGTCGCCGGATCGCTCGCGAAATTCACGACGGTCTCGGACAAGAGTTGGCTGCAGCCAAGATGATTCTGGACGGAATCCTGGCCAAGGATTCGTCACCCCGGATCCGGCAGGCCTCGGGGGATGCCAGCCAATTAGTGGATCGCGCCATCCAGCAGGTGCGGACGATTTCCCATCTTCTACACCCGCCTCTATTGGACGAGGTTGGTCTGGTTTCTGCGCTTCGCTGGTACTTGGAGGGTCTGTCAGAACGCAGCGGAATCGACATTCGCCTGGAAATCGCTCCCCCCGATCTCAGCCGGCTCAGGCCGGAGCTGGAAACCGCGATATTCCGCATTATCCAGGAAGCCTTGACCAACATGTTCCGGCATTCCGGAGCACGCAATGGATCGATCAGACTGATGGAAAATGATGGGCGCATCACCGTTACCGTGCGCGACGATGGCAAAGGAATTGAGGATCAGGTAGTGAATCTGCGACCGGAAAGCGTAGGAGTTGGGATCGGCGGAATGAGGCAACGCGTCACGGAGCTGGGCGGAAGTCTGCGCTTAGCGAACGCCCATCCCGGTACAATCGTCGAAGTGGTCATCCCTTCTCAGCGACATGAAAAACTCACGAGTGCCGGTTTCGGTGGGACCAACGCAATCGTTCGTTGATCCACTCAGGCCGCCTTTCGATCGTCCAGCTTGTGGATGTCGGCCTTCTGTTCATCCTTCTGTTCATCCGCCTTGATTTCCACCTGTTCATGTTTTATGTCGAGACGCAGGCGGTTGTAAAGGCTCATGTACTGGTTCGCCACCCAGACGAGGGCAAAAAACGCAACCAGGTATCCCCGCCAGTCCGGGTAAAGCAGTTTGTAGCGCGCAACCAACAGCACACCGGCCGCGACGTAATGGCTAAAGCAATATTCGCAGGTAAATAAATAAAAGAATTTGCGGCGGACCAAGGAGCGGGCCTCGACACATTCTCTTTGGCAGTACTGGCGAGGCTCGCGAAACAGTTCCTCGTGGGTCACGGTCCATGCGATCGAAGCCACCGGAATTCCTAACAGCAGTAGCCACGCGGCTTGTAATCCTAATCCCATCATCCTGAACTTGGATGCTCCCGCAGGGGCAAGCGTTGATTCCTGCTCTCGGAAGTTACCTGGCCCGAACCATGTCGGCAGTTAAGCAGGCTGACAAGAATCACGCCGCCGCAGATATTCCCCGGCGCGGTCGGCCCGAGCCCTGGAGCGTCGCCCAGGGTTGGCGCGGGGTGAACATCACTTCATAAGCGATCGAGCTCCCGTCCGTACACGCTTCCACCGATTTCGTGTTATACCAGTCGGCCTCTATGCTCTGGGGAAACAATGCCGGCGGCCATGTCCTCATTTCAGCAGGAGTGACTGCACACGGTGGCCCTCGTCGGGCCTTTGCAGTTTGACCGACTTGGAAGCCGCCCTTGGCTGCCGCATCCCTATACCCGGTCCGCTCTACGCTTTCGCTTCTTCTCCGGAATTCCCCAAAACTCGACCGCTTCCAG
>CAZSUK010000054.1:0-5618 GCA_964609355.1 uncultured Acidobacteriaceae bacterium | reverse complement strand
ACACCGCGATGGTTGCTGACGGCAGAATGTACTGGATGGCGGCGTTGGTGGCCATGTAGAGCACGCCGACAATTCCGACGCCCGCAATCAAGGCAATGGGTAGGCTGCGCTCCGGGCGTTTAACTTCTCCGGCGACCATGGTCAGGTCATTCCAGCCGTCATAGGCCCACAGAGACGCGATCAGAGCCACCATGAACCCAGCTACTCCTCCTTGAGAGCCAGGAAAACTGGTATGAAAATTGGCCAAACTGCCGAGGGGGCTGGCAAAGCAGAAGCCGGTGATCAGCAAAACCAGAATCACTTTGAGCCAGGTGAAGAAGAGTTGAAAGTCGCCTGCCTTCTTGATCCCCAGGTAGTTGAGTCCGGTGATCAGCCAGCACGCCGCGATGGCGAAGATCTGCGACCAGGTGATGAGCAGTGGGGCCCGCAGGGCTACTCCATCAAGCCAGGAGAATGCAGGAAATATGCCCAGAACCCGGGCCAGACCGGTGGTGACACTGGCGATCGATGCCGGCTTGGCTACCGCAAACCAGGTCCACATGTACAGGAACGCGGGCAAGTCGCCGTAGGCATTGCGCAGGAATACATACTCTCCGCCGGCATGCGGCATCATGGCGCCCAGTTCGGCGTAGGTCATGGCGCCGAAGAGTGTCAACAGGCCACCCACGATCCAGGCCAGGTAGACCATCCGGCCAGTGCCGACGGCCTTCATCATTTCCTGCGGAACCAGAAAGATGCCACTGCCAATAATGGTGCCAACCACGATAGCGGTGGCGTGCCACACGCCGAGCACACGGGGAAGGTCCGGAGCTGCCTGGGTTTCATCTTGCACGGATGTGAAATTGTAATGCCTGCTGCTAAGACGGCTTAGGAAGTCGTGCTTACATCTGCTGGGTGGAAGTACTCATAAATGGCCGCAGCGAGGTGAGGAGCGACCACCGACGCCAGGGCCTGCTGGCTGGCGCCCTGGATTCCGCGCAAACTCCCGAAGTGCGCAACCAGCCGATTACGCGTTTGCGGGCCCACGCCGGGAATAGTTAACAGGTTGGACTCGCGGTCGCGAATCTCCCTGCGCTTGCGGTGGTAGGTGACAGCAAAGCGGTGAGATTCATCACGGATTTTTTGCACCAGGTGCAACACAGGCGATCGCCGGTCGAGCACGATGGGTTCATCTTCCTGCCCATACAGGTAGATGATCTCTTCTCGTTTGGCGATCGAGGCCAGCGGCTGGGTGGTGATGCCGAGTAATTCCAGCGCCTCAGCTGCAGCGTGCAGCTGCCCCAGGCCTCCATCGATCAGGATCAGGCTGGGCATCGGCCTCTGCTCCTCCTGCACGCGGCGATAGCGTCGGCCGACGACTTCCCGCATGGACGCAAAATCATCCACGCCTTCCACGGTCTTGATCTGATATTTCCTGTAGTCGGATTTTTTAATCGCGCCGTCTTCCCACACCACCATGGACGCGACCGTCTCCGCACCCTGAATGTGGGAAATATCGAAGCATTCGATGCGCCGCGGTAGTTCCGGCAGTGTCAACAAATCCTGCAGGGATTCCTGAATCATCTGCCGCGTCGGCTGCATGACACGGAACCGTTGGTCAAAACTCTGCTTGGCATTTTGTCCCGCAAGGTCCACCAGGGAACGTTTTTCCCCCCGGCGGGGCACGCACAGTTCTACTTTGTGCTGGGCGCGCTCGCTGAGTAACCCTTCGAGCGTTTCGCGATCGGCAAAATCGACTGGGATATAAACCGTCCGCGGTACATACTGCTGATCGATATAAAGCTGCGAGAGCAGCGCGGAGAAGAAGGCTGAGGCGTCAAAGGCCGCCCCGAAGGATTCGGTCTCCGCTTCGGGTAGCTCTTCCCAGAAAAATTCACGGCGGTCGACGATCTTGCCACCGCGCATATGGAAGAGGTTGACAGCCAGCATGCCATTCTCGTGGTGGTAACCGTACACGTCGGCATCGTCGCCGTCTGTGGTCGCCATGCGCTGTCTCTCCTGCACCTGGCTCATGGTGATCAGCAGATCGCGATATCTGGCCGCCAGTTCGAACTGTTCCGCGGCTGCTGCCTGCTCCATCCTCTGTTCGAGTGAGCTGCTCAGCTCCGTCTGCCGGCCTTCCAAAAACATTTGCGCGTCGCGCACCGCTTCGCGGTACTCCGGGGGCGTGGTGAGCCCTTCGACGCAGGGTCCCAGGCAGCGCTTGATGTAGTACTGCAGGCATGGGCGGGGATGGTAGCGGGAAAGATCGACCTTGCAGCTGGGGAGCAGAAAGCTACGGTGGATCAGGTCGACCACTCGATGGGCCAGGTTGCCGGGAAAGAAAGGACCGTAGTAGGCGCTGCCGTCTTTGCGCAACCTGCGGGTCACAAACACTTTAGGGTAGCGGTCGGCCAGCGTCAGCTTTACGTACGGGTAGGTCTTGTCGTCGCGCAGCAGAATGTTGAAGCGAGGCTTGCGCTGTTTGATGAGGTTGTTTTCCAGCGCCAGCGCCTCATGCTCGTTCTCCACCAGGATGTAGTCCACATCCACGGCTTCGCGCATCAGCGAGCCGGTTTTGGCGTTTGCCTGGGCCCCATCTAAAATGTACGAGCGTACCCGGGAGCGCAGGTTGTTTGCTTTGCCGACGTAGATCACCTCGCCGTCAGCATTTTTGTACAGATACACCCCGGGCCTGGCAGGCAGGTTGCGTATCTTTTCGTGCAGATCCATGAAGAGTCCCTAACTAAAGTTTAGACGGTACGATGGAGAGGTGACAGATTGCGCACCGGCAGGTAAAAGTTTCCTGGTAGCGCGGCACCAAGCTGGACACTTTGCGGTGCAAGTTGTTGCAGCGAAACTGGTAAGGGAAGTGACGCATTTTGGCAATGATCGTGCTACATGCGTACGGATGGGCAATTACAGGGAGCAGAGTCTTTTATGATCCGAATCGCTAAGACGTCGCAACACACGGCTATCCTGTTGGGCGCCGCCTCGCTATTACTGACTGCCGGCTGCTCTACCAAGAATTATGTGCGCTCGCAAACCGCTCCGATTATCCAAAAAACAAACGAGTTGGATGACGCTACTGCGGCGAATAACCGGGCGATCCAAAGCACCAATGATCGTGCCCAGTCCGGAATCCAGCAGGCGCAGCAGTCCGCGAACACGGCCACCCAGAATGCCACGGCGGCGACGCAGGCTGCCACCCAGGCGCAAGGCAGTGCCCAGGAGGCCGTCAATCGTGCCGACTCGCTGGCCAGCGTTATCTCGAATCTGGACAATTACAAACAGATCGGGGATGTCTCGGTGACCTTCGCCTTCGACAAGAGCGTCCTGACCAAGAGCGACAAGGAGCAGTTGGACGGCCTTGGCGCGCAGCTCACTTCGGCAAAAAGTTACATCCTCGAGGTGACAGGGGGTACCGACTCCGTTGGCAACGCGGAATATAACTACCAGTTGAGCCAGCGCAGAGCGGAGGCGGTGGTGCAGTACCTCGCTGCCAAGTTCAACGTCCCGCCGCACAAGTTCTACCTGATCGGAATCGGCAAGGATCAGGAAGTGGCCACCAACAAGACAGCCGCTGGACGGGCCCAGAATCGCCGCGTGCAAGTGCAGATTCTGTCCAATGCAGCAGGGGTTACCGGCACTGCGGTTTCGCAGGTCAGCAATCCGTAGAGGTAGTCCACGCTTCTAGGTAAGGCCCAGCGCGCCGGCGCTGGACCTTTGTTTTTTGTCACCTATCCACGGACTCCGGGCGTTTTTTTACCCATCCACGAACCCTGGGTGCCCCACATCTCGCTCGTTTTTCGCGAGATGTGGGATTCCACTGTTCTCACCCCGAAACTCTTCAACCCAATTGACAGGCTGAGGGCGACTTCTGTCACTCCCACATCTCGCGAAAAACGAGCGAGATGCCCCGAATTTCGTGTACGCAGCACTGGACAGGACCGCGTGTGCGCCTTTCCTTAAAAGAAAGGCGCAGGAAGTTCCGGGAACCCACGAAACTCCACAGGAAATCGGGGATGTGGGGCACCCAGGTTCGCTACCGGGCAACATCCCCAGGCTCGTTTTTAAGGTGAGAAGCGGAGCGTTTACAGGGCGAAGTGGCTGACGTGTTCGGCACGTAGATCGTCGGCACTGAAGAGGCGGTAAAAGGGGGCTCCCTGGGCTGCTGCCTCGACCGCCGGCCGGCCCTTGGCGTCTTCGCGTTCCACCAGGCAGATAACTCCAACCACCCGCATCCCTGCCTCGCGCGCTGCTTCTATTGCATTTACCGTGGAAGCTCCTGTGGTGCAGACATCATCCACGATCACCACGGGCGCGTCCGCCTGCAGAAAGCCCTCAATCCGCCGCCCGGTGCCGTGAGTTTTCTCTGCTTTCCGCACCAGGAAACCATCGAGAACCGGAGAGCCTGGGACTTCCAAAGCATGCCAGGCGCTGGCCGCCGCTACATTGCAGACGATAGGGTCGGCACCAAGCGTAAGGCCGCCTACCGCTCGCGGTCGCAACTCGTGCTGGCGAATCAGATCGAGAACCGCCAGGCCAGTCAACCGGCCACCCTCACCGGTCAGGGTGGTGGTGCGGCAATCGATGTAGTAATCACTGGAAGCGCCCGAAGAAAGCCTGAACTCACCTAGGCGGAAGGAAATACGGGCCAACATCTTGAGCAGGGCTTCGCGGTGGGCGAGGGTCATTACTTGATTTTATCCAGATGACGAAAACCGCCGGTGACGAAAAACAGGATGGTAAAGATGGTTCCGTTATAGGTGGCGTGAATCAGGGTGCTGGCGGCCAACGACTCCGTCCACAGCCGCACCCCACAGAGCACCAGGCTCACCGCAAACAGGACCGCCAACGGAGCCCAGGCGTGAGCCAGCTGATCGGCATGGACCAGGGCAAACGCAATGCTGGTGATGGTGCAGGAAACTACCAGCGCCGCAATACTCCAGTGCGGGTCTTGATCCACGCCCGCGTCCTCCCTGCGGCCCTGCAGCCAGTCCCATGCAGAAGCTAGTGAGGGCAACAGAAAGCCGCGGAAAGCGAGCTCCTCGAAAATGGGAGCTACGAACGTGCCAAACAGGGCGACCATCCAAACGTCGGCGGAATTGCGAAAAAAGTCGTCGATGGGGAGGGTCTTAGGCACGGGCAGGAAATTTGACAGGAACTGGACCACCAGGCTCAACACAATCCCGCCGGCCAGCAGGGGAATCCAACGGCGGCGTACGGCGGTGAAGTTCCAGTGCAGGCCGCCCAGGAACGTTCGTTGCCAGAGGTAAGTGAAGATGGCCCAAACGATAGCCCCGGCGATCAGGTAAGCGGCGGCCATGCTGGGGATTAACAGGCGCGGCTCGCGCAGCAACTGCTCCGGGGTTTCTGTGCCTAACAGATGGAATCCCATTGCCAGCGCGAACACCGAAACGCTGGTCAGCAGCAGCACGATGATGGCAACGGTGAAGAAAAGGACGGTGTGACCGATGTGAGGGATGCGGCGTGGCGGTGGGGGCGGCGGTGGATCGCTGGGGACCTCGGACGTGTACAAAAACTCCGGAGGAATTGACATGCTATTTTGCTGCACGGCGGCGCGGAAGGTGATTGCCGTTCGATTGCACGGCAAGCGGCTTCAACTCATGTTGGGG
>CAZSUK010000053.1:0-4813 GCA_964609355.1 uncultured Acidobacteriaceae bacterium | reverse complement strand
GTCCCTATTTTCAGTGTCTCAAGTTTGGGGTCCACACCAGGCCGTCCCTGAAAAGGGGTCCATCAGCACAACCGATCTTTTGGTAAGGGTGCGGTCGAGGGATTGGCAACGATTGGCTCAAGGAAAAAGATCGATCAAGCGATCAAGCACCGAAGGAAAAGGCCTCCTGGTTTCCGGCTCTATCGAGCTTCTTTTTGGGCCTTCGCTTCTGGGGCGTTAAGAGGCGTTTGGTTTCTTCTTCCAGCGCGTGCGTGAACTCCGCTGACCCCAGCGGTCGCCCGCTATAGGTGCTACCGCGAATAGCCGTCAGTTCGGACTCAGCAAGCCTACATCGAGATATGCGCGCCAGTTGTCGGGGGACCATCGATCACGCCACAAGTGCATCGGCAGCCACGGCGCTGTCTGGTTGCCGTTGCAATGAGCAGCCGCGCTGGACCAGTCCCAGTTCCCCGCTTTGGTCACCAGCGAAGCGCGTACCGGATTGAGCTCCGTATAACGCAAGGCTTCCCAGAGGTGAGGTTCATCCAGAGGACAGGAATAGTAGCGGCCCTGCCAAACGTGTCCAATCGAGCGGTGGAGGGTGGAGTGCGTTCCAGTAGGAAGCAAACCGGCCGTGAGCCTTTTTCAGCGCTCGTGCCAAAACGTCGGCCTTCCGGGGGATTGCGATGAGATGGACATGGCTGTCCACGAAACTGTCCACGGACAACGACTTTTGCCTGAAAACTCCTTCAACAAATACCAAACTACTTCTTGGGTAGCATCAAGGGTTGCGGGGATAGCATCAGGTCCCCGATTCCTATAGAAAGTTGCGTCCCCAAGGTCCCAGTCCCGTCTGGAAGATGTGAAAAAATCGATTTCGCTAAAATTTCGTCTGAACCGAAATGTATGCCGAAGGTCCAGCGGTCGCTCATAAGGCATCCTGGCGAGATTTTTTTCAAGGCCGAAATTGCTCCACGTTTCTAGATCAATTTTTTCACATCTTCCTGACGCATAAACCCCGTCCGTCCCCTGGGGGTTCATGTCCTCGGGATTCTAAAATGTGAGTAGAAGTCCCAAGACCCCGGTACATCGGTTCTCTGCAGGACTAGCCGCTATTTACACAGAGGACCTTGCAAATATGCCCATGGTCAGGGGAATGTTCGTAGCAGAGCGGGAACACTCGCGCGCGGTAAAACGGTCGTTTGACGTTTTGCTCTGGATTGAGGTGCTGGATCGGCGTGTTATGAGGCACCTGCGGTTCTTAGAGCACTTGCGCGTTTATCTTCACATTCAACATCGGGGTATTTGTCACATACGCCTAATGGTGCCCGGACACTTTACCCAGACTCAGGAAGTTCTCCGAAGAGATCGAATCGGTTTTGATCTTGTGACTTCGCCGGAGGTCGACGAGGCCTTTGTTCATGAGTACACGAGCTTAAGCGACGACGTTATCTCCCGTGCGGCTTTTTGCGCCAAGACTGTTAGTGCGGACTGCCTAGTTGTCCCGAAGGAATCCCCGGCCCTCACCTTTATAGAAGACTTGTCGCAGTCGATTCGCTGCCTGGTGACGGATGCATCTTTCTTACTAACTGTTACTGAGACATTTGTAAGAGGTTTTGACATCCCCTGGACCTACCGCCAGATGATGTGGAATACCACCTGGGATGCGTTCTATTTTCGGGCTGAGCCCGATACGTTTGGGCCATTGACGAAGCTCATCGGCGCAATTCAGAGCGCTGGATGCAGTGCGGATGCGGTTGAGGCGGCTCGGTCGATCACTTTTAACCGAATGCCGCAAGTATCTTATACACGAGACAGGTTGCATTGGCTGATTCTCCAGCGTGACGCCGCACGACGTGATGGGTTTACAAACCAAAATTACGTCTTCGAAATTTCATATCACTTGAATTTCTACTATCTTCTTCTGAGCGGCACATTCGATCACTTGGCGCTTTTGCTCAACGCAGTTTACGGACTCGGCCTGCAAGAAAAGCAGGTTGGAGCTACCTACAAGTTGTTCCTGGACGCGCTTCAGTCCAAATCTGCGAGTTTGCATTCCCTTTTTACATCAGCCGAGACGATAGATTTCATCGCTCGTTTGGGAGCATTGAGGAACCTTGCGGCCCATAGAGGCTCAATAGCCCCGCGTAAGATCGTAGAAAGACCGGATCATCAACCTACGATCGAACAGATAGATCAACAGTTGTCCAAGACGGACCGAGGATGGGTCTTAACTGAACCATTTCGTTCAATGAGCCCCCAACTCTTGGCGATGGCGCGAGCCATTGCCGCGACACAGATCCTTGAAAAGAACACGATAGCCGAAGATATGGAACTTGTGGAGTACAACGGCAAGCAGGGCTTCATCTCGCCGCTCGTCGACACTTGGTGGAATTTTGCGAAAGTGAGAGACTTCTCTCTTGCCGTTGCCAGTGAATGTTCGGGGCATCTTGCGAGCACGGCGCCCAAAAGGGTGTAACCGCAGTTGAAGGGAGAAAAACGCCCGCTAACCGACACAACTCCGCCTCTGCCCGTCTCCTGCTCAGCATCAGTGGAGCTAAAGGCCAATTGATTCCAGCCGTTTCAACTGCGAGCGTATTGTGACTCGGCCAACGGCTGGTAGCTCACTGCTAACAGCTTCGTCTCCAACCGCTGGTTCAGCTTGTGTCTTGAATGCAGACACGCCTCCAACACGCCTGTCGTCAGCAGCGTACGCTCCACCGGATAGGCCGCGCTTCCACTATGGAACGTCTGCTCAATTTTCGCTGCCAGGCATGCAGAGTCCGTCACATTGGGAGGCGGCGGCAGGAAGAATTGGGTTGAGACGATTCCCTGCCCTGCCACCCTCACCGCGATGTTGTAATCCATGATGGCGCCGTTGAGCATCAGCAGCGTGGCGCGCGTTCCGTCGATGTACTCGATGCAATAGGCGGCGGGATCCTTGACCAATTGCGGCAAGACGCCGGAGGCTACCAGGTCCTGCGTGCGGCCGTCCAGCACGGTTAGGCCCATCGGTGTGTCACTGCGCGATAGGGCGGAGCTCAGCAGATCTTTTGACCAGCGACCCGCGTTTGCTGCGGCCCAGACGTCGTCGCCCTCCAACAATTGCACCGCCTTCACGCCCGTCTCGCCTCCCTTGCGGCGCTCGAGCATGCACTGCAGGGCTTCGAGAGCGTCGAAGTCCATGCCGCCTGGCGCGCCTACACCCACCATCACCGCTTCTTCGACCTGCGCACCCAGCGGGATATCCACGTCCGGCAAGCGCCAGGTCACGGGGAGCGAGGAGCCGGCGAGCAGCGGGAAGCCCAGGCGGTTGGCGGTCTTTACCATGGTTTGCGCCTGCTCGAAGCTGTAGGAGAGTTGCTTGTGGTTGAAGTAAGGAACTGCGCGCTTCTCTTCCTCAACGACCTGCGCGCACTGCTGAAAGAAATCGTAGCTGGGCAGCAGAATCTGCCCGCGGTCGTTGGTTGGGTAGTCATCCTGCTCGACGATCGCCAGCACGGCGTCGACGGCGATGCGGTCTCCACCACAACGCAAGGCCTCGGGAATGTTGCTGCACAGACGGAAGGCGAACTGCTGCGCGCGGGCTCTGCTCAAATCTGATGTTGGTTCGGGTTTGTTGGAAGGCTCAGGTTTCTCCGGCGCAGGCTGCGTCTTCACGGTGCGGTCCCTGCCCAGGCCACCCGCGATTCCTTTGGCTGCACTTGCCGGCGCAACTTTGGCTCCCGTCATCGCAAGCTGGTAGGGCGAGGGCGCAGCATCGGCCTGGCGCTCCAACTGATCCACATAGACTGAGACCACTTTCACGTTAGGCATGTGCCATTCGCCGTCGTACGGATAACCAACCAGAAAGCGGTCGGCGAGGGTTTGCATATTCGACTGGTGCCGATAAACGCTGCCGAGGATCGCCAGGCGCAGCGGACGCTTTGCGGGGTCCTGGCCCCAGAGTAGGGGGCGATACGCCAACATCGCCGTGGATAAGGCGGAATACTCTACAAAGCGGCGGCGGGTCAGCATTGGTTCCTCCAGTAGGTGGTGTCCGGTTAGATGTCGAACAAAATGATCTGGTTACCGTGGCAGTGCAGGTGGGGGATTGAGGTAATTTGCTGCAAGGCGCATGAGATTTGTATTTTTCAAAGATGGAGACAGAGGGAATCTGTATACATATGCAAGTGTAGAGCGAAGCGTCGAATTGGAGTTCTTTCTTGTTGAAAGCGATCAGGGTATAGATGGCGCACCAAATCTGCGTCTTGGCTGATTCCTCAGAGGATAGGCTCAGACAGATATCGACGGTGGTTGCATCCTTGAAGTGCTTAGAATTGCTTGCCGACGCGCATTTCGCTTGGGATGTGCCTTGGTAGAGGCTAAAGAGTCTGCGTGAGAACTCGAAAAGAGCTTTTGGGACTTTCGAGGCTGCGGCAAAATTCGAGACAGGGTAGGAGAGGCAGGGGCTAATGCTCGCTGCGGCGAGGTAGCCCGATTTTTTTGTCAGCCGCGTATGGCCCGACTAAAGTCGTGCCAGCCCCGGCACTCACGTGCCGTGGTAAAGATAGTGCCGTCCCTGCGGACTCACTGAGTTGGCCAATCCTACCCGGCACTTCCGTGCCGGGCTACTGATTGTGCCGTCCCTTCGGGACTCGCCTCATTTCCTGACGTGCCGTGGTAAAGATTGTGCCGTCCCTGCGGGACTCACTGAGTTGGCTAATCCTACCCGGCACTTCCGTGCCGGGCTACTGATTGTGCCGTCCCCTTCGGGACTCGCCTCATTTCCTGACATGCCGCGGTAAAGATTGTGCCGTCCCTGCGGGACTCTCTGAGCTGGCCAATCTACCCG
>CAZSUK010000052.1:0-30145 GCA_964609355.1 uncultured Acidobacteriaceae bacterium | reverse complement strand
GCACCGCAAAGGATATTTCCAGCAACATCTCAATGCCCAGGGAATTCAGAGCGCTGAAGATCAACCCTGGCCGATCGAAAAACTTCTGCGGCTCGAAAAAGCGCTGGTCCAGGTGACCATCGAGGATCGTCCGGTAATCGTCCGCGCGTGGCGATACGACCTTGAAGGGGTCACCGGGCACACCATCCCGATCTACCTCCTCGACACTGATTTGCCCCAGAACGACCCTCGTGATCGTGAACTCACCGATCACCTCTACGGCGGGGATACGGACTATCGCTTGCGTCAGGAGGCCATTCTGGGCATCGGGGGTGTGCGCATGCTCGAGGCCCTTGATTACGACGTGACCGTCTACCACATGAACGAAGGTCACGCCGCTCTGTTAACCGTGGGTTTGATGGAGCTTCAATTGGGTGGCGATCTCAACCGGGCAATCGATGAGCGGGATACCAAGGCGGTCCGAAGCCGTTGCGTATTTACCACCCATACCCCGGTCCCTGCCGGCCATGACCGCTTTTCCATGGAGCAGGCCAACCGCATTCTCGGCCGGGATGTCACCAACCTGCTGCAGCGCATGGGCGGCTGTCACGACGGAATGCTCAATATGACTTACGTCGCCCTGGCTTCGTCGCGCTTCGTCAACGGGGTTGCCATGCAGCACGGCAAGATCTCGCGAGAAATGTTTCCCGAATACTCCATCGATGCCATCACCAACGGGGTGCACGCCGCCACGTGGACGGCTCCGCCGATGCAGGCCATTTTCGATCGCACGATCCCGCGTTGGCGCCAGGATAATTTCCAGTTTCGTTACGCCATTGACGTGCCTCTGCGCGAAATCGAGAAGGCGCATGCTCAGTCCAAGCGCACGCTGATTGAAGCGGTTGCGGAGAGGACTGGGATCACGCTGCGCAGCAACGTCTTCACCATTGGTTTTGCTCGCCGCGTAGCCACTTACAAACGGGCCGATTTGCTGCTGAGTGATCCTGAACGCCTGGTTGACTGCGCAGAAAAATTCCGCGGTTTGCAGATCCTCTTTAGCGGCAAAGCTCACCCTCATGATGAGCCGGGCAAAAAGCTGATCCAGGAGATTTTTGAAGTAGCAGCCAGGCTTGAGTCCGATGCGCTCAAGATCGTCTACCTGGAAAACTACGAATGGAGACTTGCGTCGATGCTTACTGCAGGCGTCGATCTTTGGCTCAACACGCCTCGCCGTCCCTTCGAGGCTTCCGGCACCAGCGGCATGAAGGCGGCGCTCAACGGCGTTCCCAGTCTGAGTGTTCTCGATGGCTGGTGGGTCGAAGGCTGGATAGAAGGCGTCACCGGCTGGGCCATACCGGATAGTGATACTCAGGAGCAGGAGGTTGCCAGTCTTTACGACCGGTTGGAATCGACAATTCTTCCGCTCTATTATGGACATCCTGAGCAATGGCGTAACGTCATGCGCTCTACCATCGCCCTCAACGGCTCCTTCTTCAACACCCATCGCATGCTGCAGGAGTACATTTCAAACGCCTACTATCCCAACAGGGCCGTCGGTATTTCCAGCGATGCCCTGGAATCCGCCCTGGCCAAGTAGACGAGCTCTATCCCACCACCAACCCCGATTTCCTGTGGAGTCTCGTGACTTCCCTGCACATCATGCGCCTTTCCTTAAAAGAAAGGCGCACACGTGGTCCTGTCCAGAGCTACGTACAGGAAATCGGGGCAATCGACGGGTGCCCCATGCGGCTACCGCGGGTAAAAGCATTTGTTCTTCCCTCGGCATCCGCTCCCTTGCTTCGCGTTCTTGGCGAAGGGTGGGTACACAAATCTCCCCCGTCAACGTCTCACCAGAACAAACAGACCCTCCGCTGTGTTTCTTGTTTGCCGTGCTTCTGAATCAAACCGTCTCCGCTCAACATCTGAATTGAGTACCCCCCAAATCGTTAGCTCTCATTTCGATGGAGCAAAAACGTATAATTTGAAACAGGCTGCGAGTTTGCCAGAAGCCCCATCTCAGAGAGGGCTCAGCAACGTCTCCTAACAGCCTGGGAATTGAAAAAGCTCGCGCTAGTCCGCCTTTTTCGTTGACCTGACCCTGGCCGGTTTAGCTTTTGCCGCCTACCCACCCCTTCCGCTGGGTCTTTCCTGCCGGAAGGAACGTCCTAGGAGTGAGCTAGCAAAATGTGGATTGTTCGTCTTGCGCTACGGCGTCCCTACACCTTCGCCGTCTTCGCGCTCTTACTGCTGATTTTGGGGCCGCTCTCGATCATCAACACCCCAACTGATATTTTCCCCAACATTGATATCCCGGTAGTCAGCATCGTTTGGCAATACAGCGGCCTCTCCGCTGTTGATATGGCCAACCGTATCATTACCATCACCGAACGCACGCTGACCACTACGGTCGACAATATCGATCACATCGAGTCCCAGTCGCTCGATGGCGTGGGAGTGGTGAAGGTCTACTTTCAGCCGAAGGTGACGGTCGCCACTGCCATTGCACAAATCACTGCCGTATCGCAGACCCAGTTACGCCAACTGCCGCAGGGCACAACCCCTCCCCTGATCATCACCTATACCGCGTCCAGCGTGCCCATTCTGCAACTTGGTCTCTCCGGCAAGGGCCTCTCTGAACAGCAGTTGAATGACTTTGGGTTGAATTTCATCCGCACCCAATTCGCCACCGTCGAAGGTGCGGAAAGTCCCTATCCTTACGGCGGCAAGCAGCGCCAGGTGCAAGTGGATCTGAATCTGCAGGCGCTACAAGCCCGGGGCCTATCCCCAAACGACGTGGTCAATGCCATCGGCGCGCAGAACCTCATTCTCCCTTCGGGAACCGTCAAGGTGGGAACGTTTGAGTACCAGTTGGCCACCAACAGCGCGCCCGACACCATCGAGGGGCTGAACGACCTGCCCATCAAAAGCGTCAATGGAGCGGTTGTTTATGTCCGTGACGTGGCTCACGTCCGCGACGGCTTCCCACCCCAGACCAACATCGTTCGCGTCGATGGCCAGCGCGCCAGCCTGATGACTGTGCTCAAGAACGGCGATGTTTCGACCCTGGACGTCATTTCCAGAATTCGCGCCTTGTTGCCGCTGATCGCCAGCCAGCTGCCGCCAGAGTTACGTATTACACCGTTGTCCGATCAGTCGATTTTTGTGCGCGGCGCCATCGCCGGTGTAGTCCGCGAAGGCATCATCGCCGGATGTCTCACCGCCATCATGATCCTGGTCTTTCTTGGCAGCTGGCGCAGTACGCTCATCATCGCTGTCTCGATCCCTCTTTCCATCCTGGTTTCGTTGATTATTCTGGGAGCCCTGGGCGAGACCATCAACATCATGACCCTGGGTGGCCTGGCGTTGGCCGTCGGCATCCTGGTCGACGATGCCACCGTCGAAATCGAAAATATCAACCGCAACCTTGAAGAAGGCAAAGAGGTGGAGCAGGCGATCCTCGACGGTGCTGCCCAGATCGCCATTCCGGCCTTCGTATCGACCTTATCGATCTGCATCGTCTTTGTCCCCATGTTTTTCATGGGCGGCGTGGCGAAGTATCTCTTTGTGCCTTTGGCCGAAGCCGTCATCTTTGCCATGCTGGCCTCCTATTTCCTTTCCCGGACCGTGGTTCCAACCATGGCCAAGTTCCTTCTGCAGGAGCATGACCCGGCTGGTGAAAAGCAGAAGCAGCAGAGCCGTAACCCGCTGGTTCGTGCGCAACTGGCATTTGAACGCAGATTTGAGCAGCTCCGTGTCTTCTACTTTCGCTTGTTGCAGCTTGCCATCGGGCACAGCACCGTCTTCCTGATTCTTTTCTTTGTCTTTACTATTGGTTCGTTTGCCTTGTTGTACCCATGGCTGGGCCAGGATTTCTTTCCCTCGGTCGATGCAGGTTCATTCAAACTTCATCTGCGTGCCCAGACCGGTATGCGCATTGAAGAAACGGCCCGGCTGTGCGATCTGGTCGATAACGCCATTCGCCAGGAGATCCCCAAGAGTGAGCTGGTCAGCATCATCGACAACATAGGCATCCCTTATTCCGGCCTGAATCTCTCCTACACCAGCACCGGCGTGGTGGGAGCTTCCGATGCCGACATCACCGTACAGCTGGCGGAAAAGCACCATCCCACCGATACCTACGTGCAGCACCTTCGCCCTAAGCTGAACGCGGAGTTCCCGGGAACCATCTTCTATACACTGCCCGTCGATATGGTCACCCAGATCCTCAACTTCGGCCTGCCGGCCCCGATCGACATCCAGGTAATCGGCAACAATCTCCAGGGCAATCGCGACTTTACAAATCGCCTGCTGAAGGAAATAAGCTACGTTCCGGGCACTGCGGATCTGCACATCCAGCAGCCCTTCAACAATCCTCACTTTGTTGTCGACGTGAATCGTTCCAAAGCTCAGGACATCGGCTTGACCCAGCGCGATGTTGCCGGCAGTCTGCTGGCCTCGACCAGTGGCAGTTTCCAAACCACCCCTACCTTTTGGCTCGATCCCAGAACTGGCGTGAGTTACAACATCTCTGCGCAAACCCCGCAGTATGACTTGCAGTCGATCATCGATCTGCAGAATATCCCCGTAACCACCCCCAGTGCCGCAAACAGCATCATCACCAATCCCAACGTCTCTGTCGGCGCTACCAACTTCACGCCGGTGAACACCGGCGCGGCTCCCTCGACCGCACCGGGCGTCGCACCAGTCCAGATTCTCGGTAACGTAGCCAACCTCATCCGTGGCTCTGAGCAGGCCACCGTCAGCCACTACAACATTGCCCCAGTACTCGACATCTACGGCAACGTGGTCAATAGCGACTTGCGCAGCGTGTCTGACAAAATTTCCCAGATCGTTGCCTCTCATCGCAAAGAGCTGCCTCGCGGTTCGCAGGTCATCATCCGCGGCCAGGTGCAGACCATGAACTCTTCGTTCATTGGATTAACCAGTGGCCTCGCATTCTCGATCCTGCTCGTTTATCTGCTCATCGTGGTCAACTTCCAGTCGTGGCTCGATCCTTTTATGATCATCGCTGCGCTGCCCGCCGCGTTATGCGGCATCGTATGGATGCTGTTCATCACGGGAACCCATATCAGCGTGCCTGCTCTCACCGGTTCCATCATGACCATGGGCGTGGCCACCGCGAACTCCATTCTTGTGATCTGCTTCGCCCGCGAGCAAATGGAAGAAAATGTCGGCGATGCGCGCGATGCCGCCTTGAAAGCCGGGTATACACGTTTTCGCCCTGTGCTCATGACTGCGCTGGCCATGATCATCGGCATGGTGCCCATGGCGCTGGGCCTGGGCGATGGCGGGGAACAGAACGCCCCGCTTGGCCGCGCGGTGATTGGCGGATTGTTGTTCGCGACCCTGGCCACTTTGTTCTTCGTGCCCACGCTTTTCAGCGTGATCCACGGGTACCTTGCGCGTAGCAGCAGGCGCGCCGCGGCCACAGCACCTGCGGCAGATCTGGAAGACTAGAAAATGGGAGAGAACCGAGAGATGAATCAGGAAAGATCAGACCAGCGGCCAGAACCGGCAACTGAGGCCCACGGCGCACCTCCGGATACTCCGCCTCTCTCCGGCAGGGTCGCCATACTGTTCATCGTGGTTCTGCTGTTGGTGGCCGTCGTGTTGGCGGTCACCGGCATCGTGCCTCGGGTGCGCGCCCGCACTACGCTCAAAGATCAGACCGACGCGATGGCTGCTCCCGACGTGCTCATTCACCCGCCCGTCCAGGGAAAAGTCGGGCAGGAGATCATTTTGCCCGCCAACGTTTACGCCTACAGTGACGCAACTTTATTCGCGCGCACCGACGGTTACCTTAGCAACTGGTACTTCGACATAGGCGCCCATGTCCGCCAGGGACAATTGTTGGCAGTGATTGCGTCACCAGAAGTAGACAAGCAATTGCTGCAGGCGCGCGCAGACTTGTCCACCGCCGAAGCCAACGCAGGTTTGGCCAAGACCAACTCTACCCGCTACCAGGGCTTGCTCACGCAAAATGCCGTGTCCAAGCAGGATACGGATACCTTCGTCAGCCAGGAGGAATCCACCGGCTCCACCGTAAAGTCTGCCCAGGCCAACGTGCAGCGGCTGGAGCAGCTGCAATCGTTTGAAAAAATATATGCCCCTTTTAGCGGGGTCATCACCGCCCGCGGTGTCGATGTTGGGCAGTTGATCAACGCGGGGAACGGTACCGAGTTGTTCCGCATTTCTGCGCTGAACGTCTTGCGTGTGTATGTCAATGTTCCCCAGATTTATTCTCAGGCCGCGGTTCCCGGAACCACTGCACAACTGACTCTCACCGAGTTTCCCGGGCAGACGTTTAACGGCAAGCTCGTGCGGACAGCCAAGGCGATTGATCCCGCCTCCCGAACCCTGCTCGTTGAAATCGATGTCGAGAACAAAGATGGCAAGCTCATGCCGGGTGCCTACGCCCAGGTCCACTTGGCAGTGCATGGTGCCGTTGTGCCCATGATCATTCCCGTCTCCGCGCTCATCTTTCGCACTGAGGGATTACAGGTGGGTACCGTGGAGAAAGGACCCAATGGAGATCAGGCAAAGCTCGTCCATGTGGTCCTGGGACAGGATGACGGATCCACCGTACAAGTCATTCACGGCCTCGAAACCGGCTCGCAGGTAATACAGAATCCGCCGGATTCTCTGATCGACGGGGAGCCGGTGCACGTGATCGATACCGGCAAGTCCGGGGAACAGGATGAGCAACACCCGTCTAACGGGAGCAAGTCGTAATGAGTTCTCAACGTACCTCCCTTGGCAGCCTTCTCGCGCTCGCGCTCCTGCTTTCTGGTTGCACGGTAGGTCCGAACTATCATCGGCCTACTGCGCCCACAGCGCCCGCCTTCAAAGAAAGCGCCGTCGTTCCTCCACCCGATCTTCCCGCGGGCGGATGGAAGCAGGTGACACCCAGCGACAGCGCGATGCGTCCCAATTGGTGGGAAATCTATCAGGACCCGCAATTGGACAAGCTCGAGGAGCAGGTTGCAGTTTCTAACCAGACCCTCAAGGCATCCTACGAGCAGTACATACAGGCCAGGGCGGCCATTCAGTTCTTCCGGTCCCAGTATTACCCGACGGTGCAGGTCGGTCCATCGGCAGCACGCGAACGCCAGTCGCAAAACCGTCCGCTGTACGTGCCCGGCAGCAAAAGTACCTATAACGACTTATTCCTCCAGGGGCAAGTCTCCTGGGAGCCTGATCTCTGGGGCAGCGTCCGCAGGCAGGTGGAATCGCAGCGGGCAACGACGCAGGCCACAGCCGCTGACCTGGCGAACGTCGATCTAAGCCTGCGCTCGGAGCTGGCCACCGATTATTTCGAATTGCGCGGCCTCGATACCCAACAGCGCTTGCTCGACAATACCGTGCTGCAATATGAGCAGTACCTGGCGTTGACCAAGGCCCGGTTCGCCGGTGGAGTCGCCACCGATGCCGATGTCGCCCTGGCGCAAACCCAGCTTGACCAGACTCGTGCACAGGCCATCGACGTTGGGGTTGCGCGCGCGCAGTTTGAGCACGCCATCGCTACCCTCACGGGTACCCCGGCATCCAGTTTCTCCCTCGCCTTCGCTCCCTTAGACCTGCCTTTACCCCAGGTGCCGGTCGGCGTGCCTTCGCAACTGCTGGAGCGGCGTCCCGACGTTGCCGCGGCAGAACGGCGCGCCAACGCAGCCAATGCCCAGATAGGAATTGCGATTGCGGCCTATTACCCCACCATCAACATTTCTGGCACAGGTGGCTTTGAAAGCAAGAACGCCGGTACTTTAATCCAGGGACCAAGCTCGTTCTGGTCGTTAGGCGGCTCGGCGGTCGAGTTGCTCTTCGATGCCGGCCGTCGTCACGCGCTCACGGAAGAGGCACGAGCCAGCTATGAGGTGAACGTGGCCAATTACCGGGAAACGGTGTTGCAAGCCTTCCAGGAGGTCGAAGACAATCTTTCCGGTCTGCGAATTCTGAACAGCGAATCGGTGGCCCAGCTGCGGGCGGTCGAGTCCGCTCAGCGATCAACCAGTATTTCCACCAACCGCTACAAGGGCGGTGTGACCACATACCTTGAAGTCATCATCGCGCAGACTACGCAATTAACGAACGAACGAACCGCGGCTGACATCACGACCCGCGAATTTGCCGCCAGCGTGCAGCTCGTCAAAGCCCTGGGTGGCGGCTGGGACACAACCAAACTACCCACTACCCCCTAAACGGTCGCGTACGTGCCGCGCGGTTTCCTGAAGGCTCTGATTTTGTAAAATTCGATAAAATTTGATGTTTTTGGGCCTTTTGGTGCATAAAGCGCCTGCGCGTAGGTCAGCGGCACCGGCCAAAGCGGTACTTGTCTATGGAGAAGGGGAGTCTGGTATCGGGAGCGAAGTAATCGGCCATGGGGACACGGGGCAGCGGTGGGGACGTTTGCGCGGGGTTCACGGGGGCGGGAACCGCAGGTTCCTCCACTTCGCTACGCTCCGGTCGGGATGACAATTCTATTGGAGTCAGGTCAGGAGAGGGAGTGGATTGTGGCTCTGGGGTGGCTTCTTCCTGGGAGGCGGGCGGCTGGGGGTCGACGGATTGTCCGTCCTGCCGGGTACGCATCCATTGGGAGACATAGAACGGTGGGTCTACGGGCGGAGGGGTTGGTTTTTTCTGCGCGGAGACGGCGCGGCGATCAGGAATAAGCCCTTCGATGGCGATGATAAGGGAGAGAGCCTTGACCTGGGCGGACATTCCGCTGCGGGTTTTTTCGGGCGCCAGGTCGGCGATTTCCCATAGGCGGGCCAGGACACGGTCGCGGTTCAGGTTGAAGCGGCGGAGTTCCTCGGTGTCCCGCTCGACAAGCTGTTGCTGCACTGTGGCGTGATGCTCAAGCATATAAGCGCGCACACGAGGCTTGGATTTGATGTAGGCGGCAGTGTCCGGGTTGAGGCCGACGGCTTCTGCTGCACGGCGGTCGTTCATGGTTCCAGAGAGGACCAGGTGGGCAAAGGCTATTTCCTGGTCTGTGATGGGGTCGGTGACGTTGTTTTTAGGCATAGATGGCTCCGTTTTTTGGTAAGTCGGGGAGGCGAGAAAAAATTCGAGGGCGATTCCGTAAGGTTGAATCTTTGAAAACGTACCTCAGGGGCTAAAGCCCTCATCTCTGGCTTGCTTTTCGGCACGGGTGAACCCGTGCCCTTCCAGAAAGTGCGGCTCTTTGGGGGGACTTCGGTTGACGGCAGGGGTTTTCTACTGCGCAGGCACAGTGGGGACGCAATAAAAAATCCCGCCGCGGCGGGATGCTGGGTTTTTGACAGGGATCGGGTGTGCCACCGGACAGCGGTAAAACTGTCCTTCGCTCGCGCTTAGTCCGTTAAACAAACGGAAACTCCCCCGGCTCGGAGCGGCTGCGCGATAAGCGAGCTCCTGCCGAAATCATCTTCTAAGGTTTACGGTACAGGAGCGGAGTCCTCCCGACAACCGACATTGGATGTTTGTTTCTACTGGCACAGTCGGGGGCGAGGTCCTCGGAATCCCACATCTGCTAAAAACAGGCAGATATGGGGCACCCAGCATTTGTTTGAGGAGCAGAAATCCGCGCAGACTTTTTAGCTTCCCTCAGGCGGGGGCGCCGACGGCGAATTGGAAAGCGAGCCAGTGGTAAACACCTGCTGAGCCTGCCCGCTGCCAATGCGATATATCACAAATTCGCGATCCCTGTTAGTACGCAACTCAAAAACCAAATCTCCGCGATTGCTCGCTTTCGCGTCGACTGCATCGACCAGCCGCATCTTCGGAGTCACATCCAGATGATCATCATCGGTGACGGTCTTGAACAGCACCTTCGGAACCCCATTGAAATCCGGTTGAGCGATCAGGGTCACATATTTCGTTTTCCCGGCATGATCCTGGGTCTCGCCTGAGAACACCAGGGTAGCGCCGCCACTGAACGTGAGCTCATAAGCCTTGAACTGCTCGTTGGTAAACACTGGCTTAGGGGGTGTGGGTGGGGTCGTGCTTGTCTTACGCCGCGGCGTAGTGGTAGTAGCAGTATGTGTCCTGGGCTTGGGAGTGCTCTTCGCTGGCGGCGCGGCTGCCGCGATGGCATTGCCAGCCGCAATCTCCATTTGCTCCTTCATCTTGGCCGCGTCTCCCTGGTCGGCCCACAGGTAAACGAACGGATGCGCTTCGCGATCACTGGCATCGGATACCGCGATCATCTGCTGTAGGCCCGTAGGAACTCCGGTGAGCTGCGGTGGTTGAAATTCATCCGTAGGTGTCTGCTGCCCGTGCGCCATGTGCGGACGATCCGGGTCCGCTCCTCCAATTGCGGTTTCAGGCGCAGCGCTGTTGTCGGTGCTACTGGCGGCGGGGGCCGCTGCGGATGGCTCAGCCCGTCTGCGCAGGGTTGGCCGATCAGGATCGCCGGCCGGTGGGCTACTGGAAGCGGGTGAGTTGCTGGAAGTGGTAGACGAGTCGGTGGAAGTAGAGTCGCCCTTCGAATCTCTGCCCTTGAAATGCGGTCTGCCATCCGAATCGCTTACCACCTGGGGCATATTCTTACCTTGCTTCGGCTTGGCTTTTTTAACTGGAGCAGCCATCGGCTTCCACGCACCGTAGCCAAACCAATACCCGTCCACGTCCTGCGCCGTGTTGACGTCGAATAGGCCGCGCGCAACGCCGGCGTCTTCCAGCACATATTCCGTTCCCGGTTCCAGGGCCAGAGGCTCTGGCTTCGCCAGGTAAAGCCCTCCCGGTTGATACTGCTCACCGTCGAAAACAGCGATTGGAATCAGACGGCTGGCGCTAGGTTTCGCCTTATCCCCGGTCCACTCCACCACGGCTATGGAGCGGATCGTAGGCGCGGCTTTCTTGTTGGTCTCCATATGTCCGGGGTATTGCGCGCCTGCAGGCGCAGCCAGCGCAACCAACATCAGCAGGATGTGCGCCCCCTTCGTCATCATGGAATAATCTCGTTGCATCGCATCTCGTTTTGGAAGGACCCTCTTCATGCAAGTGAACGACAAAGTTGCCGACTTCACGCTTCAGACCGAAGAAGATAAAACCGTACACCTGAAGGACTATGCCGGCAAACCAGTGGTGCTTTTTTTCTATCCTCGGGCCGACACTCCCGGTTGCACAATTGAAGCCTGCGGCTTTCGTGACGTCTTCAAGAAGATACAGCAGGCCGGCGCCGTCGTTCTCGGCATTTCCCGTGACACCCCAAAGGCGCAGAAGAAATTCAAAGAAAAGTACAACTTGCCCTACACCCTCCTAGCAGATGTAGACGAAGTAGTGTGCAAACAGTTTGATGTTCTCAAGGAAAAGAATATGTACGGCAAGAAAGTAATTGGAATTGAGCGCACGACATTCCTCATCGGGCCCGATCAGAAGCTCGAGAAAATCTTCCCCAAAGTAAAGCCGGAAGGGCATGCGGAAGAAGTTCTCGCAGCGGTCAAGGCGGCCCGTGGCTAAGGCCTGTACAGGCGCGGCGATCCTCTCCCGCGACTTCTATCTTGACGCGCCGGACCTGGTCGCGCAGAAGCTGCTGGGCAAACTACTGGTAAGAGGGGCAAAGATAGGCCGGATCGTCGAGGTAGAAGCCTACTTCGGCGAGTCCGACCCGGCGTCGCACTCCTTTCCCGGCAAGACGGCACGAAACGCCGTGCTCTTTGGACCCCCTGGCCACGCATATGTGTATTTCATCTACGGTATGCATTATTGCCTGAACGTCTCCTGTGAGCCGGAAGGCCGAGCTGGAGGTGTACTGTTCCGGGCCCTGGAACCCATCTGTGGGCTCAAGCTCTCCACTTCCGGCCCGGGGAGACTGTGTAAGGCGTTTGGCATTACGCGGTCCCGGGACAACGGCGTCGACTTCACCTCTCGCTCATCAGACCTGCAGATCCAGGACGACGGCTACGCGGCGAACGACATCCTGATCACGCCCCGCATTGGGATCACCAAAGAAGCCTCTCGTCCAGCCCGCTATCTGCTCGCCGGCAACTCCTTCGTCTCCAAACGTTAGAGCAACAAATTGTCGATAAGCCGCGTAGCACCCACGCGTGCAGCGATCGCCGCCAGGTTACCGGGTCTGGCATCCGATACATCCTCAAGCGACTCCGGGTCGACAATCCGGCAATACTCCACCTGGACTCCAGGTTCTTCCTGCAGAATGCGCTGAGCCTCACCAATCAGCCTGGCTGAATCCACCTCGCCTGCCTGAAATCGCCTTTCAATTGCACGAAGGGCGCGACTTAGAACCAGCGCCTGGCGACGCTCCCCTTCACTAAGGTTGCGGTTGCGCGAGCTCATCGCCAGCCCGTCAGGTTCGCGCATTGTGGGGCAAGCTTCCAACTGAACTGCAAACCGCAGATCGCGCACCATCCTGCGCAGCACAGCAACCTGCGCGGCATCCTTCTGTCCGAAGAAAGCGATATCAGGAGCAAAGATGTGGAACAACTTCGCCACCACAGTAGCCACCCCACGAAAATGGCCTGGCCGCGACGCTCCATCCAGACGATCGCTGAGCCCCGCCACCTCGACGAACGTGCTTGCGCCCGGGGGATACATCTCCTCCACCGAGGGAGCAAACACCATATCCACGCCCGCTGCTTCGAGCGTTTGACAATCCTGCTCAAAAACCCGCGGATAGCTGGCGAAGTCTTCCTTGGGTCCAAACTGGGTGGGATTTACAAAGATGGAAACCGCCACGGCATCACAACTTTTCTGCGCCGCACGTACCAGGGAAAGATGGCCAGTATGCAGAGCTCCCATGGTAGGCACCAGCCCTATGGTTTTGCCTGCCGCGCGAAACCGGGCGCACGCACTTCCAGCTTCAGCGATGGTCCGCAACACCAACATTCACTAGGCCTTGCGCCTCGCCAAGCTTTCTTCCTGGAGCAGAGCCGCCAGCGCGTCTTTGCTCAGATGATAGCTTTCCGCTTCAGCAGGAAAACTGCGTTCCTGCACATCCTGGCTATACCGCTGGACCGCGTCTGTGATCAGGGCGGATGCATCCGCGTACTGCCTGACGAACTTCGCGGGAGCGGAAAAGGAAAGATTGATCAGGTCGTGCAGCACCAGGATCTGGCCATCACAGTGAGCTCCCGCACCGATGCCAATGGTTGGAATATGCAACGCGGCGGTGATGCGCTGCGCCACTTCGGTCGGGATACCTTCCAGCACTACTGCAAATGCCCCGGCCGCTTCGAGCGCCAGCGCGTCTTTGATCAGGTGATGGATGGCTGCAACCGATTTGCCCTGCACCCGGTAACCGCCCATCCGGTGTACCGACTGTGGCGTGAGGCCGAGGTGCGCCATCACCGGGATCTCTGCGTCCGCGAGCCGCTTAACCAGCTCCAACCGGCTCGCTCCGCCTTCAAGTTTCACTGCCTGGGCGCCTGACTCCTTCACGAAGCGCGCCGCGTTGGCTATCCCGTCCGCGGTACTCACGTGGTAGGAGCCAAACGGCATGTCCGCGACCACCATGGCCTGCTTGACTGCCCGTCGCACAGCGCGGGTGTGGAGCAGCATCTCGTCCATAGTGACGGGAAGCGTATTCTCATAGCCCATGACCACCATGGCAAGGGAATCCCCTACCAGAATGATGTCGACCCCGGCCTCGTCCACCAGCCGCGCGGTGGCATAGTCATAGGCGGTCAACGCCACGATGGGTGTGCCGTGAGACTTTTTATCCTGGATTGTTTGAATAGTCACCCTTGACGTCCGGGCAGACGCGGATGAATCCGCGATGCGGAAATGCGTAAGGCTCATTGCAGGCTCCAGTGCAGCTCCCGTTCGGGATGCTGCCCGTTCACTACCGATACAAAGTATACGCTCACACAGCCGGGGGAAGAAAGTACTGCTTGCCCTTGATGGGTTCCGACAGCCGTTTCAGCAGCAAGTCCAAGTCCTGCTTGCGGTTAACGAAGTCAATTTCTGAAGTGTCCACCACCAGCAGATCGCTCGCCGTGTAGTGGAAGAAGAAGTGTTCGTAGGCCTTTGCCACCTGCTCGATATATTGGTCGCTGATGGCCTGCTCCTGGGTGACGCCTTTGCGTTTGAGGCGCTGCTTCAGCACCTCGGGAGAAGCGTGCAGGTAGATCACCAGGTCGGGTGTGGGCACTTCGCTGCGGAAAATCTGGTAGTAGCGGTTGTATAGTTCCAGTTCAGCGTCACTCAGATTGATGTAAGCAAAGAGCTTATCTTTTTCAAACAAGTAGTCGGCTACGATCGGCCACGGTTCGCTGCCGGCCAGATCCTTGCCTGCCTGGCGCATCTGATCGTATCGCTCTACCAGGAACCACATCTGGGTAGGCAGGCCCATGCCGCTCGATTCCTGATAGAAGCGGTCGAGAAAGGGATTGTTCTCGGGCTCGACGATATGGCGGGCGTGGAGGGTTTGGGCCAGGATTCCGGCCAAAGTCGATTTGCCGACACGAATGGGTCCTTCGAGTGCAATGAATCTGGGCGGTTCGAAATTCTCTGCCATGACGATGCCTTTTTGAGCGAAGAAAAGCCGAAGATACCATGCTTCCGGTGAAAGGCGTATTTAAACTCTTGAAGCATGAATGCCAAACTGGTTTCCGCAGGTCTGATTAGCGGTCTCGCGGTTGGGGGATATGCCTATGCAGCGCGCTGGCCTACCTCGCAGCTCTTCGGCCGGGCCCTGACCGCTGGCCATGATATCAACGAGGTCGCATTCACCTTCGACGACGGGCCCAATGATCCTTACACCCTGCAATTGCTCGACCTCCTCGCGCAGCATCAAGTCCGCGCCATCTTCTTCCTGATTGGCAATTTTGTCCGCCGTCGTCCCGACTTGGCCCGCGCCATCCTTAAAGCCGGTCACCTGGTAGGGAACCACACCATGAGCCACCCTTCTCTGATATGGGAGCGTCCTTCTCGCGTCCGCGAAGAACTCGCAGGTTGCAACGCTGTCCTGGAAGATGTGTTGGGACAAGCGGTGCATTATTTTCGGCCGCCCTTTGGCTCGCGTCGACCGGATGTCCTCCGCACCGCCGTCGAACTTGGCCTAAAGCCGGTGATGTGGAACGTAACCGCCCACGATTGGGACGCTACGGATTTTCGCGCCCTGGCAGTGCGTGTGCAGCGGCTGGTTACCCGCAACCAGCGCCTGGGAAGGGGCAGCAACATCCTGCTGCACGACGGCGGTCACCTTGAATTAGGAACCGATCGCTCAGTCACTCTGGCTGCAACCAAAATTCTTCTCGAAAGCTGGGCGGGTAGTAACATGCGCAAGGTCGCAATAGACGCCTGGAACTGAAGCTGTCAAGTCTTTCACTCAGGGGTTGAGAGAAACCATTTGCGCATGGCTAAACCGGCGCCGCGTGCATAGAGGCAAAGACCTTGCGAGCAGCCTCTACCGTCATCTCGATATCCCTGTCAGTATGAGTAGCGCTCAGAAAAGCCGCCTCAAACTGTGAGGGTGGCAGCCACACCCCCTGGTCGAGCATGCACCGATGAAACCGCCCAAAAGCCTCTGTATCCGACGCGCTCGCCGTGGCAAAATCGGTGACTGGTGTAGCCGTGAAAAACCAGGTAACCATGGAGCCCACGCGATTGGTCTCCATCGGAATTCCCGCCTCCCTTCCCGCCGCGGAAATACCCTCAGCAACCGCAGCCGTTCGCGCCTCCAGATCCCGATAAACTGCCACACGATGCTCGTTGAGATACCGCAGCGTGGCAATCCCCGCAGCCATCGCCAGAGGATTCCCGCTCAAAGTCCCGGCCTGATAAACCGGCCCTAAAGGCGCCAGAAGATCCATCATCCTGGCCTTTCCCCCGAACGCCGCGCAGGGCACCCCACCGCCGATAATCTTCCCCAGGCATGTCAAATCCGGATCAATGCCAAACACCTCCTGGGCCCCACCCAGTGCGAGCCGGAATCCAGTCATGACCTCATCAAAGATCAGCAGACTCCCGTGCTCCCGGGTAATTCGCCGCAAGCCCTCAAGGTATCCGTTGGCAGGAGGGACACATCCCATATTCCCCACCACCGGTTCCACGATCACACAAGCGATCTCATCTGGATGCTTCGCAAACGCCTCTTCTACGGCCGCTAAATCGTTAAACGGCAACGGAAGCGTCCAATGAGCAATTTCCTGCGGCACCCCCGCCGATCCAGACAGCCCAAACGTGGCCAAACCCGATCCAGCTTTCACCAGCAAGCCGTCCGAGTGCCCGTGGTAGCAGCCCTCGAACTTGATCACATAATTCCGCTTGGTAAACCCGCGTGCCACCCGGATGGCAGACATCGTCGCCTCCGTGCCGGAGCTGACAAAGCGCATTTTTTCCATCGATGGCACGGCCGAGATCACCAGTTCCGCCAGGTCTGCTTCCGCCGCGGTCGACGCACCAAAGCTTGCCCCCCGTTCCGCCGCCCGCTGAATCGCCTCCACGATCAGAGGATGTGCATGGCCGAGGATCATCGGTCCCCACGACCCCACATAATCCAGATAACGATTGCCGTCCGCGTCCCAGAGATACGCTCCCTCGGCGCGCACTAGAAACGGCGGAGCTCCGCCCACGGCGCGAAACGCGCGGACCGGCGAATTCACCCCGCCGGGAAAGTAGCGCTCTGCGCGCCCCTGCAATGCTTTCGATCGACTCAGTTCTCGGGCCATGCGATCAAGTATATTGCGATGGTAAACTGGCAATTCGAGCGATTTCGCAACTACGGTCGTCTGGCAAAGATCGCGAGGAGTGGTTTTCCTTGAGAGAAAACCACGGCAAGGCTGTCGCTTCGGTCTACACCAATTGCGAAACTGCTCGGGACCCATTTCCATCCCATCGAAGCCACCACACGAACCTGGAAGAACCTTGTCAGAAGATTCGAGCAAATCGAAAAAGCCCCCTGTCACCTACGCCTCTGCTGGGGTCGATCTCTCCCAGGGAGACCGCACCAAGCAGCGCATCAAGTATCTGGCCCAGAAGACCTTCAACAAGCAGGTGTTAGGGGAAATCGGGGGGTTTGGCGGTCTGTTCCGCCTCGACACCGCCAAGTATGCCAACCCCGTCCTGGTCTCGAGCGCAGACGGCGTTGGCACCAAGCTGAAGGTGGCGTTTGCCATGGGCATGCATCACACCGTAGGCGCCGACCTAGTCAATCACTGTGTTAATGACATCGCAGTACAGGGCGCGACCCCGCTCTTCTTTCTGGATTACCTGGCCATCGGCCAACTGGACGACGAAGTCGCCCAGACAGTGGTCAGCGGCGTGGCCGAAGCCTGCCGAGCCAACGGATGCGCCTTGATCGGTGGGGAAACAGCCCAGATGCCCGGCTTCTACTCCGATGGAGAATACGACCTGGCCGGTTTCATCGTCGGCGCCGTCGACAAGGACAAGCTGATCACCGGCAGCAAAATCGAGCCCGGAGATGTGCTCATCGGCTTCCCCTCCACCGGCCTTCATACCAATGGTTACTCCCTGGCGCGCAAGCTATTCTTTGAGGTTGCCGGCTACTCCCCCAACCAGTACGTGAATGACCTGAAGGATAAGGCCGGAGCCGCGCTGATGAAGGTGCATCGCAGCTATCTTGCCGTGATCAAGAAGCTCACCGCTGCCGAGCTTGTAGTGGGGATGGCACACATCACGGGAGGGGGCATCACCGAAAATCTGCCTCGCATCCTGCCGAAAACCATCTCCGCGTTGGTAGAGACCGGTTCCTGGACTCCTCCTCCAATCTTTACTCATCTGCAGCAGCTGGGCAGCGTGGACCAGGAAGAGATGCTGCGCACCTTCAACATGGGCATTGGACTCATTGCGGTGGTCCCAGCGGACAAATTCCGCCGCGCAAAATCCATGCTGGACCGCGCCGGCGAGAAATTCTGCATGATCGGACGTACTGTCAAGGGAGACCGCAAGGTGTTGTACACATGAACGAAAGCCGCCTCGGAATCTTGCTATCCGGGCGGGGATCGAACTTCCTGGCGATTGCCGAAAGCATCCACCAGGGCCGGATCGCCAACGCGAAAATCGCCGTAGTGATTTCCAATCGCCGTGATGCGCCGGGAATCGATGCCGCCCGCAATGCAGGATTGCCAACCCAAATCATCGAGCCAAAGGGCCGCTCGCGCACCGAGCATGATGCCGAAATCATCGCCGTGCTGCGCGCAAATCAAGTCGATCTGGTCTGCCTGGCAGGCTACATGCGGCTTCTATCAGCCGAGTTTGTCCGCGCCTTTCCGCAGCGCATTCTCAACATCCACCCTTCGCTGCTGCCCGCCTTTCCCGGCCTGGACGCGCAACGCCAGGCCCTGGAGTATGGGGCGACCGTCTCCGGCTGCACCGTGCATTTCGTCGACGAGGAACTCGACCACGGGGTGATTATTATGCAAAAGACTGTTCCCGTATTGCCGGAAGATGACGAGCGCTCTCTCGCGGCGCGCATTTTGCAGCAAGAGCATATCGCCTACACCGAAGGCATCGTCCGCGTTCTTTCCGGCAAATATCACATAGCCAGCCGGCGCTTCGTGCCCCGCTTAGACCGAGACTGACCGAGCCTCGCCCAACGTGAGTTTGGTCGTCATCTTCTTCCTTCCGCGGTAAAAGGTTACGGTGACCACATCACCCGCCTGGTGTCGATCCATAATCTCCGAAATATCCTGCGGATTCGTGACCCGGTCGTCATCGATGGCGACAATAAAATCGCCGCCCGTGTAAATCGGAGTATTTCCCACGTAAGCTTGCTGATTGCCGCCGCGCAGTCCTGCACGCTCCGCGGCTCCTCCTGGAACGACTCTTTGGATCAGCACACCGTCATCGGCCGGCAATCCCATTTGTTCTGCCAGGTCCGACCCGATGCCGACGGAAGCAATCCCCAGCGAGGGCCGGCGTACCCGCCCGTACTTGCTGAAGTCTGAAAGCACAGCCTTGATAGTGTCTACAGGGATGGCAAATCCGATACCGGAACTTTGTTCCGCCCCACCGGTGGCGATCAGCGTGTTCATCCCGATGACCTCTCCACGAGAGTTGAGCAGTGGTCCCCCAGAGTTCCCGGGATTAATCGCCGCATCCGTCTGCAATGCATTCTCAATCGTCGCGCCCTGCGGCTCTCTTACAGAACGAATCGAGCTGAGGATTCCGGTGGTCATCGTGCCATTCAGGCCAAAGGGATTCCCGATCGCGTACACATTCTGGCCCACCTGCAAGTCGCGTGATTCAGAAAGCACAGCCGGCGTGAGATTGTTGGCGTTGATCTGCAGCAGCGCGAGGTCATGCGCGGGATCCTGCAGAATAATCTTGGCAGGGTATTTATGTTTGTCGCTGAGGGTCACCTCGAGCTTCTGAGGATTGGCGATGACGTGGTAGTTGGTGAGAATCCTGCCATCCTTGGTGAGGATGAACCCCGAGCCCTGACTTTCCGAGGGTACGACTCCATAGAAAAAATCCAGAGACAATTGCGACGACGTAACGTTCACCACCGTAGGTAGTGCACGTTTATAGACCGCAATGCGATTGGACTCCTCCGACGTATAGGCCGGCTGGGCATCCGCAACCGTCAACTGCATAGGCGAGAGGTGCTGCGCGCCAGGAATGCCTCTGAAGTTGCTATAGGAGGCGATATAAACAAAGGCGCCGACAAACAAAAGGATCAAAAAAAACGGGCGAATCTTCATAACAAGCTAAATCTATTAGACCATCTCCCCCGAAGGGTTTCACTTCCTCGCCATCACGACCAGCTTCCGATAAATCCCCTCAACCGCAACCCGCGTCTCTGGCAAACTTCCGGAATTATCAATCACAAAATCACACCGCGCCGCTTTTTCTTGATCCGGAATCTGCAAAGCGAGTCGAGCCCGCGCATCCGCTTCTGCCCCGTGTTGATCCACCGCCCGAGCCACAAACCGCGCAATCTTCACCTCATCCGGCACCGTAACCAAAATCAACTGATCAAACCGCTCCATCCAACCCGGTGCCGTGCCCCACTTCTCTACCTCAAAAATCAGCGCGGACTCCACCATCGCCACGCGCCAGGGCTCTTTAGCAAAAACCCCACGCATCCACTCCTGTTGCGCCGCAACCACTGCGGGATGAACAATCCGGTTCAGCGCATCGGCCTGGTTATGTTGAAACGCCAGCTCCGCCAAAGCTCTGCGGTCGAGCGAGCCATCCGCCCGCACCACACCCGCACCAAACCTTTGCACAATGGCCGCGTAAACCGGCTCTCCGGGCTGCATCAGCTGACGTCCTAACTGGTCCGCGCCAATCACCGCCGCGCCCAATTCCTTGAACATCCCGGCTACGGTGCTCTTGCCGCTACCCAGGCCTCCGGTCAACCCAACGCGCAGCATCCTAAACCGGCAAGCCACGCCGCAATTTGGCAGCGCGAACCGTATTCGCCATCAGCATGGCAATGGTCAGCGGACCGACGCCGCCGGGAACGGGCGTATACGCCTGAGCCAATGCATATGCTTCTGGAAGCACATCCCCCACAATCGTGGAACCTTTCTCCAGAAAAGACGCTAACCGCCGCGCATCTCCGGGAAAGTAGCGCTCCAACTCCCTCCGATCGGTCACCCGGTTGATCCCCGCATCGACAATGATCGCGCCTGGCTTCACCATCTCTGTGGTCACGAATGCCGGCTTGCCGATGGCCACCACAAGAATGTCCGCTCGCCGCGCAAACGAGGCCAAATCCCGCGTCCGCGAATGGCATACAGTCACCGTCGCATTCTCTGCCAGCAACATGATCGCCGTGGGTTTGCCCACGATATCACTGCGGCCGACCACCACTGCATTTTGTCCCGTGATCTGGAAATCGCTGCGCTTGAGGATCTCAATAATCCCCGCTGCCGTGCACGGAGGCAGTGCCGGCTGCCCCGTTTGCAACCGCCCCACGTTCACTGGGTGAAAGCCATCCACATCCTTCTCCGGACTCACCGCCTCCAGCAGCAGCTTGGCATTCACCTGTGCCGGCAACGGCAACTGAATGAGGATGCCATCAATGTCCTCGCGCGCATTCAACTGGTCGACGAGCTCCAGCATCTCCTCCGTCGTGACTGTTTCCGGTGGCGTTATCAGCTCACTGAACAGTCCCAGCGCTTCGCATGTCTTCACCTTGCTGCGCACATAAATCTGAGAGGCTGGAACATGCCCTACCAACACCGCTGCCAGCCCCGGCCGTATGCCCTGGAGTGCCAGCCGTTCCACTTCAGCCCTTACCTCCGCCTTGATACTGGCGGCGATCGCGGTCCCATCCAGAACTCGACTCATCAACCATCCTTCCTGCTGCGCTCATAGTAATTGAATGGTCTAAACTCATGGGCATGGCGGCGCTTCTGTCTCCGAACCTGCTCCAGATCCTTGTCTGTCCTGTATGCCACCACGGGCTCGAAGCCGGTCCCGGCGATTCCTCACATGCATGGCTGCATTGCATCGGATGCGGCCGCTACTATCCGGTGGAAGATGGCATTCCGGTCATGCTCGAGCAGCGCGCTACGCCCCAGCCCCCGCCAGCTTAATTTGCTCCGTCTGCTCACCATTCGGCCTGAAATTAGTCTATTAGTTCATAAGGCAATGAAGTGAGCGAGGCGTTGACGCTTTTCCATTTCCGGACACGCTTTTCCCAGAAATGATGAATAGCAGGGAATCCCGTGCCTGGTCCCGGCTTGTATCCTCGCCAGAACGAATCCAGTGTCCGATACATCCAGCAGGGGATTCGAGCATCTTAAGAACAGCATTGCTCCGGCTTATCCCCCTCGGCTTTCGGAAGATTGGGTCAATCGCAACGAGTACTTCCGTTGCGGGTTCATACAGATAAGAGAAAGTGGTTCACTTCGGCCACAGACTCGATGCACAACCGCGGTACGTTCCCATTTCTTGGTCGTTTAGCAAGAAAGGGCTCTGATCGCAGGGTTTTAGGGCACCGGTCAGCGGCAATTTGCGTAAATTACGCCAGGGTCTCTGAGTACAAGTGGTGAGAGAGGAAAACACAATGTCTGCAAACGCCAAAATCGAGAAATTTTCCGCACGCGAGCTGCTCAACCTGCGCAATGAGCTCCTGCAATCCGGGATCGATTCGTGGCAGGCGGCTGAAGTGCTAAGTGGTTTCCTCACCGGCCGCGGGTACGGCGTGAGTGCAGAGCATGCCCGTAACGCCATCAGTCGCCTGGAAGAAATGGGCTGCAACCTCGACTGTATGCAAAAAGAGCTGGAGAATCTGGCTTTTGTAATGTAGCCCGCCTCCGCAACCCACCCTTCGGATGACCACGTCTCGCGCCTTCACGAAATGTGAATGGCGACTCCCCGATGGCATACCCATTCAAAATCCCCGGCACTTTATTGATTCCACACAACAGCCACACACCCTGTATCGTTACAAACGGCGGATAACTTTCCTCTGTGAGGGACAACTTTGTTCGATCTAAATCGTAGGAATTTCCTTAAGGCGGCCGGTGCCGCAGCAACCGTGGAGACATTGCTTGGATCCAGAACCCATTTGCTGGCGGAAGCCCAATCCGAGCCTGCCAAGCCTATAGCGGCCAACGACAATATTCAGATCGCGTTGATCGGAGCCGGTGGGCAGGGTCAGTCGGATACCAAGTTTGCGGTACAAGTGCCCGGGGTCAAGTTGGTGGCGGTCTCGGACTGTTACGACGGCAGGCTGGCGCACAGCAAGGAAGTCTGGGGCGCCGATATCTTCACCACCCGCGATTACGCCCAGGTCCTCGAGCGCAAAGACATTGATGCGGTCATCATCGGCACCCCGGACCATTGGCATAAGCAGGTCGCCGTGGACGCCATGAAGGCGGGTAAAGATGTCTACTGCGAAAAGCCGATGATCCATCTCTACTCGGACGGCCCGCAGATGATTGAGGCCTCGCGTGCCAACAACCGCATCCTGCAGGTCGGAAGCCAGCGCGTGAGCTCGGTGATCTATGCCAAAGCAAAAGAGCTACTAGCGGCCGGCGCCATTGGTCAGCTCAACATGGTGACCGCGCGTTGGGATCGCAACTCTTCCATCGGCGCCTGGAACTACACTGTGCCACCCGATGCTTCGACTGAGACCTGTGACTGGCCTCGCTTTCTAGGCACAGCTCCCAAAATCCCCTTCAACGGCGAACATTTCTTCCAATGGCGCAAGTGGAAAGCCTATGGAAGCGGCGTGGCGGGTGATCTCTTTGTTCACCTCTTTAGTGGAACTCACTTCATCACCGGTTCGCACGGGCCCACCCGGGCCATGGCAACGGGAGCAATACGCTTTTGGAAAGACGGTCGCGACGTGCCCGACGTGATGCTGGGCCTGTTTGATTATCCTGAGGGATTCAATCTGAGTCTGCGCGTCAACTTCGTAGACGGGGGCGAAGAGAGCGAAGGCCTCATCTTCACCGGCTCGGAAGGCACCATGGAGATAGCCGGCCGCAGCGTAATCGTCAGCCGCGTGCCGCGCGAGAAGGATCCAGGGCTGGAGATCGGAACCTTCACCGAAGCTATGCAGAAACAAATCACCGAGGAGTACCGGCAAAAATATCCGATTGAGCACCCTATGGGAGCACCCCAGCTGGGATATGAGAGATACGTAGCCGAGGAAGGATACAGTGACAGCTACGATCACTTCCGCAACTTTTTTGCCTCCGTCCGCAGCCGCCAGCCCGTAGTAGAAGATGCCATCTTCGGCTACCGCGCCGCAGGAGCAGCCCTGCTCAGCAACTTAAGCAATGAAAAAGGAAAAGTCGTCAACTGGGATCCCGAGGCGATGAAGCTGGTAGAAAAAAGCTAGCACGAGGTTTGTGTAGGGATGAAGGGTACGGGCCTACGGCTCGTACCCTTCACTTTTTTAGAGGGGCAGGGGTAAAGAGCGTGAGTAACGGGGAAAGGCAACCACAGGTCCCTCCACTACGCGCCCCCGGATTTCCGGTCGAGGTCCATGGCGTTGGTCAACATCGTGCGGTTTTCTTAAGGAAACCGCATACGTGGTCGTTGCCAGCATCGCGAAGTAGGAAATCCGGGTACGCTGCGGTCGGGATGACAAGGGGGAGGGAGAGCGCTCTTCCTGAAGGTCGGTTGCTGGGGGAGAACTGCAGATCCCTCCACTTCGCTACGCTCCGGTCGGGATGACAAGGAGAGGGTAGTGGCTTACCTGGGACGCTGCGATTGGGATGTGTAGATTTCAGGTGGGAGAGTAGCTGACTTCCCGGCGATCGGTGCAGGGATAGAGCCAAAAGCGCGTTCATCCCACACTTGTCATCCCGACCGGAGCGAAGCGCAGGGACCTGCGGTTTCTGCCCAGTCCCGAATTCTTCCGCAGCGAACGGAGGAGCTTTGCCGCTGAGGGAGCGGCCTTCACCATTCTGCGAGCCCTACCAGAAATAACTAGCCTCAACCTTAGGGCTACCAGGCTCGCCATCAATAATCTGCGTGCTCAAAACAACTTCCATATTTTTCTTATTGCCGGCCGCCCGCTCCAACTGTGCCAGATCAGCTGGATCGGTAAGATACTCCGCCGCGACACGGGTCCCCCCCCGGGCGACCCCTGCGGCTACGACCGCCAGTTTCCCCGTGGTCCCATCAATAAACCTCGCAACAATGGCGTAATCGCGATAATTATTAGTGGTCATCTGCTGCAAACGGTCGACAACCCATCCGGGCTCTCCTGGCTTGGTGCTGTCGACAATCCCGAAATCCGTCATCTCCGGATTGTTAGCGAAGTGGTAGCGCAGGTTCGCCGTTAGCCGAAGCGTCCAGGCATTATCAAAGGCTCCGATGAACACCGTAGGCCCGTTACGCAAATCCATCAGATCGGTTGCGCCTTCTCCTTTAACGCTGTACTTCTTCCCGTTCGACTGCAGTAGACCCGCGACTCGGACAATCGGGTTCAGGTCATCAATGATGATGGCGGTCAAATTATCCTGCAGCTGATTCTGGCGAGACGGGTTTGCGGCATCGCGCAGAGTAATGGTGGAATACCTGCTTTGGTCGGCAACACAGAACAACACCGGCTCACTCGATCTCACAAGTGGACCCCAAAAGAACTCGAACGTTGAGCGTTGCGCCGAGCGCCATAAATAAATGGCTGCTGAGCACAGGACAATGGCGATGAGTGCAGCAACGGCGGCCGGTCGCCAGGACCACAGCCGCGGGGGTTTCGTGTCGGCTCCCCCCTCCAGCACGACTGCAGCTGCAGGCGGGGTTACGATCGCTACCGTCTGAGGAACAATTTCCCCCGCGACCTGCGGCCACTGAAACTGAGGAACATAGGACCCGGCAGGAAGGGAAACCCGTAGTTCCGTTTCGTGTCCCGGTTCCTGGTAATACTGCGCAATGCGCTTGCGAATCTCCGTTGCTGTGACGCGAACGATCGGGTCGGACGCGGTATCGTAATCCGCCTCGCGGCCAAAGATCTCAATGCCCAGCGTGCGCTCCTTGAGAAGGTCTGTTTGGCCAAGCAGGGTTTGCTCGATGACAAAACGCAGAAAGGAGGGAAACCGGCGGCTTTGGTTGAAATGAGAATTGCGCAGGAGCCGTTCCACTTGCTCCTGGATTGCCTTCCGCTCCTCATCCGTAAACGCTGGGGTGGCCGTGGCTGAGTCATTCAACATGGACTGCTCTCGAGCACGGTCGAATTATACGCCCAAAGCGCCCAGACTTATCACTCAGGTCTATTTCGTAAGTCGTTGTTAAATCGAAACTTTTCCTGGGGTCTTAACAGATAAGAAGCAACTATTTACCGCAAGGAGCTTACGAAGAAAAAATTCCGCCCGCTATAACGGCTGCCGTCGAAACATTCCAAGTTTCAAAACCGCAAAAAAGCGGAGGGATGTTCGAGCTGGACGCTTTTAGGAGGCAGGAGTGAAAAGCAAACGACTTTCCTTATGGGCCATCATCGCGGTCCTATTGGCAATTCCCGTGAGCATTGCCAACGCGCAACTGGCGACTACCACCGCGGCACTCAGTGGCACGGTCAGCGATCCGGGGGGAGCACTCGTTCCCCAGGCCAAGCTGACCCTCACCAGCCCGGAGACCGGCACTTCTCGCGAATCGGCGACCAACGCAGACGGTCGCTTCTCCTTCAACCAGTTACCACCCGGTACCTACTCACTGGTGGTCAAGATGGACGGCTTCCGTCCCTATGAACAGACTGGGATCGTGCTCGACGCCGCGCAATCGGCCACCCAGAATGTGACCCTGACCGTCGGCTCTCAAGATCAACAGGTGGTCGTGAATGCCCAGGCCTCCATCCTGAATACCCAGAACGCAAACATCGCCGCGGATATCGACGCCAAAGAAGTTGTCGAGCTGCCTCTCAACCTGCGCAACGTCTATGGCCTCGCGACCCTGAACTCCTCGGTGAACAACACATCGGAGAGCCAGATGTTGCTAGGCGGCGGAGGCCCGAGCACCGACAACGCTGACCAGGACATTTCCTTCCTCAACTTTGCCGGCGGATTCTTTGGAACCTCGGCCTACCTGCTGGATGGCGCCTGGGACACCGACCCCGAATGGGGCGCAGTCGACTTTGTTCCTTCGGTGGACGCAGTGCAGGAATTCAAGATTCAGAACAATTCCTTCACCGCGCAATACGGATGGAGCACCGGGAATGTCGTCAACGTAGTTACCAAATCGGGGTCCAATCAATTCCATGGCGATGTCTACGAGTTCTATCGCAATTCCGCCCTCGATTCCAACCTCTGGTTTAACAATCACAACGGGATAGCCAGAGAAAGCTTTAACCGGAATCAATACGGGGGATCGGCAGGGGGTCCGCTCTACATCCCGAAACTCTACCGCCAAAAAGAGAAGACCTTCATCTTCGGACTTTTCGAACGCCTCACGTTGGCCACGCCAACCAACTCTACCTTCACCGTCCCCGATGCGAATTTCCGCGCCGGCCACTTTGCCGAGTTGCTGGGTCCGCAGATGGGCACCGATGCGTTAGGGCGTCCCATCTACGTGGGACAGATTTACAATCCGCGCAGCACCCGTGCCATCACCCAGGGCGCCGTTGATCCCACCACCGGTTTAATCGCCACCAAGACCGGCTATATTCGTGATCCCATCGCCAATAACGACATCACCACCCTGGGCCCATTGGATCCGGTTGGAGCCAAACTTGTTGGCTACTATCCCACTCCAACCGGTTCCGGGCTCACCAACAATTTCTTTGCTTCCGGTACGGCGCCTGCCCATTCGAACGAGTATCTCGCTCGCTTAGACCACAACATCAAGGACTCGTCACGGATCTATTTCCGGTATTCGTATAAGCAGGAGTTCAAAACAGGTACCCCGGAATTTTGGGGTTCCAGCAATCCGGCGGGTCCCGGCAATGCCAGGCCGAACAACCGTTACAACATGGCTGCCGGGTTCAGCCAGGTCTTCAGTCCAACCTTGACCATGAATGTTCTGGCAGGCGTCGAGGTATGGCACGAGACCTCAACCAACCAATCGAGAGGGTTCAATCCTACCACCCTGGGACTTCCTTCTTATCTGGATCAAAACAGTCCGGAGTTCCCCATCGTGAATATCGGGGGCGTGTCGCCTTTGGGCCCGCTGACCAATGAAACCGTGACCAACCACGGACCCATCGGCAGCGTTTCCGTCGATTTCATCAAGTCATTAGGACGGCATACCCTGAATGTTGGAGGCATGTTCGTTGAGCTCGAGGATGATCAGTCAAACTTCTTTCAATCCACGCTCGATTCCGGCGGCACCTTTACCGCTGGGCCAGACCCCAACAATCCAACCGGTTTCTCGACTGGAAACGGAGTAGCCCAGCTACTCATGGGCGTTCTTGACAACAGCGCACCCGCCGGCAAAAATCCAACGTCCGCAGGCACCACCTACAACCCAGCGGTTGCAACCCACTACCTTGGCGGTTACGTGCAGGATGACTGGAATCCTATCCGCAACCTGACCTTGAATCTCGGTATCCGCTATGAGGTACAAACAGCCCCCACCTACCGTCACAATGTGGCGTCGGTCTTCAATCCGAATACACCCAACCCTATAGGTTCAGCAATTGGAGAGACTCTTCCTGGCGCGCTGCAGTTTCTGTCCCCCAGCAACCGTGCCTCCTACAGCACCAATTACGGCAACGTAGCGCCGCGCATCGGGTTCACCTACCAGGCGCTGCCAAAACTCGTCTTTCGTGGAGGATATGGCATCTTTTATCCTCCCTCCATCTCCTGCTGCTTCGAGACGGAAAGCGCGGGCTTTGCCAGCACCACGGTTTCTCCCGTTACGCTGAACACCATCAGCCCAAATCCCGCAGTGACGGTTGCGAATCCCTGGCCTAATGGTTTTATACCCATCACCGGAAACTCTTTGGGCGAGCTGCAGCAGGTTGGCAACGGGGTCACCAGCAACTTCCAGCAGCGCAAGTCAAGTTACGTGCAGCAATACCTGCTCGGCTTCCAGTATGGGTTTACTCCCAACGATTTGCTGGACGTCAACTATGTAGGCAACCATGGCACGCACATTATCACCAGCAATCTAAACCGAACTCAGTTGAACCCGACCTATTTACCCATGGGCCAGGCGGCCCTGAACGCTCTGGTCCCCAACCCGTTCTATGGGCACATTGCCGCTGGAACCAGCTCCTGTGGTTTGGATCAGCCGACCGTGGTGCAATCGCAGTTGCTCGCTCCTTTTCCGCAGTACTGCTCAGTGAGCGAGAACGATGCGCCCGTCGGCTTCTCTATTTACAACGCGCTGCAGGTTAGCTACAACCATCGCTTCAGCCAGGGTCTGACTGCGCTGGTCTCCTACACCTACTCCAAGTTCCTCGACAACGTCGAGGGCAACAATCAGTGGTCGTACTCCGGCAACCCGGGCCCGGCAAACAACTACAATCTGGCGGCAGAAAAGAGTGTCGACGGTTCCGATGTCCCCCATGCTCTGGTTGCCAGCTACGTCTATCAACTCCCGGTGGGCCGGGGCAAGCACTTCGGTTCCAACTTCAATCGCCTGACCGATGCCGTGGCTGGAGGGTGGGAAGTCTCGCAGATTGCAAGCTTCAAGCAAGGCATCCCCATCAGCGTGAGTGGATCGGATATTGCTTCCTACGGAGGCAATCCGAGGCCCGACGTGGTAGGCAGCCTCCACGTACCCAATCCAAACATTCACGAATGGTTCAACACTGCGGCTTTCGCCTATGCGCCTTACGGAACCTTCGGCACAGCCCCCCGCTTCTTCTCTGATCTGCGCGGGCCCGGTTACCAGAACTGGGACACTTCCATCATGAAGAACTGGGGCCTGGGCGAGTCCAGACGGCTGCAGTTCCGCGCGGAAATGTATAACACCTTCAACCATCCACAGTTCTATGCTCCGCAATTTGGAGGTGAGAGCTACACCGGCTGCGATCCCAACGCCCAATCCAGTTGCTCCTCGAGCCTGGGACAAATCACCAACTCCTTCCCCTCTCGAACGGTGCAATTTGCGGGCAAATTCTACTGGTGACGCCTCCTTGAGAACTCATTGCATACCGTTGCTCCTGTTGGCCATGCCTCTGTTCGGGTTTGGCCAACAGGACCCAGAAGCGCGATATACCGCGGTGGTTGCGGCAGCTCAGCAGGCAATGAGCAGAAGCGAGTTCAAGACCGCCGCGGAAAATTACCAACAAGCCGTGAAGATACATCCGGAGAGCGCCGAGATGTGGGCCAACCTGGGACTGATGGAGCATGAAGGTGGAGAGTACGCCGAGGCCATGAAAAGCTTTGAACGAGCTATCCATCTTAAGCCCTCTCTCTATGTCCCCAACCTGTTCCTGGGAATCGATTCTCTGCATGCGGGGAATACCCGTGCGGCCATTCAATCCCTGGTCAAGGCAGAGCGGATAAACAAGACGGACCCGGAAGCGCCGCTGGAGTTAGGGCGAGCATATTCTTCTGCGGGCAATTTCCCCGCAGCTGCAAAGGAGTTTGCTCGCGCGGCCGAACTCAACCCCGCGCAAAGCGATGCCTGGCTTGGTGAAGGCCTCGCCTACCTTGACCAGGTAGAAGTGGATGCACGCAAGTTGTCGACTGACGCACCCCAGTCCGCTTACGCCCAGGCGCTTTATGCGGAATCGATGACCCGTCAGGCGAGATACATAGAAGCCACAGATGCCTTCAGGAAAGCAATTGCGGTTCAGCCGCAACCGCCCTGCCTGCATGCCGAATTCGGTTTCATGTATGTAAAACAGCAAAAGATACAGGATGCGGAGTCGGAATTTAAGCAGGAG
>CAZSUK010000051.1:0-2941 GCA_964609355.1 uncultured Acidobacteriaceae bacterium | reverse complement strand
AAATGGATTGGTTTCGTTGGCATGCTCACCCTTCATGTGTCCCTGATCGAGGGGGGCACGGTCGTGATCAGCCGGCTGCAGAGTGGCTATCTGGCGCACCACGCGCTTGCCGTGCTCAGCCTGGTTTGGTTGCAAGCTGTAGTTCTGCTTGGCGTCACTATGGCAGCAGGCACTTGCTTTTCTTCGCTTACCAGCGGCGCTGTCTCGCTGGGGCTCTATGGGCTGGCGTTTATGGGCGGATGGATCGAGCAATTTGGGGCTTTACGGCATGTGCAAGCTTTGGTTGACCTGGGAATCCTCTCCAGTCTCATCATGCCCAGCGACGCGCTCTGGCGACGCGCGGCTTTTGTATTCCAGCCGCCGATCCTGGGAAGTCTAAGTGTTACTCCCTTCGGGAGTAATCTCGTCCCGAGTAACGCAATGGTCGTCTACGCCACTCTCTATGCGGTGTTGGCCATCTTACTGGCTCAGGTGCTCTTTTCCCGCCGGGACCTCTAGTCGTCTCTCTCGAATCCGGTCCTAGTTCAATAAAAATCCGAATATGACGTCAGATGTCATATATCCGTCCTAGAGTTCTGCTATAGGCCAACCAGGCCTCGGAGGAACATTCCCATGAAAATCAGCGAGACTCTGTTACCGGAATTCGATGAAGAGATGGCAAGCACAAGGAAGTTCCTGGAGCTTGTGCCGGATGAAAAACTGGGATGGAAGCCCCATGAAAAATCGATGGCCCTTGGCCGGTTGGCCTGGCATGTAGCAGAAATGCCGTCGTGGTATTGCTCCACGCTGAAGCAGGACGCGTTGACCATGACTGAGGAAGACTCCAAGAAAATGGCGGCAGCGCGGGAAGGCAAGGGCAGGAAAGAGATGCTGTCTGGATTTGATGAACAGGTTAAGGATGCACGAACGCGGCTGGCTGCGGCGGACGAGGCCGCCATGGCTGCGCAATGGAAGATGACTTGGGGCGGCGAGACCATTATCGACATGCCTCGGGCACAAGTGCTTCGCAAGTGGGTCATGAACCATCTGGTTCATCATCGGGCCCAGTTGGGAGTGTATCTGCGGCTCAACGGAGTTGCGATTCCCGGCGTGTACGGCCCGTCTGCTGATGAGATGCCTTCGTAGAAAAGCCGTCATGCTAGACTTACGCGATTCATGGGGCATCTACTCGATCGGCGCACCTTCTTAGCCCTTGGTGGAGGCACGGCCCTCTCCGCCGCCACCTCCACCAGGCTTTGGGCGCTGGGGACGATGCCCATGCCATCCGCCAAGGGCGCGTTTGAAAGCAAGCTCGACGCGTTCACGGCAACGTACATGCAGGCCATGAACGCCCCCGGGATGACCCAGGCGCTGACCGATACAAGCGGAACCATCCGCACCGCCGGCTACGGTTTTGCCAACATCGATCTGAAGGCCCCAGTGGCTCCGGAGCACCTCTTTCAAATTGGCTCCATTACCAAGTCCTTCGTCGCGCTCATCATGCTGCAGTTGCGTGATGAAGGCAAAGTGGATCTTCATCGGCCGGTGCTCGAGTACTTGCCCTGGCTTCCGGTGATCATGCCGTATGGGCCCATCACGGCCCATCATTTGTTGACGCACAGCTCCGGTCTTCCCGACGCTTCCGCGCTGTTTCAAAGCGATCCCGCGGCCCGGTATGTGCAGGGCTTTGCCCCCGGCGCTCACTTCCACTATTGCAATCTGGGCTTCGAGATTCTTGGCCAGGTGATTGAGAAGCTGGATGGAAGGCCCTGGTATCAGTGCCTGCAGGCCCGCATCCTTACGCCTCTGGGAATGAAAGATACGGCCGCGGTCATCACTGTCGAATCCAGTGCTCGAAGCGCCACTGGCTATCAGCCATTTTTTGATGACCAGGTGTATTCGCGTCAGGGTCGATTGACGGTCAGGCCACCCGAGGTGTTCGACAGTCCGGCGGGGAGCATTGCGTCTCCCGCCGCGGATATGGCGTGCTATCTGCGGACGTTGCTCAACCAGGGACTGGGGCCCGCCGCACGCATCGTCTCAGAGGACGGATTCAGGTTGATGTCGACGCCGTACATCCAGGCTACGGAGTTTAGCCCCACTGCTTCGTACGGATATGGCATTGCCGTCGATGTTTTGAATGGCCATCGGATCCTCCGTCACACCGGCGGGATGAATTGCTTCGCGTCCTCCATCCACGTGGACCTGGACGGAGGTGTTGCTGCGTTTGCCTCGATCAATGCGATGCAGGGTTACAGGCCGACTCCAATCACGCAGTACGCGGTGGAGCTGATGAGGGCACAGCGCGAGACGAAGCCACTGCCTGCGGCAGAGCCTCTGGGAAATCCAATGGATGTGGAGAATGCGGTCGAGTATGCCGGCGTCTTTCAGAGCGCAGACGGCAAGCAGCTGCTCTTCAAGGCAGAGGGCAAGCGGCTGCTGCTTGTGGACCGAGGCAGTGAAGTTGCTCTGCAGCGTCGCGCGGCAGATTCGTTTCTCTCCACCGAGCCGGGTCGATTCTCGGACTACAGCTTGGTGTTTGGCAGAGATCAAGCGAACAAGAATGCTGTTGTTGAGGTGGGGTATGGCGCGGATTGGTTCGTTACTTCGGCCTACCGCGGTGAGCGGGAGTTCCCCGGCGCCAGCGAGTACAGCTCATTTGTAGGCCGCTATCGCAGTGACGGCGGGGATGATGTGCGGGTGTTTATACGCAAGGGACAACTGTGGCTCGGCGACACTCGGCTGACCGGGCTCGGCTCGGCGCTCTTTCGCATCGGAGATGAGTCCTGGTCTCCGGATACCGCGCAGTTCCTGAGCATTGTCGATGGCCGCGCCAGGATGCTGCGCCTTATCGATGAGGACTGCTGGAGAATCGAAGTCGGAACTTAGGGTTGCTCGCCACCCACTCTTAGGCCAGCTTCACAAAGTGCATGGCTGCTGAATTCATGCAGTAGCGCAGACC
>CAZSUK010000050.1:0-3121 GCA_964609355.1 uncultured Acidobacteriaceae bacterium | reverse complement strand
ACTCCCTACATGTCGAGGAAACCGCGCTTCAGCGCGATCATGACTGCGTGGGTTCGATCGGTGGCTCCAAGCTTGGTGAGAATGCTCTTGAGGTGTCCCTTGACTGTGTGCTCGGAGATGCCCAGGTGTTCGGCGATGATCTTGTTGGAGCTGCCACTGGCCACGCTACGTAGAGTTTGGATCTCGCGTTCGGTGAGCGCATCATCGGCAACATGCTCGGCCATCTCCGACGCGATCTCCTGCGGGATGCGGCGGTGGCCGGCGTGCACCAGCCGTATGGTGTCGATCAATTCGGTGCGCAGCATGGTCTTGAGCAGGTACCCGGAGGCACCCGCTTTGAATGCCCGCAAGGCCTGTATGTCACCCCCGTAAGTAGTCAGCACGATGATGCGGGCGTTGGGCCACTCCTTGCGAATCGCGGCAATCGCTTCGATGCCGTTCGTTTTGGGCATGCGCAAATCCATGAGCGTGATGTCGGGCCGGTGCGCTCGAAATAACGCGACCGCCTCGTCACCATCGGTTGCCTCCGCCACGACAGTCATATCCGGCTGGGCCATGATCGCGCCCGTGATTCCGCTCCGCAAAAGCGGATGATCGTCCACTGTAAGCACACGGATAACTTGCCCGCTCATGATGCTCCCTCGGGCAAATTTTACTACCAGGAATGCTTTATTTTCCCAGCCGGGGGATGAGGCAGGCCGCGGAGAAATTCGCTACCGGGGCAGGAAGGACTTAGGAGCAGAAGCTGCAGGGGCAAAAGCCCGACGTATGGTCAATTTTTCGGGGCCTGTTAGACCCGGTCTCGGCGCGTCACCTTCGCGATGACATGAAGTTCGCGACTTCCTGGCTGGATCCGCCGTCGGGCCACGCGAAAGCTGCCCTGGACGGTATCGGCTTCCTCGCCAAGGCAAGAGGTTTGGCGGCGGTGACCTGGTAAGACTGATATTCGATGGTGAGGGTGGCCGTTCCGCCGAGCCGGACACTGGTGATTGTCTTGTTCTCTTTGGGCAGGTAAAACTCGCTGTCCACTCGCTGATAGGTGTGATGAATCATCGACTTGGTGGTCCAGAACGACGGACTCTTGGCCGGCTGGGCCTCGATGCGAGTGACCGCGAAATCGTGCGCGTCCACCCAAATCTTGCCACGATACAGAAATTTGCTCTCAACCTTAGGCTCAACGTTCAGCACATAGTTTGGGCCCTCGGTGCCGGCAAGGGAAAAGGTGTAATTCTCGGATCCTAGCTCGGTTTGCTTCCGGTTGCTTACGTCCCCGGCCTGCTCTTCACTCTCCAACAGGCGGTGGAACACCCTGGTCTGGATCAGCTTCGATCCAGTGGCGCTCACGATGGTGAAGTGCTTGGAAGCAGGCGCGTCGAAGTTTACTTCTACTTCCATCGTCGCCTCAGCAGAGGCCGGGAATCCGTGATACTCCAGACGATAACTGCGTTTGCCTACATAGTGCTGCAGGGCGGCCGCACGTTCCCCATTCTTCTCCATCAAATGCTGTACTACTTGCTCCGAACTCAGCTGAGGCAGGGCAGGCTCTGCCTGCGACCAGGCTGGGGGCACGCACGTCAGAAGCGGTAAGGCCATGATCGGCAACCAGCAGGCCACGACTGTCCTATGCCAAGACTCCTGGTTGCGCATTTGTTGATCCCGCCCGCGTGTTGTGTGCATTTGATTCTCCCTAAGTCTGCCCTTCTTGGATGCAAAATGGACGCTGCTTCTCATCTTTCCCAGTTACGGATGGCACCATTTCAACGTAACCCCGAGATGAATTTCCCGAAACGATGTGTGTGTATTGGTTGCTTAAGCGCACCACTGTATGGAACAGAGTCTGCGCCAGCACCGAGGACGTGTTGATTACGGCATCGGCAAAACTTGTTGCCCGAGTAGACCGGGCGTAAGGCGGACAAGGCTCAGAAGTCCGCAGGCCCCAGAACTCCGCGTGGATTGCATCATAAAGCGAAAAGTAGGCAAGCGCTGCCGAGTCCCAGCTATGCTCAACGGCGGTGGCCAGACCTGCCTGCACCCTGGCGAGCCGCGCAGTATCATCCTGCAGTGCTTGCCGGACCGCTCCGGCAAAGGCAATGGCCTCAGGCTCCGCCAGCCAGGCATTAGCGTCACTGGCAAAGGAGGTAAGTCCGCCGCTGTTGGCCCCCACCAAAGGCAGCCCCGAGGCCATCGCCTCGAGGGGTGCAATGCCGAAAGGTTCGCGCGGGTTTGGATGGACGAAGAGATCACAACTTGCATAGACCTCGGCGAGTTGCTCGCGATCGGTAATGTGGTCAAAGAAACAGACTTTGCCTGGGGCCAGTTGCGCGCTCAAGCGCTCCAGACGCTCGCGTTCTATGCCATCGCCGACCATAATCAGCCGGTAATCGCGCCCAGGATCACGATCGAGCACCTGCATCATATCGAGCAGGAGAGGCAGATTCTTCTCCGGCGCCAGCCGCCCGGCATAGAGCAGCAGAGTGCCGGCGGCAGGAGCATTTGATTTGTGCAGGAGATGTTGACGCATGACCGAGGAGCGCCGGCCGGGCGAAAATCGCGCTACATCCACTCCCATGGGGCGAACCCAGATCCCACGTTCCACCCGATGGCTTTGAGACGCCGGCAACAATTCCGCCGCCGCATGCTCGGAGACAGCCGCATGATGGTCGAAGAAGGGGAAGTACATCCAGTGCATGTACCAGCGACAGAACCAGCGATGAACGAGACTGTTGCCGACATAAGCGGCTACGTTCTCGTCCATGCGTTCGCAGCTAAGCCCGAGCATAACGGGGCGAAAGTCCAGTTCCGGCAATAGCTTTTCACGGATCATGCCGCCCACATAATGCAGGTTGTATTTATCGCAGACTTCGATCAGGTCGGGGCGCTCGTCGTGCAGGATCTTACGCAGTGTTTGGTGAGCATGCAGGTACTGAACGGGATAAATGCAGCGATAGCTATTGTTGAGTGGCGCTTTGTGCGCGCGCACGTAATAGATCCTGCCGTAGGCGCCGACCTGCTCCACCCTGTCTTCGGCACCGGGAACTATCAGCCGCATCTCCCGTTGTTGCTGATTAGCAGCATCGAGCATGGCCATATAGAAAGTGGAGATGCCACCTGAGTGAGAGTG
>CAZSUK010000049.1:0-3068 GCA_964609355.1 uncultured Acidobacteriaceae bacterium | reverse complement strand
TACTTGATCCGCCCGCGCGCGGCGACGGGCCAGATCGCCTCGATCCGGCCATCACGCATGGCCACGATCTCCTCGTGCAGATGCACGGTCGTATCGCCGTAGCCGACCACGAACAGCACCTTGTCGCCGACCGCAGGCGTGTCGTTCGGCGCTTCCAGTTCCACCGTCGCATGTTCGGCCGAGAGTTTCACGCTTTTCACCGCAGCCAGCCCCAGCGGTGCCGGCACAGCCCCGTCGCTGCTCATCGCCTTCTTGCCGGCATCCAGGATGATGCGCGTCGGCGTCGGCCGGCTGGTGACGCTCGCCAGCAGGTGCAGCGCCGGCGGGAAATCCAGATGGTACTTCTCGCGATACAGCACGTCGCTGAAGATCGCCCCGCCAGCCTCGATCTCGGTGATCCCCGGCTGCATCGTGCAATACGGCAGGGTGCCGCTGCCGCCGCAGCTTACCACGTCGATGCGATGGCCGGCCTTGCGGCAGGCATCGGCGCTGGAGGTGATCAGCGCGACGGCCTCCTGCACCACGCGCGCTTTTTCGGCCGGATCGACGATGCCGACAGCTTGGCTCTCCCAGGTCATCAGGCCGGCCAGCCGCACCCCCTTCATTCCGGTGACGGCGTCTGCCAACGCAACGACCGGAGCGCCCGGAGCAACGCCGGCGCGATTCATGCCAACATTCACCTCAATCACCACCGGAACGGTCGCGCCGGCGCGCTCGGCGGCCGCGGCGATCGGGCCACAGTTCGCAATCGAATCGATCCCGACCATCACCTCGGCGCGAGCCTGCAACGCCACCAGCCGCGCGATCTTTGAGGCACCGACGATCTCGTTGGCAATCAGGATGCTGCGCACGCCGGCGGCGGCCATCACCTCGGCCTCGCCGACCTTGGCGCAGGTGATGCCGATCGCCCCGGCCGCGAGCTCCTTGCGCACGATCTCGACGGTCTTGTTGCCCTTCACGTGCGGGCGCCAGTTCACCCCGTTGTCGCGGCACAGCTTCGCGATGCGGGTGATATTGGCCTCGACCACATCGAGATCGACGATCAGTGCCGGCGTATCGAGCGCCATCACGGTTTGGCCGAGCAACGGGTTGGTTGCGACATCGTTCATGGCAGTTACTCCAGGGGCTGGTCTTGGGATATCATTCTCAGAGTCGCGGACGCGGTGGCAGCACGATCGGATTGCATGCTTCGAAGCACCGGCTGGCGCGCAGCACAAGGTCCTCGCGCCAGCGCGGGCCGACGATCGCGCTACCGGCACGAACCATTCCTGTCCCGCACACAGCGCGGCAGGCGACAATCAAGCCCCCCACCGCCAATTCAATATCGCCGGCATGTCGATCCCATACTGCTCGACGTAACGCCGATGCTCGATCAACTGGTCGCGCAAAATCTGCTTGGCATAGGCGGTCGTGCTGCCCAGCCGCGGCACGCGGTCGATCGCCGCGCCCGCCAGGTGGAACCGGTCGAGCCGGTTCAGCACCGTCATGTCGAACGGCGTCGTCGTGGTGCCTTCCTCCATGAAGCCGTGCACATGGAGATTGTCATGGTTGGTGCGCCGGTAGGTCAGCCGGTGGATCAGCCACGGATAGCCGTGATAGGCGAAGATCACCGGCCTGTCGGTGGTGAAGATCGAGTCGAACTCGGCGTCCGGCAGCCCGTGCGGATGCTGTTCCGGCGGCATCAGCGTCGAGAGATCGACCACGTTCACCACGCGCACGCGCAGCCCGGGCAAATGCCGCCGCAGCAGATCGACCGCGGCAAGCGTTTCCAGCGTCGGCACGTCGCCGGCGCACGCCATCACCACGTCCGGTTCCGCGCCGGCATCGTTGCTGGCCCATTGCCAGATCCCGATGCCCGCGGTGCAGTGGCTGATGGCAGCCGGCATATCGAGCCATTGCGGCGACGGCTGCTTGCCCGCGACGATGACGTTGACCCGGCCCCAGCTTCGCAGGCAGTGGTCGGTGACCCACAGCAAGGTGTTGGCGTCGGGCGGCAGATAGACACGCACGAACTCCGGCTTCTTGTTTAGCACGTGGTCAATGAAGCCAGGGTCCTGGTGACTGAAGCCGTTATGCTCCTGCCGCCACACATGCGAGGTGAGCAGGTAGTTCAATGAGGCGATCGGGCGGCGCCAGGCGACCTCGGCGGCGCTCTTCAGCCATTTGGCATGTTGGTTGAACATCGAATCGACGATGTGGATGAACGCCTCGTAGCAGTTGAACAACCCGTGGCGCCCGGTGAGCAGATAGCCCTCCAGCCAACCCTGGCAGGTATGCTCTGACAGGATCTCCATCACGCGGCCGTCGGGCGACAGATGGTCGTCACCCGGTATGTGCCGTGCGAGCCAGGTGCGGTCGGTGACCTCGAACAGCGCTTGCAGGCGGTTGGATGCGGTTTCGTCCGGGCCGAACACGCGGAAATTCCGACAGTCGTGATTGCGCTTCAGCAGGTCGCGCAGGAACTCGCCCATGACACGCGTCGCCTCGCCGTCCACCGCGCCGGGCGACGGCACCGCTACGGCATGCGCGGCAAAATCCGGCATGCGCAGCGGTCGCACCACGCCGCCATTGGTGTGCGGGTTGGCGCCCATGCGGCGCGTACCCTCGGGCGCCAGGCCGGTGATGTCCGGGATCGGCCGGCCGGCGGCGTCGAACAGTTCCTCCGGGCGGTAGGAGTGCATCCACGATTCCAGCAGCGCGAGATGTGCCGGCGTCGAGGTGTCGGCAATCGGCACCTGGTGGGCGCGCCAGGTGCCCTCCAGTTTCAATCCGTCCACCTCTTTGGGGCAGGTCCAGCCCTTCGGCGAGCGCAGCACGATCATCGGCCAGCGCGGCCGCTCCACCGCACGCGCTTCAATCGGGCCGCCGGCTCGCGCGCGCTGCTGGATGTTGGCGATCGAGGCGACCGCCTGGTCCAGCGCGGCGGCCATGAGCTGGTGCATCGCCGCCGGCTCATCGCCCTCGACGTAGATCGGCGCCCAGCCATTGCCCTCCAGGAAACCCTGCAGCTCCGCCGGTTCGATGCGCGCCAGGATCGTCGGATTGGCGATCTTGTAGCCGTTGAGGTG
>CAZSUK010000048.1:0-9977 GCA_964609355.1 uncultured Acidobacteriaceae bacterium | reverse complement strand
CGTCCTCGCACCCTTGACGACTACGTGGGCCAGGAGCACTTGCTCGGTCCGGGCAAACCTCTGCGGGTGGAGATCGAGCGGGACGACGCAGGATCGATGATTTTGTGGGGACCTCCCGGTGTGGGCAAGACGACGCTGGCGAAGATCATCGCCGAGGTCACCCGGGCCAGCTTCATTGAATTCTCCGCGGTGATGGGCGGCATAAAAGAGATCAAGCAGGTGATGGTGGATGCGGAGAAGGCGGCCGGTTTCGGATCGCGCACCATCCTCTTCATCGATGAGATTCACCGTTTCAATAAGGCCCAGCAGGATGCGTTCTTGCCTTATGTGGAACGGGGCACATTCCGCCTGATTGGAGCAACCACCGAGAACCCGTCCTTTGAAGTGATCGCCGCACTGCTTTCCCGCTGCCGCGTTTACCGGCTCAACCCGCTCAGCGAAAAGGAACTGGTGCAGTTACTGAAGCGCGCGCTGGCCGACAAGGAGCACGGCCTGGGCAAACTCAATGTGACCGCCGACGACGAGGTCATGGAAATGATCGCCAGCTACGCCAATGGGGATGCCCGCTATGCCTACAACGCGCTGGAGACATCGGCCAAACTGGCGACCGGCGGACGCATCACCCGGGAGACGGTGCAGAACGCATTGCAGCAACGGGTGCTGCTTTACGACAAGCAGGGCGAGGAGCACTACAACCTGATCTCCGCGCTGCACAAAAGCATTCGCAACAGTGACGCCGACGCGTCTCTCTACTGGCTGGGACGCATGCTGAAGGCCGGGGAAGACCCTATGTATGTGGCCCGCCGGCTGGTGCGCATGGCAGTTGAGGATATCGGCCTGGCGGCGCCGGAAGCGCTGCGGTTGGCACTGGCGGCGCGCGACGCGATGGATTTTCTGGGCTCTCCGGAAGGCGACCTTGCACTGGCGCAGGCAGCGGTGTACCTGGCGTTAGCGCCGAAGTCGAATGCGCTCTACACCGCTTACGGAGAGATCACGGCAGAAATCGAAGCCCATCGCGCCGAGCCAGTGCCACTCCATTTGCGAAATGCTCCTACGCCCCTGATGGAGCAGTTTGGATACGGCGAGGGCTACCAGTATGCTCATGATGTCGAAGGGCGAGTAGCCGATATGGAATGCATGCCGGACAATCTACGCGGCCGCGAGTTTTACCATCCGACTTCCGAAGGCCGGGAAAAGTTGCTGGCCCAGCGCATGGACGAGGTGCGCCGCATCCGGCGCGCGAAGCAAAATGACTGAGGAGCAGAATGGATCATTTGGAGGACCCGTCATGGCTGAAATGGACCAAGCGCATTCAGGCAATTGCACAGACCGGGCTCAGCTTCACCCGGGATCACTACGACCATGAGCGCTACGAGGAATTGCAGGAGATCGCGGCGGAGATGATGGCCGCCGGCAGCGGCCTGCCGGACTCGCAGAAGGTGCTCGACCTGTTCCGCCAGGAAAGCGGCTACGCGACCCCGAAGATCGAGGTTCGCGGCGCTGTTGTGCGAGGAGGCGAGATTCTCTTGGTGCGCGAGCGCGAAGATGGGGGTTGGACGCTACCTGGAGGTTGGGCGGATGTGGGCGAATCACCCAGCGCCATGGTGGTGCGGGAAGTGAAGGAAGAATCGGGCTACGATGTCGCACCGCGCAAACTGGCGGCCATCTTCGACCGCAACAAGCATCCTCATCCGCCGCAGCCGACCCACGCCTACAAGCTGTTTTTTCTGTGTGATCTGGTTGGGGGCGAGGCTACTCCAAGCTTCGAAACGCCCGAGGTGGCGTTTTTTCGCCGCGATGCTTTGCCTAATCTCTCAGCCCCGCGCATCACCGAGTTCCAAATAGAACATATGTTCGAGCATGCCGATCACCCTGAACGGCCAACCACCTTCGACTAAAGCGGGAAAGAACCGCGGGCCCCACGATTCGCGATGTCGAAAATAAAGTTGCAAGCTCCAGACAAAGCTAAGCTACAACCCCCACACTATGAGTGGGTGGCCCAGGTCTCGCTTTTGAGACCTGGGTTTCTCGGCGGCCAGCGTTGCTATCGGAAAACCCAGGTCTCAAAAGCGAGACCTGGGCCACCCACTCAATACTCAACATCCGTCCGCACTATTTTCATCGTCTTAGGTGGGCCTGTTCATCCCCGGCGCGAGCGAACGGCCGCTGCCAGCTCTGCGAGCAGTCCGTGGGTTTCGCTCCAATCGATGCAGGCATCAGTGATGCTCTGGCCGTACACCAGTGGCTTGCCGAGCACAAATTTCTGCGCGCCCGCGACCAGATTGCTCTCGATCATCACGCCTAGGATGCGGCGGTCTCCGGCGGCAATCTGTGCAGCAACATCGCGGCAAACGAGCCCTTGACGCGTGTGGTCCTTGTTGCTGTTGGCATGGCTGCAATCGATCATGATCCTGGGCGCTATTCCGGCTTTTTCCATTTGCTCGGCCGTCTGCGCCACGGCGGCAGCGTCGTAATTCGTCGTCTGCCTGCCGCCGCGCAAGATGATGTGACAGTCCGGATTGCCCGCCGTGAACAAAATCGCCGATTGCCCTGTCTTCGAGTGCCCGAGGAAGGTATGCGGATTGGCCGCAGAGACAATTGCCTCAATCGCAATTTGCACATTGCCCGAGGTCCCGTTCTTGAAGCCAACCGGGCAGGAAAGCCCCGACGAGAGTTGCCGATGCACCTGGCTCTCGGTCGTGCGTGCGCCAATCGCTCCCCAGCTCACCAGCGAGGCGACATACTGCGGTGAAATCATGTCGAGAAACTCAGTCCCGGCGGGAACGCCCATCTCCGCCAGATCCAGCAGCAGGTGTCGCGCCAGCCTCAACCCGTCGTTGATGCGGAACGACTCGTCGAGATGCGGATCGTTGATCAGTCCCTTCCAACCGAGCGTGGTACGCGGCTTCTCAAAATAGACTCGCATGACGATGCAAAGCTCTTTCGAGAACTCGGCAATGGCGCCCTTCAGCAGGCCGGCATATTCCCGCGCCGCTTTGGTGTCGTGAATGGAGCAGGGGCCGACGACCACCATCAGGCGGGAATCGCTGCCCCTGAGAATGTCGACGATCTCATGCCTTGCTTGAAAAACAGTCGCGGAAGCCCGCTCAGTGGCCGGCAGCTCTTCTTCAAGAAACACGGGTGGAAGCACAACTTTGGTTGATCGGATACGAAGATCATCTGTTGGATAAATCATGGTCTACTGCTAATTTAGCAGCGTTTGCAGTAGCGCCTCTGATCCAGCCGCCCTCGCACCAGGTCGTTGGGCATTTTCGGAAGAGCTGCCAAAAAGAAAGCTCGTCGACTCCTTCCCGCGGTTCCAGCCTCCAGAGATGGGACCGTCCTCTCAACTCCACGAGAGCCGTGGGATCAGCACACATTCCGGTCAGTCAGAAAATATGGACTCGATCGGAAGGTGAAACAGTTTGGCCAGTTTGAATGCAAGCGGGAGGCTGGGATCAAACCTGCCGGTCTCAATAGCATTAATCGATTGACGTGAGACCCCGAGCCTGTCGGCAAGGTCTGCCTGACTCCAGCTTCTTTCAGCACGGAGCATGCGCAGCCGGTTCTTCACCGGTAACTCCGCTGCAGAATGCGAAACGCGATCAAGCCCGAAGCGAAGAAAAGATCCGCGTTCAGTACGCTGAGCGGAAACGGCCTGGAGTAGATGTTCATGAAAACTCCGGCGATCGCATTCCCCGCCATGGTGACAGCGAAACCCCACAGCAACGCCTTGACCACCAGCGCACGAATGAATTCAGCCGGCTCCGCAGCCAGGTAGCGGGCGGCCACCCATACTGCCAGCAGTACCGGGAGCACAGAGAGGGCTGAAAGCAGTCCTACGAGAAGAACGGAAGAGTGCACATACGAAGGAGTGAGCTGAGACAAACCAGGAAAGAGATCGCGAAATGGGTTGGGGAGGCTGGGAGTTGAGAGATTAGTTACCACCGTCAGCACGAGGGCCGCGCCCATACGCTGCATCGAGCGACGTTGCAATGGAGTCAGATTCTTGTTGCAAAGTAACATCAGGCCTCCCCAACCAAGACAAGTTCACTTTACACATGGCCAACCTGCAGTGTCAAGTTCACTTTCCATTCGATCAAGATAGTCCTATGAGTTGCAGAGAATTGCTCACCCGGTGGCAACTGCGTCCTTCACACTACTTATGAGAACTTAATGCACAGACGGGTTGGCAACGAAGCGCGGCGGTGTGGGCTCGTTGCCAAACTGCCAAGCGGTGAGATAGGCGAGCTCCAGTATCTTCTGCATCTTGGGGAAATCAATCTTGTCGACGGTGTCTGTTGTGTGGTGATAGTCGGGATGAAACCCGGTGAACCACCAGAAGGCCGGGATGTTATGCAGCACAAAAGGAAACTGATCGGAACGGAAGAAGACATTCAATGCCGATTCGTGGTCGAACCGGTCGTCGAGCGTCAAGCCCACGACCTTGTTTTGCTGCTTGACCGTCCGGTCATAGTCGGGCGAATACAGCGCGTCGATCAGGTTGAGCCTATTGGTGGTGTCGTCTGGTATTTTGATCAACCCGTCGGTCTGCGGGCTTGGAGCCTCATCACGCCCGATCATGTCGAAGTTGATTTGCGCCCGGGTGGTGGCGAGCGGACGTAGTGAGTGGGCGGCCATCCAGTAGGCTCCGAGGAGGCCGCGTTCTTCACTGGCGAAAACAACAAAAAGAATGGAGCGCCTGGGCCGGGCGGGGTTGGCAGCAAAGGCGCGCGCCAGTTCGACCACGCCTACGGTACCCGAACCGTTGTCATCGGCGCCATGCCATATTTGCGGGCACGGATGAGGGTCAGGCGGGTTAGTGACCGGCGGATGCTGGGGATCGGCGCACACAGCCATGCCATCGTGATCGTGGTGGGCCGTAATCAGGATGGTTTCGGACGCAAGCCGCGGATCGCTACCCGGCAACAGACCTGCCACGTTATCGGAGACGCCGACGCGCTCAGAACTGTTGCGGAAGTGGAGGGCAAGCGTGGTTTCCGGCAACGGCCGCGATTGCGGCTTAAGCTCGCGATCAATCGCTGTTTGTGCGTCGCTGGGGGTGATACCCGCGGTCGCGAACAGCTCCACAACCACGTCATCGAGCACCACTGCGGAGGGGATATGCACCTCATCTCCCCGGATGGCCTGGAGCGGCAAGGGCATGCTTCGCACGGCGCTGGAGCCGACGCGCGCATAACGCTCTGCATTGGTAAGGTGCTTGCGATTCGGTTCAGCCGCGATGATCACGGCCACAGCCCCGTGAGCTTGCGCATTCAGGACCTTCACCCGGGTGGTGGCGTAGCGCGTGTTCCCGGTCCCATTGAAGATCGAGTGCGGATCATCCTCCTGCGGTTCATGATCAAAAATAAGTACGACTTTACCGCGGGCATCGAGGGTGACGTAGTCATCGTAGCTTAACTCGGGAGCTGTGATACCGAAGCCGGCAAACACAACGCCTGCCGTAATGTCCACCGCCTGCTTGTAGGTCCCGACTGCCTCTGGTGCATGCCAGACCGTCGTCTTGCCGGCGCGTGTGAGTGTTATGGAAGATCCCTCACGATCTGGGCGATATTCAATGAGCGTAATGGGCTGCAGGTAGCCAGGCTTACCGTGCGCGTCTTCCACCGGCGGCAGCAAGCCGGCTTCGGCGAACTGGCCGGCAATCCACCTGGTGGCGAGATCATCTCCGGGCTGGAGGCTCATGCGGCCGCCGAGTTCGTCGGAGCTGAGGTAAGTGAGATCGCGGCGTAGATCGGATTGCTGGATCGCTCGGAAGCCGGGCAGCACTTTTGCAGGAACACCGTTCTGGGCGCCTGCTGTCGCGACAGCCATCGCGACTGTCACGACGGTTACATGTGTGGCGATGATCCAACGCATGTAGCTCCTCAACCAACCGCCTTGCAAGCGATGCGATCATCAGAGTCTACCCGAGAACTAGCACCTGCCGTAACCATTGTGACCCGGCCGGGTGACACACCCAGCAGCGACACTCTCCGAGTCTTCTTACGTGTTCGCCCATCCAATGATGGATGGACGATGTGCGCCATTTCGTTCACGAGCCCGGCGGATTGCTTCGTCGCTATGTGCGCGAGATTCTGTGGATCAGCTCTGCGCGTCCCAGGACACAGGTTCTGCTGCCCGAGACCGCGCTCACAATGGTGCTGCGGCAGTCGGGTTCGGCATCGCTGCTCAACGGACCCCTTCCTGCTGCAATTATCTCCGGACTCCAGCTCCGAAGCCGAAGGGTGGAGCATGCGGCGGACTCCTCGATCGTGGTGATTCGGTTCACCGAGATTGGCGGCGCGGCGGTATTGCGCGATCGAGCGGACCTTCTCTACAACCGGACCGCCCCTTTGGAGGCGGTCTTACGCAAACCGGAAATCGAGGAGGTGCAGAATACTCTTGCCGGTACACGCGAGAGGCGAAAGCAGGCAGCAGCATTGGAGCTGTTCCTTAGACGCCGCATCTACAACCGAAACCACACCTCACGGCTGGATGTCTCGCCACAGATCGAGGCCGCTGCGCGAATGATCCGCGGCGCCCACGGCCGCCATTCCATCGCAACGGTTGCACATCGCACCGCGATGAGCTTAAGCGCGCTTGAAAGACAGTTCCGAGCCACCGTCGGCGCATCCCCGAAGCAGCTCTCCCGCCTGGCCCGGCTGCATTATGTTTGCGGCCTTTGGGATACGGGCAGGAGCCTGACCGAGATCGCCGCTGAAGCTGCCTACACTGACCAGTCGCACATGGTACGAGACTTTCAGCTATTCATCGGCACATCTCCGACACAATTCTTCTTGAGAGCCTCGCCTCGAAATCTGCCGACTTTTTACAAGTAGCAGGTCCCACGTGTTTGCTAGATTCTGCTCATGAGAGCTTTCCGTTGCATTACTCCTATTCTTGCCCGGCGCACAATTTTTCCACGAAGCTTGGTCAGACGGTTCGCCATCATGCTGCTCGTCTTGGCTGCCGTTGCGTGCCAACCTACTTATTCTCAAACCGCCAAGACTCAGGAGAAACCAATGAAGCACTATGCCCTCATCTTTTATCCCTCACATACACTCACTCCTGGAGAACTGAAGCAACGTCAAATAGAGATTTTGGAATGGGCCAAAGATGTCACATCCATGGGAATCGATCTCGATCCGCGAGCCCTCGGTTCGCCGCTAGCCCGGTTGGCTCCTTCGGGAGGCGACACGGCTTCAGGAGATGAGGGAGCCGGCGCCGCGTTCACCAACATTGTCTTTTTCAACTCTGCAAGCGAAGAGCAGGCCATGCGCGTGGCGAAGACGCATCCCGGGCTGCGCTACGGAACGAGAATTGAAGTGCGCGAGTGGACAAGCCCGCGGGCGGCTGCGTCAACGCCATAATCGTTGCACCGCACAAGGATGACTCGCCCATTGACTGGCTCATAGTTGCTCACGAAAAGTTTAAGGCATGTAGTGCCACTTCTAATCACTCGCGTTTCACTGTCCCAGTGCCCTGGGCAAATTCCAGTGCCGCCATAGGCTAACCAGTCGCAAAAGAAAGCAAGTAACGACGCCGATTGCCGACGCCACATCGGAGGAAAGGCGTATCTTTCTGGCAGCGATCACACAAGCGGAGCCGAGGAGTGCAGCAGTGGCGTAGATTTCGAAACGTAAAACGGTGGGAACCTGATTCAAGAGAACGTCGCGCATCGTGCCTCCGCCAACGCCGGTGATGGTGCCCAGCATGGCCGCGACCAGGGGATTCATTTTGTGCAGCATCGCCTTCAATGTGCCGGCAACCGCGAAGATTGCCAGACCCGCGGCGTCTAAAACCTGGATGGCGGCAATAGGAATGGCGCGAACATAGTGGTGCAAAAAGAAGGTAAGCAGTGCACTCGTGAAGGCGATCGCAGGATAACGCCAATCGAGAAGCGCGGCCGGAGGAAGGGACCCGAGCAAAATGTCCCGGATGATCCCTCCTCCCAAGGCTGTACAGAAAGCGAGGACCAGGATGCCAATGAGGTCGAGATGTCCGTTGACGGCCGCCATGGCGCCTTCGACTGCGAACACCATGGTTCCGGCAATGTCTGCGGCAAAGAGTAAGCGGGCGGCACCTATTGTTGCGGACGGCCGCTCAGATTTTGACACGGCGTTCTCTCTTCTTGTTTTCACAACTCGATGCGCCCTCCGGAGTCCGGCCGATATGCGAGTTACTTTATGCAGGGATACTCGATCATATATGCAGACCACAGCACAACAACGATTCGCGGGGCCGCACAGGGTGTTGCTTCTCTATCTCCCGGACAAGTTGCTGGCTAAAATTTCCACACTCAGCACTGCATTTCCACATAAGAAAATGTTTCAGAGCCCGCAAATGTCATAGGGGACGCGAGTATTATTCAACTCAACGGAAGAGCAATCTTCCAGGGAGAGAGTGGAATTCGGCCCACCAGGGGGATCGGCAACGAGACTCGCGGCGCCCACAGGAAACTGGACGGCGACGAATGGCGCAGACAGGAAGCTCTCGCAACGAATGTGGGAACGGAAGACTGAGAGAACCGCGAAGTTTGTGGGACTCGAAGAATTTTGCGATAACAGAGTTGTGATTCGGTGACCGAACCGGATCTTCAAAAATCGGATCGAGCGGGGGCGGGATCTCGAAAGAGAATCCGCCCCCATCGCTTTTTGATGCGAATCGGAATCCGGGCTTTTCTATTTCTTCGTACCGGTGCCGTCGTGTCCGCCCTGGTGCAACACTAAATGTGTGACGCTACCCTTATCGTCCTTGAAGAACTCAACTTGTGCGTCTACCACTTTCAAGAAGAACATGGTCTCCGACTCGGCAAAGAGAGGAAATTTTGGTTGGTTCGTGGCCTGCGCCATTAATTGGCCGCCCTCGAGGGTAATGGCGATGCTGAATGTTGGCGCTATCTCATAAGTACCGACATACTTCTCGAGTATCCCAGCCGGTACCGTGATTGCTTTCCTCTCCGAAGGCAGCACGACCTTTTCCCCGTGCACGACCGCAGCGAGCTGGTTCGCGATCGATTCCGGAGCGTCTCCGTTCAAATTTGCCAGCACCACGATGGTCAGCTTGTCGTCAGGGTAGTAGGCCAGCTCAGTGTTGAAGCCTTCGATCCCGCCGCCATGGTCGATTTCCGTATGGCCATGCACGGTCCGAACTCCCAGACCGCACGCGTAGTTCTCTTTGAAGGGTGTGGTCATCTTCTTCAAAGACGCTGCAGAGAGCAGTTTGCCTCCGAACAGCCCTTGTTCCCAGCGCAACAGATCATGCGTGGTCGAGTAAAGAGCGCCGGCCGAGAAGGGGATGCTCATATCGATATAGCCCGCGTTCACCGGTCCGTTTGGACCCGGGGCATAGCCGTATGCGCGATGGAGGATAATCGCCGAGTTGGAGTCGTATCCTGAATCGTTCATTCCCAGCGGCTTGAAGATGTTTTCCTGGACAAAGTCTTTGTAGCTTTGGCCACTGATCTTCTCCACCAAATACCCCAGCAGCACATATCCGGAATTGCTGTAGTTCCACTTTTCTCCCGGCTGGAATTCCAGCGGTTTGTCACGGAAGCGTGCCACTAGTTTTTCTGGTGTGGTGGGCTGTGCTTCGGTCGAACGGTAATCAGGAAAACTAGTGAAACTCGGGATGCCCGAGGTATGGGTCAACAGGTTGTAGATGGTGATTTTGTCCCATGCCGCCGGCGCATCGGGCATGTATTTCTTTACGGGATCGTCTGTCTTGAGCTTGCCGCGTTCCTCAAGCAACAGAATGCAGGCAGCCGTGAACTGTTTGGTAATGGACCCCAGGCGGAACTTTGCTTGCGGTGAATCCGGTATCTGCCACTCCAGGTTGGCGTAGCCGTAACCCTTGTCCAGAAGAACCTGATCGTTTTGTGCCACCAGAACCGACCCGATGAATCGGTTGCCGGTTACCGAGGATTGAATAATTTGCTCCATGCGCAAAAGCTTATCCTGCGCTTTCGAGACAGA
>CAZSUK010000047.1:0-3934 GCA_964609355.1 uncultured Acidobacteriaceae bacterium | reverse complement strand
GCTGAACGAAAGCTTTGCAACCTATTGCGTGGGGATTGCGGCATTCACGCTGGTGTTCGTGATGGCGCGAAAGGAGCAGTTAAATGAACCCGAACCAGGCGAGCTCCCGTGGCACACCCTCGCCGCCGCCGCAGTGCTGGTGGTGAATGCTCTTGCGCTGGTGGCCATCGGTTGGGAGATTCACAGCTACTGGTGGTTCCGGCAATGGCGGGGCAATTGGCGCCTGATGCACGATTATCGAATGTATGCGCAGTTCACGTACTCGGCGTTCTTCATGGCTTTCGGGGCCATCCTGCTGAGCGTTGGATTTTGGCGGCGCTCGGCCTACTTGCGCTGGCAGGCCCTGCTGCTGCTGGCGGTTGCGATCGGCAAAGTCTTTTTGGTGGACGTGAGCGAATTAAGCCAGGGATATCGGATTCTCAGTTTTATCGGTCTCGGAGCACTGCTCCTGGGGGTCAGTTTCGTTTACCAGCGGGATCTGCTCAATCTTCGTAGTCCCGAACGGCACGCCTCGTGAAGATGTTCGCGATAGCCCTGCTTGCTGTCACCGCCGTGTCTCCTGAGATCCGGTACTTCTCGAGCGAGCGGCCTGTCCAGAATACGCCACAGCGTCCGATGCAAACATGCCTCATCCTCGACGCCCAGCTCTTCGCTCATGCCTCACCGCAGTTTTCCGATCTTCGCCTGTATCACGATGGCAAAGAGACACCCTACGTCATTCACCTCAGCGCTCCGGTCGAAGCTCGAGAAACATCGATCGTCCCCATGAATCTCGGCGAACGTGGCGGCGAAATCGCATTCGATGCGGCCATGCCTGAAGGAAGCTACAGTGATATCCAGCTCGAAGTAGCCGGACAGGATTTCATCGCGACAGTGACTGTTTCCGGCAGCCAGGCACAGACAGACTCCTCACAAACCAGGCTGGGTTCCTATACGATCTTTGATCTAAGTCATCAGAGGCTTGGCCGCAGTACCGTGCTGCACATTCCAACCTCAGACTTTCGCTACCTGCACTTTCAGATCGCGGGTCCGCTTACCCCGGAAAGCATCACCGGGCTCGCGGTCGACAAGCTGCCCGCTTCTGAGACCAGGTATGAGAATGTTACCCAGTCGTCGAGCGTTATGCAGAAGGGTCATGCTTCGGTTCTCGAGTTCAGCGTGCCCGCCCTTGTTCCGGTAGATCGCCTCGCCTTCGCGGTTGGCCTGGAGCCGGCCAACTTTAGCAGAAATGTAACCATCACCGTGACGACGGCGGAGCCCCCTCCGGCGACGGATGCTGTCGAGCCGCTGCGGCCGCAGACGGTGACGGGGAATATTCTGCGTATCCATACCGTGCAGAATGGTCATCGGATTGACGAAGAGGATCTTGCCATCGACACGCCAGGGGCGATCCTCGATAAGCCGGCGAAGTGGACGGTCACCATCGACAATGGCGACGACACACCGTTGGCGGTACAGTCCGTACATCTGGAAATGCTGCAACGGACCTTATGCTATGAAGCTGCCGGCTCAGGCCAATACACTCTGTTCTACGGCGATCCAGCGTTGACTGCGGCCCGTTACGACTATGCCACGCTGTTTACGCCGCAGACCGATGCGGCACAGGCCCTGGCGGGACCGGAGCAACGAAATCCCGAATACCGGCCCCGTCCCGACCAGCGCCCGCTCACCGAAAGATATCCCGGTCTGCTGTGGGGTGCGTTGGTTGTCGTGATCGTGACCTTGGCACTCATTGCGTTTCGGTCGGCGAAGCGAACCAGCGAACCGCAATGAAAACTTCATTCACATCGTAGAGCTACGATCGGATCGACCCGAGTCGCAGATCTCGCCGGGATTAACGTAGCAACCAGTGCTACCAGGATCAGCAGCACCGTCACCAATCCGAACGTGACCGGATCGTGTGGGCCAACGCTGTACAACAGGCTCGACATTACGCGGGTCACAGACAACGCGGCAACCAGGCCCACTGCGGTTCCTGCCACAATGAGCCTAAGGCTGCGCCCGATCACCAACCGCAGAATGTCGCCTCTGTCTGCCCCCAACGCCATGCGTACTCCGATCTCCTGCGTCCGTTGCGTAACCAGAAAAGTGATCACTCCATAGAGCCCGACCATCGATAGCACGAGCCCTGTTGCGGCGAAGAAGCTCACTAGGGTCGTCTGGAATCTTGGCTGATCGGCCAGCTTGCTCACGCGTTCGCGCAGCGTCGCAATATCGACGGGGAGAGTGGGGTCGATAGCTGCGACCTGAGAGCGAATCCACGGGGCCATTGCTTTCGGACCGAGAGCGCTGCGAACAATGACCACGGAGGTTCGACCCCACCTGCCGCGGTTGTCCCAATCCTCAGGACGATTCCGCCGGAGCGCGTAATACTCCGGTTCTTCCTCACCCGTGAGGCCGCCATTCTTCACATTGGCGGCGACTCCCACGACAGTGTTCCAAACATCGTCCGCACCCGATCCAAAACGAATCCGCTCGCCCACGGCGTTCTTACCAGGAAACAGCAGTGTGGCCAGCCACTGACTGAGGACCAGCAAATGATCGCTGGAGTTGAGCTCTTGGTCGTTGAAGCTCTTGCCCTCCACGATCGGAATGTCCAGAACACGGAAGTAGTCAGGTGAGACAAGACGATAAGTGACCACCGTACCTGTTCTACGTGTGAAAGGTGGCTGGCCGGAAACAGAGATCAAATCAAAGCGCGTTTTGTTGTGCTCCGACAATGGAGGCAGCGAATCAGTAGTAGCCACGACACTGACTCCGGGACCGAACCGAAGGCGCCGCTCCAATTGCTGAAAGAACGTCATCATGCTTTGCGCATTGGGATAGTTGTGTTCTCCCAACGTGACGCTGACGGTCAAGGTGGAATCCTCGCGCATCCCAAGGTTCTGGTTCTCAAGATTGCGGAAGCTTCGCAGCAACAGCACTGCTCCGGCAAGTAACACCATGCTGGCGGCAATCTGCGTAACCACCAACCATTGACGGAGCGTCGCATGGGAAACGAGTGTGAGGCGTCCATTGAGCGCCTCTCGCTTCGGCTTCTGCACCGACGGCGCCAAGCCAAAAAATACGCCGCACACAATCGAAAGCACGACACTGAAGCCAATGATGCGCAGGTCGAGCCCGGTCTTGTCGAGGTAAGGGATGCCCGGCGGGGCAATCGCGATGAAAAGATGCAACAGCCCCTCTGCCAGCGCGCAGCCGGCGACCGCTCCTGCAATAGACAGCATCATCGCCTCGGTCAACGCCTGCCGCACCAGCCTGACTCGGCTTGCTCCTAGAGCAGAACGAACCGCAAGCTCACGCGCCCTGGAGGCGCCCCGTGCCATCAGCAGGCTGGCAACGTTAGCGCAGGCAATCAACAGCATCACACCTACCGCGGCCAGCAGAACCCACGCGGCTGCCCGGGCCTCTTGCATTTGGCGTTCGCGGAGAGAGCGAATCTTCAGGTGGACGTCGTAACGAAGCTCAGCCGGAACTGACTTTAGGTCCTGCTGAAAGAGCGGCTCAATCTCAGCCTCTGCCTGTTGCACGGTGACCCCGGGCTTGAGCCGGGCAAAGGCCCGTCGCGGCCCTCCATAGCCGCCGTTCGCCGTGCGATCGGCAGCTTCGTCGACCGCGATCGGAAAAAGCACATCGATGGCTTGCAGCCGAGGCATCTCGAAACTCCTCGGAAGCACCCCAATCACGCGAATCGGTCTGCCGTCGATCGCAATCGTCTTATTCAGAATGCCAGGGTCCCGGCCGTAATGACTCAGCCATAAACCATAAGAAATAAGTGCGACATCCGGAGCTCGAGGCCGGGTTTCGTCGGCAAGGAAGTTACGCCCCAGAACAGGTGACACCCCGAGGACCGATAAAAAATTACCTTCGACCGCCTCACAATTCAGTTGCGCCGGCTTGGGTTCCGTAAGGTCGCACTCATGGGTGCCGGTCT
>CAZSUK010000046.1:0-5949 GCA_964609355.1 uncultured Acidobacteriaceae bacterium | reverse complement strand
TGCTGTATGGATTGAAACCGGGGGATCCGTTGACCCTGGGCGGTGCGATCGCCGGGATGATTGCGGTGGCAATGGTCGCGAGCCTGTTGCCCGCACAGCGCGCGGCCACAGTGCATCCGATCGAAGCCCTGCGTGAGGAATAACCCTCACAGCAGAGCTATTAGCCTGCGGCGCACCTGAGAAAATGAAAATGGCGCGGGCGAATATTGAGTGGGTGGCCCAGGTCTCGCTTTTGAGACTTGGGCCACCCACTCAAAGTCTGGAGAGCCACGTATCGAGTTTACCTGCTTGAAAACACGAATTCGTTGCCATCGGGGTCCTTGAACTTCGCCATGGTTCCCCACATTTCCTTCTTCGGCTCAGCCGTCAATTCCACGCCTTTGGACTTAAGGACTTTTGCCGTTGCAAACACGTCGTCACACCAGAACGTCAGCGGCTGAAAACCGCCAATCCTGTTTTCATGACCCTCGGGCGTAAAGAGCGCGAGCGAAGTATCGGCACCCGGAATAAGCAGTTCAATCCATCGTTGCCCCTGACCAAAGTGCTGATCGGTCGCAATCTTGAATCCCATCTGCTCGGTGTAGAACTTCAACGCAACATCCTGGTTGCGCACCGGAATACTGACAATCTTGACACCGCGAATCATGTCTTTTCTCCACAAAAAAATCTCCTTCGCACCATAACTTGCCTCATCAAACGGATGCAATCAGGTACTCGATGCTATATTGACCGTTGATATAGCGATGCTCACCCTGGACGAATACATAGTGGACGTCTTAATGCGCGACCTGGTTGGACACGATCGCAGGCCGGTGAGTTTTCTGGTGTACCTTTGGCTTGCTGCGGAGCAGCAGCGCCAGGGTAAAGCAGTGACCATCAGCTACCAGCAATTGGCAGAGTCAATCGGGATATCGAAAAGCTCCGCCCAGGCGGCTGCAGGATGGCTTGCCAGGAGAAAGCTCATCGTCGTTAACAAAGCGGGCTTCACCGCGATCCCCAGCTATTCCGTGCAAAGGCCCTGGCTTTCCCGCTAACAGCGGCTACTAAGGAGCACCTGTGTCTTTTTCTGATTGGCTGTTTGCCGGCATGGAACACCCTGAGAGTGGTAACCAGCGCGACGATAAAGGCAAGCATCCTTGGCAGAAGGTGATGTGCCTCACCGGTGTGGACTACTTCTCCACCCTTGGATATCAATCGGGCATCGCCTACCTTGCCGCCGGCATGCTGTCACCTCTTGCGACTCTGGTTCTGGTTCTGGTGACGCTCTTTGCGGCGGTGCCGGTCTACAATCGGGTCGCTGCCGCCAGCCCCTATGGGCAAGGCAGCATAGCGATGCTCGAGCAGCTGTTCCCGGGGTGGACCGGCAAGGTATTCGTGCTTGTCCTGTTGGGATTTGCCACCACCGATTTCATCATTACGATGACTCTTTCCGCTGCGGACGCGGCTGCCCATTTTGTCCACAACCCCTACACTCCGCCCGCCCTGCAGAACCAGATGGGTGTTACCCTCCTCCTGCTCGCTATCCTCGGCGCCATCTTCCTCAAGGGCTTCAAAGAGGCAATCAACATCGCAGTTGTTCTGGTTAGCGTCTATTTAGCGTTGAACGCGATTGTTTGCCTCGTCGGCATCTTTCATGTGCTTCTGCACCCCAGGCTCATTGTCGACTGGAAGCGTGCCCTGTTCACGCAGCATGGCAGTCTGCTCTCGATGGTCGGTCTCTCGTGCCTGCTGTTTCCCCGTCTTGCCCTGGGCCTCTCGGGTTTTGAGACCGGCGTCGCCGTCATGCCTCTGATCAAAAGCGAAAATCTAGAAGAGCGCATCCGGAACACCCGGCTACTGCTGGCGAGAGCCGCCATCATCATGAGTGTCTTCCTGATAGCCACCAGCTTCATCACCACTCTGCTCATCCCCGCGGCCGATTTTCAAGAAGGAGGACCGGCCAACGGCAGAGCCGTGGCTTACCTTGCTCACCAATATCTCGGCAACTACTTCGGCTCTCTCTACGATGTAAGCACTATTCTTATACTCGCCTTTGCGGGAGCGTCTGCCATGGCCGGGCTTCTGAACCTGATCCCGCGCTACCTTCCCGGCTTCGGGATGGCGCCGGAGTGGGCCCGCGCCTCGCGTCCCCTCGTGCTGGTCTTTGTGTCTGTTGCATTTATTGTTACCCGCCTCTTCCACGCGAACGTGGATGCTCAGGGCGGAGCCTACGCTACTGGCGTTCTTGTCCTTATCACCTCCGCTGCCTTCGCGGTGACGATCGCTGCAGCCACATGGCTCGCTCGTGCGGCTCTCGGCCTCGTATGCCTCATCTTCATCTACACCACGTTGGTGAATATTTATGAGCGGCCCGAGGGGCTCAAGATCTCTTGCATATTCATCTTCACCATGACCTTTACGTCGCTGGTATCGCGGACCTTCCGTTCCACCGAGCTGCGCATTACAGGCGTCGAACTAGACCCTCAGGCGCAGGCTTTTGCAACCGAGAGCGCTCACAAGACTATCCACCTCATTGCCTGGAAGCCGGGTAACTCCAGCAAAGACCGCGAACAGGCTAAGGCGGAACTGCGCCAGAACTATGGGCTTTTGCCCGACTCCCTCATCTACTTTGTGGAGGTGGAACGGGGAGACACCTCCGACTTCACGGAATTTCTGCAGGTCTACGGGCTTCGAGATGGATCGAATCAGATCTTCCATGCCAGGAGCGCCGCGGTCGCAAATTCCATCGCCGCGCTGCTTATCTACCTCAAGCAAGGCACGGAGTGCATTCCCCATGTCTACTTTCACTGGACCGATGTCAATCCCGTCATTAATGGTATGCGTTACGTCTTTCTTGGCGAGGGCGATACTGCTCCCCTGACACACGAAGTCCTCCGCCGCGCTATTAAAGATCCTGCCCAGCGTCCGGTCGTTCACGTAAGCTGAAGCCACGCATTCCGCGAAACGTGTAACTTTGACCTGCATACAGGAAAACCGGCAGGTCTGGTTCTTTTTGCGGAAACTCGGTCAAAGAGAACCGCATCCACTGGTACTAGGTATATTTTTGGGCACGCTCAACAATTTGGGGCCACAAAGTCAAAACAAGCAAAGCCCGCCAAAGCACAGGGGCTGGCGTTTGGCTGCCTGGATCACACTGATCGCACTCATTGTGCTACTGGGGGTGGGTGAAATCGTGTTGAGGCGAGCCGGACCGATTCTCAAAGGGCGGGTTATCGAAACCCTCAGCACCCGCTTCAACAGCCGCGTCGAGTTGGATGATCTGCAGGTGTCGCTCATCAAGGGATTGGCTGTCTCCGGCAAAGGTCTGCGGATCTTCGCTCCTGACGATGTCGTCGCGGCGGGTGCGAAAGACCCGATCATTGCAGTGCGGCAATTCGAATTTCATGCTGGTCTGATTGGTTTGTTTCTCAAGCCGACCCACGTTGGTACAGCAAATGTCCAGGGTCTGCAGATCAAGATTCCGCCCAAGTCTGTGCGCCAGCAGGGGACAAAATCCCGCCACCAGGGCAAGATCAAGATCGTGGTGGATAGGATCGTGTTCGACGATTCACAGTTGGTGATCGACACCGATAAGCCGGACAAGGATCCAAAGATCTTCGAATTGAAGCACATCGTGCTACGCAACGTGAGCCAGGATTCTCCATCGCCCTATGACGCGACCCTGACCAACGCAATCCCAACCGGGGACATCCACGCCGTTGGCACCTTTGGTCCATGGAATCCGGAGTCCCCGGGTGACTCGGCCGTTACCGGCGACTACACGTTCCAGCATGCTGATTTAGGCACCATCAACGGAATAGGCGGCATACTCCATTCCGATGGGGAGTTCACCGGCCGCCTCAACAGGATCGAAGTACGAGGAACAGCGGATGTGCCGAATTTCAGCCTTGATACCGCAAACCACCCCGTAACCCTTTCCACTCGATTCTCGGCCATTGTCGATGGGACGACCGGCGATACATATCTGCAGCCGGTACAGGCAAAGCTGGGCGCATCTGAGTTTTCCTGCAGCGGTGCGGTCGTTAATGTGAAAGGGAAGGGCCACACCATCGACCTCGACGTCGACGTTCCTGGAGGCCGCATTCAAGACTTTCTGCAACTCGCCGTCAAGACCGAGCCGCCGGTAATGAGCGGTGTGCTGGCGATGAAGACCAAGCTGCATATCCGCCCAGGCAAGGAGAGCGTGACCCAAAAACTAGGCATGCAGGGGACCTTCGAGCTTAAACAGATGCACTTTACCAACCCGGACGTTCAGGACAAGGTGGACATGCTGAGCCTGCGAGCCCAGGGCGATCCGAAAGACGCCAAGCCCGGAGCCGAGGACGTGACCTCCCGCATGACGGGAACATTCAAAATGGCCGATGGACAACTCACTTTGGAAAATTTGAACTTCGTCATGCCAGGAGCGACGGTTCAAATGACCGGTGTCTACACGTTAGACGGGAAAAAGTTCGACTTCACCGGCAAGGTGAGGACGGACGCGAAGTTGTCACAGATGGTCGCTTCGTGGTGGAAGAGCTGGCCGTTGAAAGTCGTCGATCCCTTCTTTCACAAGCACGGCGCTGGGGCAGAAATCCCTGTCAAGGTGACAGGGACGAACACTGCGCCCAAATTTGGTCTCGATATCCGCCACAAAAATTCACCCCAAAAGAATTCCGTAAACGGCGACCAGAAATAAGCTGAGCGCCGGCACTGCACCGGCCGCGATCGGGAGGTGTCCGAAGAGCCAGCCTGTCAACACAGCGGAGAGAAAATATGCTGATAAAACGGCGGCTTGCAGCGTCAACCGGTGCTCAAACTCCAACTTTTGCGCGGGCGGCTGCCCGTGCTTTACCAGGTGCACGAGTCCGTTCAACATCGTTGTCCAGGTCCCGGTGATGTAGGTGGTGACGATCCCTGGGATTTTCAACTGCACCATGGTGCCGCTTTGTATTCCGATCGCGACCGCCACGGTAGCCAACAACAGGATGAGATTCGGCGAGTGGTTGGCGTGCCGCTGAACTGCGATCCATCCCGCTTCGGCGCTCAGCAACAGGAGGGCTTCGATCATCAGCGCCCACGAAATTCTCTTTGGCCAACCACTGTTGGGTCCTACATCGCCCGTCAGGAACGAACCAATCAGCGCGCCGGTGGCATAGGATCCCAGAGCGATTGCGGGATGAAGCAGAGCGCTGTGATTTTGAAAGACAGCGACACCCAGCAGGACAGTGTTGCCCGTCATATTTGCTACGAAGGCATGTCCCAGTCCGAAGAAGCTCCAGCTGTCCGCGGAACCAGCCGTCACCGCCAGAATCAGAAGACGCACATCGCGTTCCATTGAATGGATTGTCCCATTCCCGAACACTTTGGTTCCTCAAATGTCGTATTTTTGCGAGATTTGGAATGCATGATTCGGGAAAAGGCCTTGGTGTAGCCACGGACTTTAGTCCGGGGAAGCGGGTTTTCTACCCCGCTTAAACGCCCGCTCTAAAAAACTCGGGGCTTTTAGAGGCTGCGGAAAAAGTCGATGTTGGGGCAGAAGAGCGTACCTCAGGGGCTAAAGCCCGGCATATTGTCAATCGTTTACGGCCCGACTAAAGTCGTGCCCTGATACAAAACAGAGTTTTTCCGCAGCCTGTTTAGCCCTGGTGGTTGCAGTCTGCTAAACAATTGGGATTTTGAGTTTGGGTGAGAACTGGGCTTTGTATCAGGGCACGACTTTTAGTCGTGCCGAAAAGGGTCAAATACGACGGGCTTTAGAGTCTGCGTGAAAACTGATTTTGTCTCAGGGGACAACTTTACGGGCTGCGGAAAAGCTCTGTTTTGTATCAGGGCACGACTTTAGTCGGGCCGCACACGATTGAGAAAATTTTTGGGGCTTTAGCCCCTGAGGTACGCGTTTAGTCCCCGGCCCAGAATGTTCCGCAGCCAGTTTAACGCCCGAAGGAATAAGTGACTTTGACGACCCCG
>CAZSUK010000045.1:0-3025 GCA_964609355.1 uncultured Acidobacteriaceae bacterium | reverse complement strand
GAAGACTTCTTCGCCGGTCAGCTTGAGCGATTCGGCGTTCTGGCCTGCGGGGAATTGCAGGGGCAGGACTCCCATGCCGACCAGGTTGGAGCGGTGAATGCGTTCGTAGCTTTCGGCGATGACGGCGCGGACGCCCAGCAGGGCCGGGCCTTTGGCCGCCCAGTCGCGCGATGAGCCCGAGCCGTATTCTTTTCCTGCTAAAACCAGAAGCGGAATGTTGGCGGTGCGATATTTTTCCGACGCGTCGAAGATCGACATTTCCGTGTTGGTGGGAAGGTGGCGGGTGAATCCGCCTTCGGTTGCGACCAGCTTGTTGCGCAGGCGGACGTTGGCGAAGGTGCCACGGACCATGACTTCGTGATTGCCGCGGCGCGAGCCGTAGGAGTTGAAATCCGCCGGCTTGACGCCGTGTTCCTGCAGATATTTTCCGGCGGGACCATCTTTCTTGATCGATCCGGCGGGGGAGATGTGGTCGGTGGTGACGCTGTCGCCGAGAACGGCCAGCACGCGCGCTTTTTTGATCTCCTGCACGGGCGACGGCTTCACGGCCATGTCGTCGAAGTACGGGGCCTGGCGGATGTAGGTGGAATCTTTCTCCCAGGCGTAGGTCTGGCCCTTGGGCACCGCGAGGCCGCGCCAGCGCTCGTCGCCCTGAAAAACGTCGGCGTAGGATTTTGAAAACATTTCGGAAGTGATCGAGTGCTGCATGGTCTCTTCAATCTCGCGCTGGGTCGGCCAGATGTCGGCCATGTAGACGGGTTGGCCGTCGCGGCCTTTGCCGATGGGATCTTTGCGCAGGTCGATGTCGATGCGGCCGGCCAGCGCGAAGGCGACGACCAGCGGTGGGGACATCAGATAATTGGCGCGGACTTCGGAATTGATGCGGCCTTCAAAGTTGCGATTGCCGGAGAGCACCGACGCGACGACTAATTCTTTTTCGTCGATGGCTTTCGACACTTCTTCGGGTAGTGGTCCGGAGTTGCCGATGCAGGTGGTACAGCCGTAGCCGACTAGATGGAATTTCAGCTTCTCGAGATACGGCGTCAGGCCGGCTTTGGCGAGATAGTCGGTCACGGTTTTCGAGCCGGGGGCGAGCGAGGTCTTCACCCACGATGGGACGGACAATCCTTTCTCGACGGCTTTTTTTGCCAGCAGGCCGGCGGCGATTAGAACGGAAGGATTTGAAGTGTTGGTGCAGGAAGTGATGGCGGCGATGACGACGCTGCCGTGCTTGAGCGAATCTTTCACCGAGGCTGACACGTGCTCGTGCACGTTCGGATCTTCGACGCCGATTGCGGAAGGGCTTCCACCTTCTTGCTCCCAGCGATTGTTGTTGGGAGCAGCTGCCGGAGCAGTAGTCTTGGCTGTCGACGTCGCGCCGGACTTGGGTTTGATCAGAGAAGGCAGCGCTTTGTTGAACGACTCTCCGGCCTGCGAGAGCACGACGCGATCCTGCGGGCGCTTCGGGCCGGCCAGACTGGGCTCAACGGTCGCGAGATCGAGTGAGAGTAGTTCGGAATATTCCGCCTCGGCGGTTTTTTCGTCGTGGAAGAGTCCTTGCTCGCGGCTGTAGGCTTCGACGAGGGCGATCTGTTCTTCGCTGCGTCCGGTGAGGTGCAAGTAGCGGAGAGTCTCTTTGTCGATGGGGAAAATTCCGCAGGTCGCGCCGTATTCCGGAGCCATATTCGCGACGGTCGCGCGATCGGCCAGCGATAAGTCGCGCAGGCCGGGCCCAAAATATTCGACAAATTTTCCGACGACGCCGTGCTTGCGCAACATCTCAGTCACAGTCAAAACGAAATCCGTAGCAGTCGCGCCCTCGCGTAATCGTCCAGTCAACTTCACTCCGACCACCAGCGGAATCAGCATGGAAACAGGCTGCCCGAGCATCGCCGCCTCAGCCTCAATTCCGCCAACGCCCCATCCCAGCACGCCCAAACCATTCACCATGACTGTGTGACTGTCGGTGCCTACTAGGGTGTCGGGGTAGGCGGTGCGTTTGCCGGCGCTCTCGTGGACGAAGACTACGCGGGCTAGATATTCGAGATTGACTTGATGGACTATGCCGGTGTCGGGGGGGACGATTGCTAGATTTCTAAAACCTGTCTGGCCCCAGCGGAGGAAGGAGTAGCGCTCTTTGTTGCGCTGGAATTCGAGTGCGGCGTTTATGTCGAAGGCGTTGGGGGTGCCGAATTCGTCGACCTGGACGGAGTGGTCGATTACTAGTTCGACGGGCTGCAGAGGATTGATGAGGGCGGGGTCGCCGCCCAGGGTTTGCATGGCGTCGCGCATGGCGGCGAGGTCGACTACGCAGGGGACTCCGGTGAAATCCTGCAGGAGGACGCGGCTGGGAGTGAAGGCGATTTCTTTTTCTGGCTTGGAAGTCTTATTCCAGGCTGCGAGGGCACGGACTTCTTCTTTAGTGACGTTGCGGCCGTCTTCGGTGCGGAGGAGGTTTTCCAGCAGGATGCGTAGAGAGAAGGGGAGATGCTTGGTGGAGATGCCTTGTTGGTCGAGGGAGTCGAGGCGGTAGATTTCGTATTCTTTGCTGCCGACTTTCAGAGTGGATTTGCTGTTGAAACTGTTTACGGACATGATGGCGTTCCTCTAGGTATGAACTCGGCGCGTGGGGATGAAGGCGCGCGGGCTACGAGCTAATAGTGTAATGCGTTTGGGCGGGAATTGCGTACAGCATGTTATCTCTGGGTGATCGGTGGCGTGGAACTCGGCGATCCTCGCAGAGTTACGACCACCGGGGCTGAAGCCCGGAGTCATTCTGATCGCTTTACGCGGCGCTGAAGCGCCGCTCTTCCACGGTGGCGTCGACATTGATGATGCGCGCGATTGTGATGCGCAATGGGGATGCGCAGATTTGTGAAACCACTTGGCCGGCCGCGAGGAGACCCGGCGGCGTCAGGAACTATCTGGCGCCGGTCAGAATTTGATAGAGCACGATTCCGAACATGAAGACTAGATAGAAGCGGAGGGCCCAGAAGAGAATCTTCTCGGTGCGGGTTAGCTGGCG
>CAZSUK010000044.1:0-7640 GCA_964609355.1 uncultured Acidobacteriaceae bacterium | reverse complement strand
GCAAGGCCTCGCGAGATCTCCTCCCGCTCGGCCAACGTAAGGGTTCGCTCCGAGCGCCGGCGAACTGCCGGAACGATCCCGCCGTGCTGCGATAACAAGAAATGGATCGAGCCATGGTCCTTGCCGAAAGCACGGCCAATCTCATGCAACGACTCTCCCGCCTTCCAACGGCGCCAGATCTCAGTCTTCTGTGCCGAAGAAAGACCATACCGTCTTCCTATTCTCATAAACACCACCTCTAAAACAAATGATCTCTGTCAGATGGTGTTGCATCCACCGGTTGAGCTCGCAGGGATTTTCGGTAAGTTGCTTCCGCTCGAAAGACTCAGCTGCCAAATGAAGCCCGTTGTCGATGCTACTTTTTCGCCAGCACGGCCGCCAGAAACCGGAGTTCGGACTCAACGTTGACGGGATCGGCCATCGTATCGGCAATTTCCTGGCGCAGGAGTTCGCGATACCTCTTGCGTAGCCTGTGAATGGCCACCTTGAGCGTTCCTTCTGAAGTGTTCAACTCGCGTGCTATTGCAGCATACGGTGTGTCCGGCTGCCCAAGAAGGAACACCTTCATTCGTTCAAAATGTTCCGCGCGGCCGTGACACACGAACTCGTTGCGCAATTTCTCCACCACACGGTCAAGCACGGCAAGCGCCCAACGCCGTTCGAAGATCCGCTCCGGCGTTTCATCATGCGCAGGCTCGTGTTGGTACCGCTCTTCTCCCAATGAGAAGGTAAGCGAGACAAGCGCCCCGCCGCCTCTTTTGCGCGCGCGATGACGGTCTGCTTCGTCGGCCACAAAAAACTTCAACGAAGTCAAAATGAAAGAGCGGAACCGGCCTTTTTCGGGGTCAGCACGATCGAGATAGCGCCCCTCCAGCACGCGTAGCAAAAACTCCTGGGTGAGATCCTGCGCGTCCTCAGGCGAAGAGCCGCGCCGGCGCAGATAGGCATACAACGGATACCAGTAATTCTCACAAAGGGAAACGAGAGCGGACCGTGCTTCCTTGTGGTGTGGATCACCAGCAGCGACCACCAGGGTCCACCGCGTGGTCGGAAACTGGGATGAGCCCGACAAGGTGTGCGGGGGCTGACCGTTCATCATGAGCTCCTCACTAAAAAAAATAAGGCTCGCTAAAGACAATAAGGAATCAGGCACCCGGAAGTTACAGCGAATCAGGGCAAGCCGGCCAATTCAGCCTTGGCTTGTTGGACCACGGGAACATCCGGGTCGGCATCCTTCCAAAGAGCAAGAACGTCTTTGTAGGCGGCGGCTGATTCCGCGCGATCTCCGGAAGCGGAGAATGCCCTGGCCTGTTGGAGACGCGCCATCGGCCCCATTGGATCGTTCAGCCCAATACCCGGATGATCAAGAATTCTCTGAAACTCAGCCGCTGCCTCGCGATGACGGCCCAATCGAGAATACGCTAGGCCACGTACGTAAACCGGATACATAGCTCCAAAGAAGGACCCCACGTAGAATGCTGTACCCGGAACAGCGAGATCATAGGGTGCGGCTACCTGTGTCATTTCCAGCGCTTTCGCTGCATCTCCCTGGTCAAGAGCCTCGAGAGCCCGCAACGCGGGCAGGTAACTGAACTGGACAGATGTGTCCTCCGGATAGCGCCTTTCAAGGTCCACCACGAGCTTGCGAGTTTGGGGGGACTGATGCAGAACCGCCAGCGCAAAGGCAGGTCCGTAGTTGGCATCTCGGCTTTGGTGAAGCGCCAATGCCGCAGCGGCATTTCTTTGTCCTTCCTCCCGAAGTCCAAATAGTGCGCTCCATACCGCACGAGAACCTTCAAATTGAGCGGCCCGCTCGCGCAAACCTGCCTGGCGCGATAAGAGGACGGCGCGATCCGACAGCCGCGCCGCTTCTTTCAAGCGCGCCTGGTACGCCGCGGTGAGAGCTTCCTGTTGCTCGAAAAATCCCTGGGCTTCCATCTTTGCCCTTCGTTGCGTCACTTCCCTTTCCAGCGCCGGCTGATCGCCCCTCAAGAATGCAATGAAGTACCGGCAGATGGAAAAGTCTACGGCTTCGATCTTACGTTCCGATGCTCTGCGAAGCGTTGCCTCAGCATCTGCCAGGCGGTTCAAGTAGATGTAGGCAAAAGTCAGATTGGTGTAGCCGATGGAGTAATCCGGATCGAGTCCGATTGCTTTTTGACCTTCTTCCGCCGCCTTGTCGTAATGACCCGATCCCTGCGTCGTGAAAGCTGCCAGGAATCCGTGGGGCTCCAGAGCCCGGGGGTACGCCTGGACCCAGGATTCAAGCGTCTGTCGCGCCAGTTCCAGGTTTCTTGTTACCTCCCGGTCGTAGTTGAACGTGATGAAATAGTTCTCTTGATCACTCACCCGACTGCGTAGTTCATAAGCCCTTGCTATGTTCTGCGCTCCGATTTCGGTCTCTCCGAGGGAGGCATATTGCCGGCCCAGGTAGGCATAGGCCATGGCAAATTGCGGATCGATCTCGACGGCCCTCGTCAGGAGGGGAGCGGTTTCCGCTGCCTGTGCTTTACTCTGGTGTGCTTTCATCGCCGCGCTGAACGACCTCCAGGCCTCGAGCGAGGCCGTGGTTACCTCGGTCGGTAGACTGGGCTCTTTAGCCACGTCTGGAAGCGATTCGCCGGCCCGGGCCTGGAACGAGTTTGCGAGTTGGCCTAATGCCTGGACAGCGTCCTCTTTCCTGGCCGCCGGAGCCTGCTCTTCGTCCAGAACATCTCCAGTGCGGCAATTCCGTGAGCGCAAACTCAGCATGTAGCCTTTCCCCAGGCTTGTGATGGAGCCCTCGACGACAGCAGCGCTTGCTGTCCGCTCGCAAATCTCGGCGGCAATGGCCGGGGTGAGTTTCGCGTCTGGTGGTCGTTCCATGAAGCGGAGCGTTTGGCTCACGCGCGAGTCCGAAAGCAGAGCAAGATCCGGTGAATTCCCCAGTCGCCCTGCCAGGGTCTGGCTTAGCGTTCCACTGAAGGTGGGGTCGCCCGTAGCATTGGTGAAGTCTGCGAGAACAACGGTTTTCTTTTCTGCCAACCTGGGCCGCGGCGGAGAATTGCGGTGCAGGAGCGACCAGACCGTCAAACCGCTTAGCAGGATCAATACGAGCCCGGCGGCAGTGCCGAGAAGGGCCAGCCGATGTCTGCGCAGAAACTTGCCGGTTCGGTACAATCTGCCCGGCGGCGATGCCAGAACTGGCCGGTCCTCAATATGTCTTTCGATATCGGCCGCCAACGCAGCCACAGAAGCATATCGCCGTTCGCGCGTTTTTTCCAAAGCCTTGAGGGTGATCCAATTGAGGTCGCCACCCACCAGGCGGCGTAGGGACGCGGGGTCAGTCTGGCGGTGCGCCGCGATGCCGGTTACGGCCCCACCCATGGTGCTCAGCTTGCGCGGAAGCGGCGATACGTCTTCTTCGCGAATAATGCGGAGCATCTCCGCTAAGCCAGCCTGGCGCATTCTGGCTGCGTCAAAAGGCACACTGCCGATGAGCAACTCGTATAAGAGCACGCCGAGCGAATACACGTCGGAGGTCTCATCGACGTCCGCGGTCAACACCGCGGCCTGCTCGGGGCTGGCGTATTCCGGTGTGCCCACCATCTCGCCGAATTGTGTGATCAGAGTGTTCTCGACCGCCCACTGGTCGGTGGCCTTGGCGATACCGAAGTCGATCACTTTCGCCAGGGGCCGGCCCTCCTGTTCCGTCACCAGAACGTTCGACGGTTTGAGGTCACGGTGGATTACACCTTTCTCGTGCGCATGTTGGACAGCACGGCATACGGAGAGAAACACCTCCAGCCGTTGGCCGATCGCCATCCGCTTGCCGTCGCAATACTGGGTAATGGGTACGCCGTCGATGTACTCCATTACGAAGTAAGGCCGGCCTTTGGGCGTCGCCCCTGCGTCGAAAATCCGGGCTACGTTTGGATGGTCCATCATAGCCAGCGCTTGGCGCTCTTTGGCGAAACGTGCGAGTACCTGGCCGGTATCCATGCCGAGTTTTACGACTTTGAGGGCGACACGGCGGCGGATGGGTTCGCGCTGCTCGGCAAGATATACGGTGCCCATGCCACCTTCGCCTAAAGGTCGAAGGATGTGGTAACGGCCGAAGTCCTCATCGCCGTCGGAAACGGTCGCAATGTCGATCGTCTCAGCTCCTGAATCGTTTGCGAAGGAGCTGTCGAACGCGCCCTGAATAAGACACCTGGGGCACAATCCCGCAGGATCATCGGAAGCCGAGTCCGCTCCGCACTGGAGGCAATTTGGCATTTGGGCCAGAGTGGCGCAAAACATTCTACGATTTTTGCCCCAACACTTGTAACCTTCCGGGTCGCGATTCCTTATCCAGGGTAGGTGAGCCGGAAGCGGCTAGCCAGATCGATCAAGAGAAAAGGAGATTCGTGATGAAAACAGCTTTGCTTCGTTATCAGGGGGCCTGGCTTCTGGCAGTTTCCATGTTGTGTGCGCAAAGCGCGGTTGCCCAGCAAGTGGCAGCCGCGGCAAAAGAATGCTCCAAGGCGAACGTACATGGCATCTTTGGATATTCCAGCACAGGAACTCTACTCGATTCCTATGTTCCAGCCCCTTACGCGGGCCCATTCGGGGAGGTCGGCAGACAGGCATTCGACGGCAGGGGTAACACCAGCGGAACGGCAACCACAAGCTCGAACGGCAACATCGCCCCGGTGACGTTTCAAGGTACATATACCGTGAATCCGGACTGCACCGGATCCATGACGCTCAATGTATCTCCGTTCGATTCCGTCGTGCATGCGGATTTTGTGGTCGACGAGGACGGGGCTGAGCTTCGAGCCATCGGCACAGACTCTGGATTGATCGAGACCCGCGTTTACCGTAAACAGTGATGCAGGTCGCAACGAACGGAAGAGTTAAGCGAGGGTTTCTCGAACCTGATCGCGAAAACCTGAGCGTTCCTTAGCATCGAGCCAGCAAAGTCGTTGGCTCAATGCTAAGGAACCGCGAGCTGCTGACCTCAGCAAGACCCGAGCTGAAAAGCTGATTTCAAAGCCTTCGCAAAGTCAGTGGTAGTCCGAAAGGAGCCATCGCCAGCTTCATATCCTGATAGAACCGGACTTCCTGTGAAACCGGATTATAGGTAACTTGCCTACCAGACCGACCCCCAGCGAGGAAAGTTACCGAAAATACGACTTTTCAGGCACTTGTCCGAGAGGTTTATCGGACAGTTGACCAGGCTCGGCCATGCCCTGGCCGCCAGTTGTCAGAGAAGCCCGTTAATCGGGCTTCTGGATCGCTCCAGGTATGAAGATCCAAAGGGCTCGTCGAATGCATTGCCGATTTGCATCCATCGACACGGTGGCGATCGAGAATTGAATGCGACGAAACGGCCAGTTGATAAGTCCATTGACAGTCGACAAAGGAATAAAATGTGCGTGCCGAAGGAACGCAACGATCGCGGCTCTTCAAGTTGCGGATGTGATTAAGGGAGGATCATTGCGTCTATCCCGTTCATCTCTCTCCTCTTCGACACTTGTGTTCTGTCTGGTGCTTTCACTCTGCGCACAAAATACAGTTCTGCAAGAAGCGCCGCAGCAGTCACCAGCAGGACCCGCGTTTCATCCACCAAGGCCCACCTCAGTCGCAGCTCCCATCTACGACCCGGAGGAGGGGCTGATCAAGGTGGATGTCGTGGTGACTGACAGGGCGGGAAAGCCAATATCCGGCATCGCACGTAAGGACTTCACCTTGCTAGACAATGGCCAGCCGGAGAAGATCCTCACTTTTCATGCGTACGATGGAACTTCCACCCGGCCGGACCCCCCGGTGAAGATTATTCTGCTCGTCGATGCACTCAACCTGCCCGAAAGACTAGCTTTCTATGAACGGCGCGAAGTGGAGCGGTTCCTGCGGCAGAACAACGGTCATCTCGCCCAGCCGGTATCGCTCGTCGAGCTTTCCACCACGGGTATAGTGATGGTCGGCAAGCCTTCCGCCGACGGGAACGCGTTAGCTGCAGATTTCGCTCATAACAGGAATCTGGAGTGGGTTCGTCGCGTTCCCAGCGGCATGAGGGGAGAGTCGATTGACTCGTTACCTGGCGAGCCCCCGGCCCTGTCAGCTCTGAAGGCGCTCGGCGATATTGCTACAGCCGAAAGGCAGCGGCCGGGCAGAAAGCTGCTGATTTGGGTCGGACCGGGATGGGGCGTAGGCAGTGGGGCCTATCTTGACAGCAGTAGACCCAGGCAGGATACCTTCTATACGATTTACTGGTTTTCCACCTTGCTCCGGGAAGCTCGCATTGCCCTTTACAGCTTCTCCGTGGGGGAAACCAACGCCGATGGGCGGGCGCACACTTATCGGGCTTATCTGAACGGCGTGCAATCCGTTCAGCAGGCTACGTTCATGCACCTCAACAGAAAAGTGCTTGCCGTCGAAACCGGTGGCCGCGTGCTGGAACCGAGTGACGACCCGGCGGCGAATACCAATGACTATAGCCTTACGGGTTTTAACACGAACTCGGACCTGGTTCAACAGATCAATTCCTGTGTCCAGGAGGCCGACACATACTACACGTTGTCGTTCGATCCTTCCCATGCTAACCATACAGACGAGTATCACGACCTGAAAGTGCGAATCAACAGGCCAGGTCTGACCGCCCGCACAACCACCGGGTATTACGACGAGCCCTATTACTTCGATCAACCGAACCCTGCGGCCAGACCGGTCACGGTTGAACAATTGGAGCAAGTGCTTAGCGCAGCCCACGACAAGCAGGACGCAGAGGTCGCGCGGCAACTTTCGGACTTGACGCTCACCGAACGACTGAGTAGTACCAGGCTCTTAGCGTGTCTAGCAGGACTGCGTGGCGGAAAGGCCCGGCAGGCGCTCGTTGCTTTGGCCGATGCGTCGACCTTTCTGAATCCCCCTGCGAGCGAGATTTCAACCGATGCGCCTCCCGATCACAATGCGCAGCAGCGCATGACCTCACTGGCCCTGGAATATCTGAACAAGACGTTGCCAAATTTGCCGAACTTCTACGCCACGAGAACCACGGTTCACTATCAAGAAACTCCTCCCTTTGAGAAGGGCGATGCAAAGATAAGCTATCAACCATTGCACATCGCCGACACGGTAAAGGACACGGTGCTCTACCGTAATGGAAACGAAGTTGTGGAGTCAGATACCGGGAAACACAAGCAGCGAAAAGCTGACGAACCATACCTGGTGACTTGGGGAACGTTTGGTCCCCTTCTCCGCGGGGCTATGGACAAGATCTTCGTTGCCCCCGGTAGTCTCTCATGGAGGCGCTGGGAGAAGGGCGCAGGAAAATCCCTCGCAGTCTTCGGCTATGTGATCCCGGAGGAGAAATCTTCTTATCGCACAGGCGGCTGCTGCTTGCCAGACGGCGACGGAACAATTGCTTTCCACCACCGTGCGGGCTATCACGGGGAGGTCACAATCGATCCTACGACGGGAGCCATCCTTCGGCTGGAACTGATCTTCGACCTAAAATCGACTACGCCGGATATCCAGTCAGAGGTCATGATCGAATATGGCCCCGTGGAGATCGCAGGGAAATCCTACATCTGCCCGCTGAGAAGCTTATCCATTTCGAGAGGGCGGTCGGTGGCAGTTCTATCTGAGACCCTGAATGCCCGGGAGAAAACCCAATG
>CAZSUK010000043.1:0-7839 GCA_964609355.1 uncultured Acidobacteriaceae bacterium | reverse complement strand
GCATAATCAATAGCCCGGCACGGGAGTGCCGGGAAGGACCACGCCGAATGCAAGGAGTCCCGTAGGGACGGCATAATCAATAACCCGGCACGGGAGTGCCGGGAAGGGACCACGGCGAATGCGAGGAGTCCCGTAGGGACGGCATAACAATAGCCCGGCACGGGAGTGCCGGGAAGTGACCGCGGCGAATGCGAGGAGTCCCGTAGGGACGGCATAACAATAGCCCGGCACGGGAGTGCCGGGAAGGACCACGCCGAATGCAAGGAGTCCCGTAGGGACGGCATAATCAACAGCCTTGCACGGGAGTGCGGGGAAGGGACCACGGCGAATGCGAGGAGTCCCGTAGGGACGGCATAACAATAGCCCGGCACGGGAGTGCCGGGGAGGCCCACGCCGAATGCGAGGAGTCCCGTAGGGACGGCACAATCAATAGCCCGGCACGGGAGTGCCGGGCCTCCTCCCGCACGCCACAATCCGGCACAGATTACTCCCGCACCACCAATCCATGCCTCTTCAACAACAACGCAAACTCACCCGCCGAATCGATCTTGCGATGGTGTTCTTTCTGGTTTTGAACGTACCGTACCACCACCGGCACCTGGGACTGACTAACGCTGCACGCGAAATATCCTTCTTGCCATTCAAATCCTTTACTGCCGTGTTCCTTCATCCAACGTGATGAGTTTGCCTTCAGCACCTGGGCGGCCTTGGCAATGTTCAGAATCGGACCAAGGTTGATCAGTGCGTGGACATGATCGGCCATACCCCCGATCGACACGGGTTGGACGCCATGGTTCTCTGCGATGCCCGCAAGGTAGGCCCATAACTCGGACTCGACGTCCGCCGGGATGAGCCTGGCGCGACCCTTAGTGCTAAATACAACGTGGACATAATTGCTTACATACGAGCTGGGCATGGTGCCGTTCCTTGGGCACTCATCATATCGTTGAATGCACCCAGGTCCCGCGTGCGAGACCTGGGCGCCGGCCCGGAGCCCTACTTATCCTACTTATAAGTAGCCTGACTACGACCCAGCTCGTCGTGATGTGCTGAGGTCCACGGGTTGACTCATCGGGGTTAGCGGCGGTCAGTTGAGATTACTGGAACTGGCACGTCCCGAACATGCCAGCGGATCAGCAAGAGTCGCTCGATCGTACACCCTTAGACGATGCGGGACATCCGAATCTCTTTTCCCGCATCTCTCCGATACAGCAGCTCTCCAGGCCGATCATGAGCCGAATGGATGAATGCTCACCACGCGGAATTGTTAAACTACATTCAGTCTGCCTTCGTGCCGCTGCCCTCGACATCTATTTTGGGGCTATTTCGTCCCGCACCTCCCTCATCTTCGTCCCGCACCTCCTAAGTTCCAGTTCCGTCCGACCACAAATCTCCTATCTGATCTCAGGTAACCCTGAAGTGACTTTCAACTGACGAGAACAGGCTAATGCACTTATCGACACCATTTCATGCGGCGACCGCGTCGATTAGTCCTCAAAAGCCCCAGCATACCGCGATACGCCACTTCCGAATCGCTGGAGCCTAGCCGACTTTCGGGTACTGATTTCTCCAGACGGCGTGAGCCAATGACTAGTTGTTAAACAACTAGTAACTTCCGGGTAGCCGGTCACTCGACCGGAACACGGGCAGTACAAAACGAGCTTTGAACAACCTGACTTCCATTGCCCTATATTCAACAGGCTGAGTGATCTTCGTGTTGCGTCGATCACTCAGCTCTTATGGCATCTATTGGGTCAATCGCTAAGATGCGCGTGGTCGCACACCAAGCGGCAACCAGGGCGGCGGTAAGGAGCAAAATCGACGTGATAACGCACGTCGACATGCCCGGTGTCTTGGTTCCCACAAAAACATGCTGAAAAAGGGGTCCAGATCCTATGGCTCCTGCGATACCGGCAATGATGCCCATACTGATAGGAGTGAGGCTTTGTCGTACGATCATTGTTCGAACATTCCCCGTCGACGCCCCAAGTGCCATGCGAACACCGAACTCGTGTTCCCGCTGCGCGATTGCGCGCGATGATGTGCCAAAGACGCCGATTAAGGCAAGCAACAGGGCCAAACACCCGAGAAAGAGGACTGACAGTGTGTAGAACTTTGGACGCCCGAGCGTCTCACTGAGACGCTGCTCGAGTGTCTTCACCTCAAAAATCGGCACACCTCGATCCAATCCGATGACTGCGTCGCGAACGATTACGAGGTACCTCGACGAATCCCCGTGCACCTTCACGACAAAGGTCAGCGCCGGCGGAGGCTCTTCTTGCACCGGCCAATAGACCTGGGGGCTCCCATCGTATTCGGGGCCTGCCATTCGTGCGGTTGCCACAACTCCGGACACCAGGTAAGGTCGGCTCGTCCACGGTGCTATGATCCTCCTGCCGACCATACTTGCGTCTAAGCCAGCCTCGTGCGCGAAAGCCTCGTTGACAATCACGGAGGGTTCAGCGGAGTTACCCTCGTTCATGACGAACTCACTTCCTGCAACGAGCTTCGTGCCCATTGTTCGGAAGTAGCCCGGCATCACTCCATTCAGCACGACTCCTTTAACTTGTGCACCTGAATCGGCCTTGATTGTGCCCGCCATTAGCACGTTGTTCGTTAGCGGCAAGTAATTGACTGCACCCACCGATTCGACCCCTGGGACAGACCGCAGACGATCCAGGACGGCGGAATAGTATTGCCACACTGCACTTTCCTTCTGGTATCTCGTCTCTTGCAACGAAACATTCAGCGTGATCACGTTTCGCGGTCGAAAACCCAAGTCCGTATCAACCAAGCGTAGGAAAGCGGAGCCCAGAGTGAGGAAGCTCACAAGGAGAATGAGCGTGAACGCAACCTGTACTCCAACCAGGATCGACTGCAGCCGCCTGGTTACTGGCTCGCTTGATCCCGGACGCACATGAGCGAGTCGCGTGGAAGGCTGGAGGCGGCCGATAAGCCATGTCGGCATGACTCCAAATATGACTCCTACGATGAGCGCAAGGGTAATTGCGAAACAGAGAACGCGCCAGTCCAGAAGCGTGTACCTCTGCGTCGCTAATTGCGCGGGCAATACCGCACTGGCGGTTCGAGAAATAAAGAAGGCGACAATGAGCCCGAATATGGATCCCGCCAGAGTGAGTGCCGTCGCCTCTACGGTTAGCTGTTGAACCAGCCGTGATCTGCTAGCACCTAAGGCCGCACGCAGCGCCAGTTCCTGACTGCGCTCCACCGTTCGCGAGAGAAGCAGTTGCGCGACATTGGCGCATGCGGTTAGAAGGACCAGGAGAACAACTGCGGAAAGGATAAGCACCGACTGATGAACCGGTGAGACAATCTGGTCCCGCAGTCTGATTAATTCAGTGCCCTCATGGTCAGCACGTCGAAAGCTGTCAGGGCTTACGCGGGAAGCCTCCGCTCTGAACTGTTGCCGCGCTTGGGTCATCGTGATCCCCGTCTTCAAGCGACCAATCGTTTGCCAGAGAAAGGCTCCGCGTTTCGGAATTGTTTCGAAGTCGAAGACAGTCGGAATCCAGATATCGACGTTCCCGGGATAGTCAAAACGGGGCTGGGCAACGCCGATGACCGTGAGAGCAGCCCCGTTTAGGTGAACCGTAGCGCCGAGCATGGTGGGATCCCCGCCGAATGACTGCAACCATAGACGATGACTGATTACCGCGACATGGTTCTGGCCCGTCTTGTCTTCATCCGATGCAAATGTCCGGCCCACATCGCTTCTTGCTCCGAGCAAAGAAAAGAAATTCGCTGAAGTTTCCGAAACTCGCACTCGCAAAGCGTCACGGCCCGAATTCAGATTCATCTCGGAGGTGGAAAATGTGGTTGCGCCTTTGAGGTAAGAACTGCGACCTTGCCACGCTGTGAAACCGGCACGGCCGTTTCCTGCACTAAAGGGCGAGAGGCGTAGTTCTACCAACCGGGCCGCATCCGAGAATGGCAGATCTCGCAGCAACAGCGCACTCGCGACAGTGAAAACTCCGGTGCTTACACCGATGGCAAGAGCAAGTGCGCCGATGGCAAGAAATGCACTCAACGGTCGTTTGCGATAAGCCCGTACAGCGAAATGCAAGTCCTGTCCCAACTCACGTACCAGCTCCCTTGGCGCGGAGACCGCGACGTCATAAATAGCATGAACCCACAATCGTGCGTGCGCATTCCAACTCTGCGCTTCTCGACACTCATCGCGAAATTGGCGATCCATCGGTGTCTCGTATTCATCACGAAAACTTGCCGGGTAAAGCCTGAGCAGTTTGCGATACAGCTTTGTGGGATCAAGCATGAGCACCTCACAGCGGTTCAGGAGTGCCTAGGCGAAGTTCCGCAAGTTGCACCAGTGCGCGGAGGCGGGCGACCTCCGCTTGGACAACGCGGCGACCCAAGGAAGTAATTCGGTAATAACGGCGGCGTTCATCATCCAGATGCGGATCAGGACGTTCGTCCGATTCAACGATGAGCCCTTGCTCCAACATCTTGTTGATGGCGCCATAAAGCGCACCGGAACCCAAATTGATGCGTTTGTCCGTCCGCTGCAGGATTTCCCTTTTAAGTGCGTATCCATGTCGCTCGCCTTCCATCAGCGAAAGGAGCATGTGCAACACCGGCAACGAGAGTGGCAGCCTCTGTTGAACTTCTTCGTTTGATCTAGTCATACTATGCCAGCTTTAGACATACTATGACAACTGCGATCCTAGAATGTCAAGCGTAAAACTCAAATTGTTGGATAACCGGCCGGATTGTCTCCCACTCGGAAGTGACGCCGTTTTGGAGCTATTTTCCTGGTTGCCGGTTATCCGGACAAAGAGCCTCGATCGACACAACTAGGCCCGCGGGCAAACTGGTCTTCGGCATCTTGGCCGCCTGGCTGAGTTCGAACGTGAACTCATCTCCGAACGCACCAAGGTTGGACTTATCTTCGTGCGGGCACGCAGTAGAAAAGGTGGCGACCCGTACAAAATGACCGCAGCCAAGTTGCGGCTCGCCATGGCATCCATGGGAAAAACCGCGGACCACGGTCGGCAGCCTATGCCGTGAGATAGGGGTGACTCGTCAAACTCTACCGGCACGTCGAGCATGGCGGTGCGACGCCACCCAATGAATGGGCATCATGCGTTAGACTGCGAGCATGCTTCGTTCAGCAAGTATCGTCGCTCTTACTCTGTCTCTGTTACCCGTTCTGCAAGCACAGACAAGCCCGTTCGTCGGCCGTTGGGATTTCAACATTACTCAATCGAATGGCAAACAGGCTGCCGTCTGGCTCGGAATTAAGGAGAAAGGAAGCGGCCTCGATATCTGGTATCAGCCTACCGGTGGCCACGTCTTCCAGGTTCCGGACTATAAAGTGAGTGCTTCTCATCTCACGCTCACTATGGAGCACGACACATCTATCGAGCTGGACGCGAAGGATGGCAAGCTCGTTGGAACCCAACAACACGCCGGTCACAGCATAGAACTCATCGGTCTGCCGGCTCCTGCGTTGGAAGGCCACGAACCGAAGGCTTGGACCAAGCCGGTAAAGCTCTTCGATGGTAAGGATCTAAGCGGTTGGACTCCGATCGGCGACGCAGCTAATAGTCACTGGGTCGTTCAGGACGGCGATCTCCTCAATGAAAATCATGGTGCGAACCTGAAGAGCAACGAAAAATTCACCGACTTTAAGGTTCACTTCGAAGTAAACTGCCCGGATGATGCCAACAGCGGCTTCTATCTTCGCGGACGGTATGAAGTCCAGCTCGAATATGAACAGACAGGAACCGAGCCGCCAGAGCGCTCTATGGGAGCAATCTACGGACGCCTTGCGCCAAGCTCCATGCTGCCCCGCAAACCTGGCGAGTGGGAATCATTTGACGTCACCCTGGTCGGAAGAACAGTAACGGTTGTTCGTGACGGCACGTTGACCATCGACCACAAAGAAATTGACGGTATCACCGGCGGTGCGCTCGATGCCAACGAAGGCGAGCCCGGATCTTTCTACATCCAGGGCGACCACACCGGCGGCCTCAAATTTCGCAACATCACCGTTTCCGTACCAAAGCGATAACCGTTTCATCGCTGTATCGGCATAGACACGGACCTTTCTGGAAATTCGTTCTCGCAGCACGCGACTGGCGGAACAGTTCCATTTGAGACGATGATGCTCCGGCTTTGAGCAAGGATTATTTCCTTTAGAATCGTGCCGCCCTTGCCGAGCCCCGCGACCGCTGGTTGTGCTCTTTGATAGGTAATTCGGTCAGGGTACACTTCCCCCTAATGCCGTTCGTGATAATTGGGTCGGAGATGCCATGAATCGTCTTCTGACGAAAATCCGGCGCTGCGCTTTTCTGCTTGGAACTGTATCCCTCGGTTTGTCTCTCATAACAGGTTGCGGGAGTGGAACCTCCTCGGGTGGCAGCATGACCCCACCGGCGACGGGAGCGGTGACGCCAACGGTCACAGTCACGGCGTCGGATTCAGGAAGCATCAGCACCGCGCAGGCTCTGAGCGTCGCGGTTGCGGTGGCGTCGACTGCCGGGGCGCCTGCGGGCTCGGTGGTTTTGAGCAGCGGAAACTACGCTTCGTTCCCTTTTTTTGTAAGTGGCGGGCAGGCGGTGGTGAGCGTGCCGACTGGGCTGCTGGCGGTAGGAACGGATACCTTGACGGCCAATTTCACGCCCGCGAATACGGCTTCGTACACGAGCGCTGCGGGCACCACGAATGTAACGGTGTTGGCTTCAGAAGCGGCGACGCCGGTGGTGACGGCCTCCAGCGTTACTTATTCGACTGGCGGTTATGGCAGCCCGTTTCGGGCGCTGCCGCTGGCGTCTGGCAATGTGCTGGTGTCGGTCTCGGCTTCGACCTCTGGCATGCTGGTCTTTGCGCCGGCGGCCGGCGGCGGATTGCAGCTTTCGTGCTTTAACTATGTGCGTCCGCAGTTCGTGCAGGATGGCGCGTCCGCCTTCGGGATGAACCTGACTCCGAATGGGCAGGGACTGGCGGCGACGCTAGGCGTGGATGGGGCGATCTTTTATAACCTCAGCACGCTCCAGACATGTACCTCGACGGGACTGCAGGTGAGCCAGGGCGCGCTCTCGGCCGACGAGGGAAGTTTCGATGTTGTGATGTCGCCGGATGGCAAGTATGCGTTTGTGGCGAACGAGTATGGGGTGGCGCCGGGTGCAACGGCGGAGGGGAATGTAGGGGTTGTGGCTCTGCAGTATGACTCGACAGGGATCCTGTCGGCGGGGACGCTGGTGGGGGAGATATCAACCGGAGGACAGACGATTGCGGGCGTTGCGATCTCGCCCGACGGTAGCCGGTTGTATGCGACGAGCGAGGTAGAAGGGAGCTTCACGAATGCGCCGGGGGGGAGCAATCCCATCCTGACGCGGACAGGGTGCTACCGGCAGGCGGACGGCGGGACGCAGGCCAACGGGCTGCTGACGGTAATCGATGTGGCGAAGGCGGAGGCGAATCCTTCCTCGGCAGCGATTGTTTCGACTGTGAACGCGGGCTGCTCGCCTGTGCGCGCGGTGGAGACGGCGGATGGGTCGACGCTGTGGGTTTCGGCGCGCGGGGATAACCGGGTGCTGGCGTTCAGTACGGGCATGCTTGAGACCAACCCAGGGAATGCGTTGTTGGGGTATGCCGACACCGGCGGGACGGCTCCGGTCGGTCTGCGGCTGTTCGACAGCGGTAAGCTGCTGGCGGTAGCCAACTCCAACCGGTTTGGCGCCGGCATAGCCAATGCGACGGTTCTATCGGTTGTGGTTCCAGCGTCGGCCAGCGTGGTGCAGACGATTTCGACGGGACTGTTTCCGCGCGAGATTACGGTTGGCAGCGATGATAAAA
>CAZSUK010000042.1:0-8282 GCA_964609355.1 uncultured Acidobacteriaceae bacterium | reverse complement strand
GATCCGCAGCCAAAATTCTTGCCCGCGACCAGGATTTCCGCATTCTTATACTGTGGCTGATTCAGCACGAAATCAGGATGCGGCGAGCCCGCTTCTGGCCCCTCCTGAATGCGCCGCCAATCAAAGAACAGAAAGTCCTCGTATCCGGTGCGCTCGATACGCTTGAGGAATTGTTTTGGAATAATTTGATCGGTGTCGACGTTCGCGCGATCGAGGGGCGCGACCAACCCCTTATGTTTTCGGAATGGCTTCATGCGAAAGACTCCACTTCCCGAAACTGCCAATTGCGGACATCGGTGAAGTGCCCGGAAACAGCGGCGGCGGCGGCCATCGCAGGGCTCACCAGGTGGGTTCGGCCGCCGCGGCCCTGCCGCCCTTCAAAATTTCGATTGCTCGTCGAGGCACAGCGCTCACCGGGAGCCAGGATGTCAGGATTCATGCCCAGACACATAGAGCACCCGGGCTCGCGCCAGTCGAAACCGGCTGCGCGAAAAACTTCATCCAGTCCTTCCTCTTCCGCTTGCTTCTTGACCTGCTGTGAGCCGGGAACCACCATCGCACGCACTTGCGGATGAACGTGGTACCCGATGACTATTTTGGCTGCGGAGCGAAGATCTTCGATGCGTGCATTAGTGCACGATCCGATGAAAACCCGATCGATGGCCAGTTCTTCGATGGCCTTGCCTGGTTCCAGTGCCATGTATTCGAGAGCCCGTTCCCAGGCGCGCCGTTCCGCAGCTGAATGGCTGGATGCGGGATCAGGCACCCGATCGGTCACCGGCACCACCATTCCTGGGCTTGTGCCCCAGGTGACAAACGGCGCCAGATCTTCTGCGTGAAGCACCAATTCGCGGTCGAACTTCGCATCGGGATCGCTGGCGAGCGACTGCCACTCGGCGAGTGCACGATCCCAGGCCGCGCCTGTGGGACTGAAGCGCCGTCCCTTGAGATATCGGAATGTGGTTTCGTCTGGAGCAATCATGCCCGCGCGAGCGCCGGCCTCGATGCTCATGTTGCACAGGGTCATGCGGCCTTCCATGGAGAGTGCACGAATCGCCGAACCGGCATACTCGATCACGCAACCACTCGCCCCATCCGTTCCAATGTGGCCGATGATGCCTAGCGCGATATCTTTCGCCGTAACTGCAGGTCCCAGCTTGCCGTCCACGGTGATGCGGAAGGTTTTGGGCAGCGATTGCGGCAGACACTGGGTGGCCAGAACATGCTCTACCTCTGAAGTGCCGATACCGAAGGCCAACGCACCAAACGCGCCATGCGTGCTGGTGTGGCTATCGCCGCAAACAATGGTCATGCCAGGCTTGGTGAAGCCCAGTTCCGGACCGATTACATGCACGATGCCTTGCTCGGGGGACTGAACATCGAAGAGTGGAATTCCAAACTCGGCGCAATTGGCGCGTAACGCATCCATCTGCTTGGCTGCGATTGCGTCTTCGATAATCAGCCGGTTGGCCGTGGTGGGCACATTATGGTCGACCGTTGCTACCGCCCGATCAGGCCGGCGAACGGTGCGGCCCGCCAGGCGGAGGCCTTCAAACGCCTGCGGCGAAGTGACTTCATGCAACAGATGCAGATCGATATAAAGCAGCGCGGGCTCCCCTTCAGGAGCTACGACCACATGCGATTGCCAGACCTTTTCAAACAGCGTTCTTGCGCCTTGTGACATACGGTTTTCCCTTAAAACTTTCCCTGAGCGACAGCCCTCATCCCGCAGGTAACGTTGCGGAAGCAAACCGCCCTACCCTTTGTCATCCCGACCGGAGCTCCGTAGGAGCGTAGTGGAGGGATCTGCGGTGCGCCCTGCACTCTCACGCTACACAGCGTGCAAAGCCTGCCGGCGGTCAATAATTTCGTTCAACGCCTGATGCACCAGCCGTCCCATCTCCTGGGTGGATACATGCTGCCCAGGCTGTTCCGCGCGCAACAGATCGGCAGTTCGATACCCCTGCTCCAGAACCTTGCGCACTGCCAACTCGACCGCTTGTGCATCCTGCTCCAGGTTGGCGGAGTGGCGCAATATCATAGCCGCGGTAAGAATTGCACCCAGCGGATTGGCAATCCCCTTACCGGCTATGTCAGGTGCTGAACCATGCACCGGCTCATACAGGTTGACCGCCCCGCCAATGGTGGCCGATGGCAGCATTCCCAGCGAACCGGTAATCACACCGGACTCATCACTCAGAATGTCGCCAAACAAATTCTCCGTAAGCACCACATCGAAGTTGCGTGGGGTGTTCATCAAGTGCATCGCGCAGGCGTCCACATATTGGTGTTCGAGTGTGATGCCCGGATATTGCTGCGCAACCTCAACCACAGTCGCCCGCCACATCTGCGACACTTCAAGCACATTTGCTTTATCGACTGAGGTCACTTTCTTGCGCCGCTGCCCGGCAAGGTGAAACGCCACATGCGCTACTCGTGCGACCTCGTCCCGCGTATACCGCATCGTGTTCCAGGCTGCTCCGCTCTCCCGGTCCCACGCTCGCGGTTCGCCGAAGTAAAGCCCGCCCAGCAGCTCGCGGACAAACAAAATATCGGCTCCGTCGGTCACTTCAGGACGCAAGGGCGAGTTGCCCAACAACGCCTTGTACGCAAAGGCAGGCCGCAGGTTGGCAAACCCTCCCAGGGCCTGGCGAAGCTGCAGCAATCCTGCTTCTGGCCGGCGATCCGGAGGCAAAGCATTAAATTCATTGCTGCCCACCGCTCCCAGCAAAACCGCGTCGCTTTCCAGAGCCGCGTCCAGCGTTGCCGCAGGCAACGGCGTGCCCGTCTGGCGAATGGCAACCCCACCGATGGGCGACTCGGTGAATTGGAAGTCATAGCCGCCGAATTCTGCCACAGAAGTAAGAATGCGCACTGCTTCGCGCGTCACTTCCGGGCCAATTCCGTCTCCGGCGCCGACCAGAACTTTCAACTTCATTGGTTATTGACCTCCTGTGGTCAACTCAGCTGCAGCCAGGGGCCGATGGTGGTCTGGAAGCAGGGAAATAAGGTCCTGATCGAAAATCGACTTTCTGCGATCCGCCAGTTCGTTGAAGCGGTGGTACACCAGATCCAAATCCGTGGCGTCGAGGGCGAAGCCCAGCTCTTTCAGGCGATGCGCCAGGGCACGCCGGCCAGAATGCTTGCCTAGCACCATGCGATTGTTGGGTACGCCCACCGAAGCCGGCGTCATGATCTCGTACGTTAGCGGGTGGGCCAGCATGCCGTGCTGGTGGATGCCTGCCTCGTGGGCAAACGCGTTACTGCCCACAACGGCCTTGTTGGGCGCAGGAGACTGAGTAATCAGTTCGGAAAGCAACTGGCTGGTGGGGTACAACTTCTCCAACGCCAGGCCGTGAGAATACGGGAACTTGTCCGGGCGCACCAACATAGCCGCAGCCACTTCTTCCAGCGCAGCATTCCCCGCCCGCTCGCCAATGCCATTGATCGTGCACTCGATTTGCCGCGCCCCAGCCTCGAATGCCGCCAGGCTATTGGCCACCGCCATGCCCAGGTCGTTGTGACAATGGGAGGAAAGCGTGACCCCCGCAACTTGCGGCACCCGTTCCCGTAGCATGCGGAACATGGCGCCGTACTCGTTAGGAACGCAGTAGCCGACGGTATCTGGCAAATTAATTGTGTTCGCACCGGCTTCGATTGCAACCGTCACCACACTGCACAAAAAGTCCGGATCCGATCGGGTGGCGTCCTCGGGCGAAAACTCCACGTCGTCCACATAACTGCGCGCCAGGCGAACAGCCGTGCCGGCTTGCTCCAAAGCCTCCGCCCGCGTGATCTTGAGCTTGTGCTCCAGGTGGATATCCGAGCTGGCGAGAAACACGTGGATGCGGGCCCGCTCTGCGCCTTCGAGCGATCGCGCCGCGGCTTGAATATCTTCTTTGCGGGTACGAGCCAGCGAAGCAATGCGGGGTCCACGCACTTCGCGACAGATACTGCTGATGGCGGCGAAGTCGCCCGGGGATGCAATCGCGAAGCCGGCTTCCACGATATCGACGCCAAGGGCTTCGAGGCCGTGGGCCATGCGCAGCTTTTCCGGGATGGTCATGCTACAACCCGGCGACTGCTCGCCGTCGCGCAGCGTGGTATCGAAAAAGAACACGCGATCCTGATTCATGGAGGCGTCACCCTTCACTGATGTCTTTATTCTCGCGGATCTGGAGCCATAGATCAAATTTATTATTCTTCTTAAAACGATAAAGTCGACTTATAGTAGTGCAATAGGCGCTGGAAACTAGCGTCCTTAACTTATGGATATTCACCATCTCGAGACCTTTCTTGCGGTAGCCGAAGAAAAAGGCTTCTCCCGTGCCGCCAAGCGGCTGCACCGCACCCAGCCCGCAGTCAGCCAGGTCATTCGCAAGCTCGAAAGCGATTTGCATGAGGTGCTCTTCGAACGCAGCGCCAGGGACGGAACCCTCACCGCTGCCGGCGAAGTCTTGCTCGACTATGCGCGCAGAATGTTGACCCTGCGGGCGGAAGCGGCGAGTGCGATGGAGGAGCTGAAGTCGCTGGACCGCGGAAGACTATTGATTGCCGCCAACGAATACACTTGTCTCTATCTGTTGCCGATTTTAGACCGCTTCCGGCGTTTTTGCCCGCAGATCGCCGTAAGTATTCAGCGCTCTCTGGCCAGCCGCATCCCGGATGATGTGCTCGAACGGACGGTCGAGATTGGCATCCTCTCCTTCCGTCCGGAGTCAGATCTTTTCAAGACGATCGCGGTTTACACCGATGAGCTGGCCTTTGTCGTCAATCCGGATCATCCTCTGGCGCGAGAGAAGGGAATCGCGATTGAAGACCTGGGCGCGGAGAGCTTCATTGCCCACAATGTGCCCTCGCCTCTGCGCCGCCAAGTAGTTGCAGCCTTCGAGAAACATAAAACGCCCCTGAATATGGGAATGGAGTTGCCCAGTCTGGAGGCTGTCAAACGGTTCGTCGCCATGGGAAACGGCGTGGCCCTGGTTCCCGGGCTGACGGTAGGCCGCGAGTTGGCCAGCGGGGAACTGGTCCAGGTTCCGGTAGAAGCGTTGCGGTTTGAACGCCATCTCCGCCTGGTTCACCGCAAGCGGGCAAACCTCTCCCATGCCGCGATTGCGTTTCTCAAGGTGGTGCGTTCGCTGTCCCTGGAGCGCGGGGCGCCCTATGAGTTTCGCGTCGAACGCGTGGGATAGGTACAATTGCGGGAAGGATCAAGCATTTTTGGTTGCGCGCAGGCGAGAGGTTCAGGAACGAATGAGGAAAACGTTGTTGTTATTTCTGCTTCTGCCCTTTATGGCAGTGGCGAGTCAGGCCCAGGAAAGCCGGCAGGATATAAGTGTGAGCGTAACCGGCATCTTTCCCCCGTTTATCACTGGCAATGATGTCCAGCAGACCGGAACAAACGGATTGGGCGGCTTGGTGAGTTACCGCTACATGCTCACTCCAAGAAGCGGGCTGGAACTCAACTATCAATACAGCCAGAACGCGCAAAAGTACTTCACCAGCTTCAACAACGTGAGAGTGCACGACCGGATGCAGGAGTTTTCCGGAGCTTATGTCCTGAACGCGAATTTCAAGAACTGGAACCCCTTTCTCGAGGCAGGTCCAGCGGCCTTCATGTTTGCTCCTCTCGACGACGCCAGCACCACCCAAATCGATGTCAAGGGGCAAACGATTTTAGGGGCAGTCTATGGCGGTGGTGTCGCGTATGAGCTGAGCCCCAGCTGGGACATTCGCGCCGAGTACCGCGGCCTGCTCATGAAGACTCCGAATTTCGGCCTCGAACCGCAGAAGACCGGCCGCTTTTACAACGTGTACAACCCGGTAATCGGCATCGCCTACCACTTCTAGTCTTCAACAACCCTGCATTCTCCTCCGCACAAAGTGGTTGGCCCAGGTCTCGCTTTGGAGACCTGGGTTTTGCCGGTCTAAAAGGCCCAGAGAACAAGGCCGTTAGAGTCTGGAAAGCCGCCAAAAAATCCTGTTTCCCCAAACGGTTTTCCATCCTCTAAGTTCTCTTTTGCGCTGATAAACAGAGCCCTCAGGGGCTTTTGGTCCCGGGGCAGCGGATAGGTGTAGCTCCGGAGTTTAGTCCGGGAAAGCGGGTTTTCAAACCCGCGGAAGCGTTCCGGTAAATCAATTGAGGGCTTCAGCGTCGGTGTATGCAATCGTCTAAACCAAACGGGCTTTAGCGTATGCATGGGAACTGGGCTTTGTATCAGGGCACGACTTCAGTCGGGCCATAAACGATTCCCAATACGTCGGGCTTCCTCGCCGCAGCGAGCATTAGCCCCTGCAACTCCTGCACCCACGTCCTTGTTGCCCGGTCCCGAATCTCCACAACCTTTTAGAAGATTCGGTAGGCGATTCCGCTGCTGAATCCGTTGGGACTCAAAGAACTGTTTTGGAAGTTGTACCAGTGCTGGTACTCGTAATCGATCGCTCTGATAGTGAAGCGATGGTAATGAATATCCAGTCCGCCTCCCGGCGCAATCAGCAAATATCCGCCATGGCCATAACTGAATGGGAAGTTGAATTGACCATTGCCGATCGTGAACTTCCCGTAGGGGTCCCAGCGATGGATACGCCAGTGGTACCTGGGACCAATGTTGTAGTTGTCTTCGTGCACGTCGTAGGTCTGGTTAAACCGCAGAAAGCGCATCTCGCCTTCTACACCCAGGTGTCCGCGCAAATTAAAATCGAAAAAGCCGCCGATACCCAGAAGGCGGTTCGGCCCATAATCGGGCGCGAAATCCGAAAAAAAACCTCCGACAACCACATGAGCGCCGCCCCGGCCAGCAGCAATTACCTGGGCATGAAGAGGACCGCTGATGGACACGGAGAACAGAAGGAGGAACAGGCTTGCCAGCAGGGACCTTTTAGCCATGAACACCACGCAAGTAAATTCCCCGGAAAACGCAGCAAAGGCGGAGTAGGTTTAAGTCTACCCCGCCTCTGTGATGCTTTACGTTGAAGGATATCCCTTTGGTAAACCCTCGAACAGCGGTTTACTGTGGGCTTGGTTGCGATGCCGACGCCTGCGCCGGAGCCGCACTTTGCTGTGTGTCCACCGCGGGAGCCGTTGAATCAGCAGCTCCTGCAGCCGGCGTCGCAACTGGCGCGGCGGGCGGCGTGTAGCGGGTTAAGCGGAAGAAGACCGGAGTCACCTCGAAGGGCATCTTATCCCGCGCATTCATGATCGGAGCCGCCCGGGCGTTCAAGCGGATGACCCTGTCGTCCCAGGCATCGATCTTCAATTGGCTGCCCAGGGGCAGGGCCGCAATCTGATCGAGCTTGTTGATATCCAGCTTGGGCGCTTTAGGGATCAGCGCATTCAGCCAGGGTTCACCGGTGGGGCGCAGCAGTGAATCACCCAACCGCGGAGTGTTCAGAGCGGTCAGCTGGTGCGACCGCGCGTCCAGCTGCGCCAGGAAGAGCCCCGGCTGCGCCAGCTGGTTGGCATATACCGAGTGGTTCAGCAGATCGAGAGCCTTCTTGGCGGCTAGCTCGTTGTCTGGATCAGAGTGCGACATGTGAATGCGCTCAAAGGTCGCCTCGTCCGGGAACAGAAGACGATCGTTGAAGGCGTAACGCGTGTCGATGTGGTGACCAAGAACAATGTGTGCCAACTGGAAGGACAACATCGCGGCCAGATCTGCCTCAGAAGCCACCACGTCGATCAGTCCCTTACTCAGGATGATGGTGTTGCCGACCGCCAGCGATTCGAGCGGAGCGGTAAGCAGCACACGGCAGTGAATCGCATCGGTGATCTGAATGTTGTTGCCAATGATGATGTTGTTGGCAACCTGCTCCAGGACCTTGTCAAAGTCGCTGGGAGGAGCCAGCAAGCCGGCCTGCACCAAGCGATCAAGGACGTTCTCTTCCGCCTGCGAAATCCATTGCCGCTGAGCTTGCAGAGGGCTAAGGTCCGCACTCTGATCGCTCTGGTCCTGAACGTCGTCGATCTTCACCGACTCGTTGTCAGACTCGTGCGTGGGTAGCTTCAGGCTGTATCCCCAGATGTAGGTCTGAGCCTTGAAGGAAACCGGGTGCTCGGAGCTTTTCTGCGTCTCTTCAACATAGACGCCGACGGGCAGCCACAGGCCAGGCTGGAGATTTTCACGCCAGCTATCGAAGTGGAAGTAGCTCGAGCTGTCGTCGTCCTGGTTGCCACCGGTATAGGTGCCGTTGAAGCGGACGATGTTTCCGCCCTGATCTTCAACCCAGATGCGGCCGGTAAAACGGCCGCTGCCGGTGCCTGGCTTGGGGTGCACGTCGAACAC
>CAZSUK010000041.1:0-6017 GCA_964609355.1 uncultured Acidobacteriaceae bacterium | reverse complement strand
CAGCGATCTGAAATCGGGAGGCGTCCGGATGGAGCGGATTGAAAAGGGAATTCGTTGTTTGAGGAACTAGTGCACTCGGAAGCTTCAGGATGACGCCTTCCTTCTTGCGCAGCCAGTCTGTGCCGAACTCTCGCGTGACCTCGAGTCGTATCTGCCAATCGTCAGGGAGAGTGGACTCTTTTACGGCGGGGATCTTGAGCTCGGGACCATCTATACGTAGTAGGGTGAAGTCTGGCGGAACATCGTTGGCAGCAGTATGAACGCAAACTTCAAGCAGGGCCGAGGCAGGATTTTCGCTGAGATAAACAACCGGTTGCCCAGCATAATGCCATCGACCCGCCGCCCGCAGGCCGCCGATGCCGCTCAGATCGCGGTGTCGGCTGATTCGCCAGAGCACCATCTAAACAGACATTCCCTCATCGATTTGAATGAGTAGCTCTTCCACAATCCTGCTTCCGGTATCGGTTTTTGCGAGCGACAATGGCGACCTTCCTTCAAGCCGGGCGTGTGGTTTCCGAAGCCAGGCTAGTGCCCGCTCGCGGTTCCCATAAACGGATTCCGCGGAGGAGAGAAGCCGAACCACCCGCAGCACTCGATCCGATTCCTCCAGTGTGAGCTTCTCCCGACGGGAACGGCGGTGCTGGAGCGTTCGCGCTGGAATAACGGTGTCGTGAATCTCTGACCGTTCCAAACCAAGCGTCAGCAGCCGTTTGACCACTGAGGGGGGAAGTCGCCCCTCAACAATGCGCAGTACTTCAGCCTCAGACGCTGGGGGCCGTACGCCCAGCCAATGACCGATTTGCTCATGTGCGGCGTTCACGATACTCAATGCTACTACATTATGCCGACTGTATCACGGCAAAATGACAAGGCCTGCTGAAAGCGTTGGTGGGGTGCCAAGCCCGCCGATACCGCCGTCAGTCGAGCCTACCTGTACTTCCGGGTATCTCGATCGACCTGAACGAACTGGTTGACTCGTCCCTTCCCCTGCTGACCAGTGCGAGCGGCGTAAGCAACAACGGTAAGATCGTCGTCAAAGGACTGAAACGGCCAGCTTTATGTCCTCACTCCAAAATGAGGGAACTCCTTCACCCGCAGTCGAGGCGAACCGCATAAAATGCCGTGCGCCTCGATGGCCTTCGATAATCCCTTGCCGATAGCTTAGAGAGTTGAGGGGAAGGATCTCGCTCCTCCGTCACTGCCGAGCCCTGACTTTGTATCCAGCACAATCTCCATCCGGAACGAGGGTCACAATAGCGTTGGGTGACGCGGCTTGAGCTTGAGTTGCTATCGACGAGTCAAGATCCGGGCTTTCAGGCTCTCGGGCTAACTGAAGGAAGTGGGCGCCCGCCGGGCACAGTGAACTTCGTAATCGAGTTTGAACGCCGGCCCGGCAGACTGATTGACTGCGGGCCCCAGGACGGAAGGCCGCAACGATCCCGGAAGGCGCCTCGAAGGAGTAGAATGCATCGTCAAAAGGAGCAAGCCATGCCGCAAACTATCTATGGCGGAAAAGATTTTGCCAGGCAATTTCGCGTGGTACGCAATAACACTCAACAGATTGCGGAGGATATTCCAGAATCGAAGTACGGCTTCGTGCCAGCGCCTGACAGCCGCACGGTTGCCGCTTTGTTGATCCACATCGCAGTTTCTCCACGGATGTGGTTCGAGGTTCACGGCAAGCAACAGGTGAAAACGCTGGTCGGCTTCGATTTTGTGAAGCTGAGCAGCGACGTGAGGGCTGAGGAAGTGAGGAGCAGAAGCAAGGCAGAGATTCTCGATCTATTGCGCGGTGAGGGAGAGAAATTTGCCGGATGGTTGGATAAGCAGACGCCTGAGTTCCTGGCGGAAATGGTCACGGTGGCCGATAACACAGGCACAAAGTCGCGCTTTGAACAACTGCTCGGCGCCAAGGAACACGAGATGCACCATCGTGGCCAGCTGATGCTTATCGAGCGACAGCTCGGAATTGTGCCTCACCTTACCAGGCAAGCCGAAGAGCTGCTGGCGCAAACCGCTACCGGGTCAGGGAGGTGATACCTAGTTACTACTTGTAGGGAGTTGGGAGTTTCGAAAGACCCCGGCACAGACGTGTCAACGGAATTCCGAAACTGCCAAAGTCTCTGTTCCGTCCCCGAAACTGTCTCGAATACTCGGAGTAAACGTGATGCATCCTGAATGGGCAACGGACCTGCGAGTCCTGCTGACACTCCATATTTCGTGTGGTGTTGTTGGGTTTGTGTGCGCTCCCGTAGCCCTGGCAACAGCCAAGGGCGGCAAAGTGCATCGGCGATTTGGCAAGATCTACTTCTGGGCAATGGCAGGCGTTGCGGTCACCGCGCTGATTTTGTCATTCGCACTGCCAGTGTACTTCCTCGCTATGGTTGCGGTGTTCAGCTTCTATTCGGCGTTCGCGGCATATCGTGTTCTTTACTTGAAGGACATGTACAAAGGTGCGCGACCCAAGGCAGTGGACTGGGTGGCTGCGGTGGTAACGGTGTTGTCGAGCCTGCTGCTGTTCCTCATGGGTTTCTTGCGGCCGGAGTTGATGCATGTGGGCGTGGTGCGGATAGCCGGACACACGGTGAGCATCGTTTCCATTGTCTTCGGGGTGATCGGAATGCGCATGGGGCTGGGTTCGATCCACGGATTTCTCAAGCCATCGGGAGAAAAGATGTTTTGGTGGTTTGGCCATATGCAGGGGATGATCGCCAGCTACATCGCGGCAATGACCGCCTTTTCCGCAGTGAATCTGACGCACTGGTTTGGCGCGGCCTGGTGGGTATGGCTGTGGCCGACGATCGTAGGCGCACCTGCGATTGCCATCTGGACGGCGTACTACAAGAAGAAGTTCTTGCCCAAGCCGAAGATCGTCGTGGCGTGATTCTAAACGGGTCGGCAGCCTGCATATTGTCTATTTTGGTTTGTGTTAGCGGTAGCGTGGCCGCCGCGCAGTCTGTGGCGGTTTGAGTTACTGCTTGCGGGTTCACTGCAGAGACATCGTCCGAGTAATTCGGAAAGATGGGGGTTGCTTCGCCTGTCTCGAAACTCCTCGAAACTCCTGTCCCGAAACGCTCGAGACTTCTTTTCCCGAAACCTTCCCGGTACGAGCAGATAATGTTACTGGGCGCGGGAGAATGAAAATACTGGTCTGTGGAGCGGGAGTTATCGGAAGTTTGTATGCAGGCCGGCTGCACCAGGCAGGGCATCACGTGACCGTTTTGGCCCGTGCCTCAAGGCGTGCAGACATCGAATGCCATGGGCTGGTTCTTCAAGATATCGTGACTGGTGCTCGATCGGTTGCTCGGGTTTCAGTCGTTGGGAAGCTCCTTGCCGAAGACAGCTACGACATGGTGCTGGTAACCGTCAGAAGGGACCAGTTGTCCGGAATTCTACCGGACCTGGCGTTGAACATGAATTCGCCATCTGTACTTTTTATGTTGAACAATCCCTCCGGCTCCCCCGCGCTGGTCGAGACTCTCGGGCCCGGCCGCGTAATGCTAGGCTTTCCTGGCGCTGGCGGATCGATGGAAGGCTACGTGGTCTATTACGCGATAATTCCCCAACAACCAACAACAATTGGCGAACCGAATGGTAAGGAAACTATCCGTTTGCAAACTCTGCTCCAAACCTTGCGTGCTTGCGGGTTTCGAGTTCGTGTCGAAAACGACATGGATGCATGGTTGACTTCACATGCCTTTTTTGTAACTTCGGTCAGCGGTGCGATCTACCTTGCTGGGGGTGACTGCGGGAGCCTTAGTCGAAGTCCGTCGCTTCTGAAGCTGATGGTTGATGGAGTGCGCCAAGGATTCAGCGTGGTGCGCGCTCTGGGGCGGCCTGTCCATCCCTTGGCGCTCAACGTGCTCTTCACCTGGCTTCCGCAGTCGTTCGCGATCAACTATTGGCGCCGGTACTTCTCACAGCAGACCGCAGAATTTATTTTTGCCCGACATGCTCGTCACGCCTCAGCCGAGATGCAGGTGCTCGCTATGGAATGCCGCCTTCTCGCCGGAAAAACTGGTGGTCCCGCTCCCGCATTGGTCCGCCTTTACAGTGCAATCGACGATTATGCGACGGCTAAGAAGCAAGATCCTCCGACAGCCTAGTTGCTCAGAGCAACTCAGGGTAGAGGCGGATTTGTCCTCTGAAATTTACTCCGGATCGTGCACAATTTCGATGCTGTTGTCGCCGATTGGCGCTATTGCCCGACACGGTCGGGATGTTATCTGTGCTTGTACGTATCGGGACGGGTGAACTTCCGTCTGTTCACCGGGTCTTGTCGAAGCTAGCGAAGAGCGTCCAGGAGTTTCTGACCGTCGGGTGCGCCCCAGCCGGTAAGCGCACTCCAACCGGAAGGCTGCGAAGGCGAGTTACTCGACTCGCCGATTCTGCGCAAAACGGAGGCCGGACCCAGCGTGGTATAGAGCTTCTCGTTGAGGAAGCCGATGTTGTGACCGATGCCCTGGTTGAGGAGTGCGATGAAGCCCGCCCAGAGCGGGGCGGCGGCGGCGGTTCCGCCCAAGACCATGGGTTGCCCATTGACTTCGATTTCATAGCCGGTCCTCGGGCTGGCATCGGCCACCACGTCGGGGACGGCGCGCCCCGCGAAACCCTGGTCGGTCTTGGGGTGCCCGATGTTAGCCTGCCACGAAGGAACCTGGAAGACCGTGCTGACGCCTCGGCCCGTTGCACCACCCGCGCCGTCATCCCAGGGGGTTTCGGACTCAATCGTGTTTCCGGAAGCACGAAGATGGGTGCCCCCCACTGAGGTAACCCAGGGGCTCGAGGCGGGGAAGTCTACAGCGGGTTGGCTGCTGGTTGTTCCGTCGGTCGCGCCGGTGTCGCCGGACGCAACCAGCACCGTAATGTTGCGGGCCGCTGCCTCCTGGAGTGCGCTGTTCATTGCCGTCATCCCTTGTCGTGTCCAGGTGGACTCTGACTCTCCCCAACAGATGGTGAGCACCGATAGGCGGTGGACATCGTCGTGAACAGCTTGGGCGATCGCGTTGATGAATCCCTGAGCGGTGTTGTGACCGAAGTAAAGGACAATCCGTGACGCGGGAGCGACCGCGCCTGCAACCTCGAGGTTCAGTTGAACTTCGCCGTCGGCGCTTTGTGCGCTAGCGTTAGTGGGAGAATTCTTCGCTCCATCGACACTTACCCAGGTAATGTTTGGCATCGGCCTGCCGAGCTTGCGGAAGTAGTCCGCGAGTTTGGCAGGGTCGTAGCCTCCTCCTAATTCGATTATCCCGATGGTCTGGCCGCTCCCTGTCAAGCCGGAAGGGAAGTTGTATAGCGACGCGAGGCTTACTGGGGTGAAGGGCTGATCGGGAGCGGGTTTGCCCGGTGCGTTGGAAGAAGCGGCCAGGTTGGCCGGATTGGCCGGGGTGACGTTGATGGACAGTATATGAGCGACGGCAATATCAACCGTCTGTTTCTTGTTTAGGATGTCTTCCTCGACCGATTTTGCTTCGGCGAGCAGTTTTGCCGCGTCCTGCCGTGACTGCTCAAAACTTTTTTGCTCGGCTTCCATCCTTGCTTCGGCAGCGAGCGCCCTTTTGGCGGCGTCGCTGGTCTGCGTGTCCTTGGCCTGCACCTCCTGGAGTTGCTGCTGGAGGGCGGTGACCGAAGTTTTGGCACTGGCAAGGGCGGTCGTGGCATTGCTCTCGTCGGTCTTCACTTCGTCCTGGGCCTTGCGGACATCAAATTCGATTTTTCCTACGCTGTCAGCGGCGGATTTGGCGGCCTCAGTGGAGGTTTCGACGTCTTTGAGCGACTGCTTGATGTCGAAGCCGTAAAGGAAAATGCCGATGGTGACGAAGATGGCGAGAATGCCAGCGACAAATTTGCCAAAGAAGATGATGCCGTCATCCAGGATAACGACAGTCTTTCCCTTCTCAACAATTGGTGCGGAGGACGCGACTGCGCCCGCGGTAGGCGAAGGGTCGCTTGCCGGCTGTGGTGGGAGAAGCGAGGATTGGCAGTACCGGCACTTGATGGCTTCGTCGCGAATTTCT
>CAZSUK010000040.1:0-8091 GCA_964609355.1 uncultured Acidobacteriaceae bacterium | reverse complement strand
TCCACGAGAAGGCTGACTACGGTGGGAAGCCTGTAGAATTCCGTGGTCGCCGAACCGCCGTTTGGGTGCAGCAAAACAAGCGTTGGGTGTGCGTAACCATCCACGCTTCCTCGTTTCCACCGAAGTAGTCCGGCTCCGCCGTGGGGCCGCTACAGCAGCTTTGGCCATTTCAGGAGCCCTGTCACGACTCCGAAAGAACCGAGCGCAATCAATACTGAGCTGTACGGCAGACAGAACAGCAACGTCTGCCACACGCTATCTTGATCTGGAAAGTGCCTTACGTAAATCATAAACAGACGTTGGAACAACATCCCAACCGGGAAATAACATCCTGCGGCGATGAGCCAGATGCCCGCTGGAATGCGCTTCCACAAAGCCAAGACGCATGCCGGCAGCGGAGTTGCAAAAGCAAGCGTCAGGGCCAAGAACTCGGGGAAGCTGTCGTTCTCGCCCGCAACAAACATCCCAAAAGCGTAGCGAGAACAGCTCCAAAGGCCGCCCAACATGCCGAGACCAAATACGGCAAAGCTGATTACCCTTTTCACTGCCTCTTTGTTCACATCGCCCACTTTACTTCAAACGCGTGGACCGGCCTATGAATTGGACTGCCTGCAAAGTCTCGTTTTCGGTAACTTGGTGGCTGGCACCCTCAAGGAATGTCGCGACTAGGCATCTTCACGAATTATGCGTCGGGCATGTATTTCCCCGCGATTACACCACCTGCAATGGCAGAATGGCGGCTTTCCTTTCGCGGCTGGAGAGTACCGCCAGCCGGTTACCTGTGGCGCAAGATAAGTTCGCGTAATTTCTCGTGCGGCAATTTTCCTGGGAATAACGACCTCTAGACCCATCGGGTCAGTGTGTTTGAGGACTGCGCCGAGCGCTTCTGCAGCCGTCATTTCCACCTTCTCCCCGTTGTATGCGCCGACCAAGACAGGGTCCTCGTTGGGAATCTTAAATTGAACACATATCAACGCCCTCATTCCCCGCCTCTTCAGCTCTCTGGACCACTGATGAGTCGTTACGAAGTTTGGGACAACAGGGGTCGCATAGACACCCCGAATCCCAGCCCGACGCTTCACCGCCTTGATACCGTTTCGCAGAATGGTCTGCTCGTCATTCTTGTCAGCGATGTGAATGAAAGAGACCATGAATCCTTCTGTACCGGAAGCGGAATATTTGTAGCACAGATTGAAGTCGCAAAGATGGCTGTCGCCGATCATTTGGGGCTGCGAACGTGCCGCCGTCCGTCCGGACGCGTTCCGAAGTGCCTGGAAAGTCGTGCCGGTTCAGACCCGCATTTTCGGTAACTTGACCAGACGGCTGGCTCCGCGGGAGCGAGTGACCCAAAACCCCGTTTCCCGGGAACTCACGTCCCTATTGCTAAGCTACGGATATGCCGGAGAGCGAATTACCACCAAAAATTGCAGAAGGGGCGCTCCTGGAGGGTAATGAGTATGGGTGGGAACCGTCGTTGTTTCCGGCGGCGCTCGCCAATGCCCAAGCTCTCGGTTATGCCTGTATCGGAGGCCAATTTCAATTTCGTCTCGATATTGGGACTTGCGAAATGTACTGGCTTAGCGCCGACTCCGGCCCTCGCGACGAGGCGGAATCGTGGCTGGAGTATTGCGAACGGTCCTGCTCAGAGGTCAGGGCCGGGTTTCAAAAGCTGATGTCCGAGACCGACTTCCGAAAACAGGCACTGGAATGGCATCCGGTCAGAGAAGCCATGGCTCACGGGTTAGAGCCGCTAGAAAAGCTGGTCTTCATCGCGTATTTTCTCGATGAGGCCGAATGGTTGGAAGATGAAAGACGACGGTTACTCCGGTCCGACAGTCTGTGAACCAAATCCTCGTTGTGCCTGCGAAGTCGGATTGTCGGTAAGTTCCCCTCAGCCGGGGCGCGGGGGCCAAGTTACCGAAAATCCCGTTTCGCGGGGGATCCACGACCGCTAATTCTCCGAAGGCTGCACGATGTGGTCAATGACGAGGATGTCGATGGGAGCGTGGGTGGGCTTAAGCTCAAGACCGAGCTGGCTTTTGAGGGCTTCACGGAAGGGCGCGGCGGATACCGCGCAGAAGAGGAACAGAACGGATCATGAGGCTAATCTTGCGATTCCCTCTCGATCAGCCGCTACAGCTAAACGGCGGTTCCAGCGTGGGTTGATCCCCCGCCGCACCGGAACACTTTCAGAGCCTGGTCCTGTTCGATTTTTTTCAGTTTTGATGATCCCGAACCTCGCCCATCTGCGCTTTACCAGGCAGAAAGGAATATACAAACGCAGATTCGAGCAGACGACGTGGCTTATTTCTGCGTTCTTTCGGGTTCGCACCTGTATTGCAGACTATTAAGCCTTTTGTGGATGGTGCAGCGACTTTTCGGATTGCTGAGGCCAAGCGGGCCGGCTCCTAAATCAAAAACATCCATCGCTGGACGTCCACCTTCTCGAAGCAGCCAACCGCGGAGATGGGAGAAGCGCCGGTTGAATGCAGGCTCGCTATGATCGGGGCGATTTTTTTACCTGCGGGGGTGATTCGCATTACATACTGCGGCGACGCCGCGGGGACGCATGGCCTCGGAATGGATGGTGCTGACAACTACGAAAAGATTAAGGAGCACTGTCCGTTAGTTAAATCGGAATCCTGCCATCGGGTTGCGCCGCATCACAGGTCAGAGTAGTAAACCTGACCGCAGCAAGCGCAATAGATGGTGCTCTTCAACCAAGCAAGCCTTACGACCGTCGTTCAGGTCTCGGAGAAATTTATGCGAATCTATTTTCGACTGGCCCTTAGTCTTCTCGCCTGCGGCATGGCCGGATCCTGCCTTTCCGCCACCGCGCAGGTCCTCGACGCAACGCTCCCGATGCAGTACATACCGTTGGAGATACCATGCCGCGCTGTGGACACCAGACCGACCGGCAATCCTGTCACCGGCGGAAGCGTCCGAAACTTTAATCCTGCCGGTGGAGGCTGCGCCAACTTGCTCACGCCGACGAGCGGGGTGATTGCTTATGCCATGAACGTTACGGTTCTCCCCCACGGACCGTTGAGCTTTCTCACTATTTGGCCCGCGGGAGAGCCTCAACCGGGCGTCTCCACGTTGAACTCACCGGATGGACGGACGAAAGCAAATGCCGCAATTGTCACCGGGGGCACCAAAGGGCAGGTCAGTGTCCTTGCCCATAACACAACCGATGTTTTGTTGGATGTAAGTGGGTACTTCGTCTCCTCGGAACCCGCCGTGCCTACATATACCTTCTTTCCCATCACGCCCTGCCGTGTAGTCGACACCCGCCACCCGAACGGCCAATTTGGATCGCCCTCCCTGGTTGCCAAGCAGCAGCGCACGTTCCAGCTGGACATGAGTAGTTGCCATCTTTCAAGAGCGCCAGAGGAGGCTGGCGGGGCCTTCTCCATAAACGTCACTGTCATCCCCAAGGGAAATAAGCCTGTGGGGCACGTAACCGTCTGGGGGACCTCGTCCAGAAACCCGGAGACTCCAGCTACTTCGACAGTGAACGTACCCACGGGCACAATGACGGCCAACGCAGCGATCATATCGGTGAATCCAATTACCGGCGAATCTATCTCCGTATTTGCCAGCGATGACACCGATATAGCTATCGATGTGAATGGCTACTTCGCTATTGGGCAATTAGCTCTCGGAGGACTGTCGCTTTACACGCTGCCGCCCTGCCGGATTCTGGATACCCGCCCGAACGGCGAATTTCAGGGTAAGCGCACGGTACCCGTGACCACCGATAACAATTGCAGCGTATCCGGTGTTGCGAAGGCCTACGTACTGAATGCCACGGTCGTTCCGCCTGGCCCGCTTACATTTTTGACCCTGTGGGCAGATGGCACAAATCAACCAGGGACTTCCACTCTAAACGCCGAGGATGGCGTTACCAGTTCGAATATGGCGATCGTGGAGACCACGAACGGATCGATCGATGCATTCGCTTCGCAAACAACGCAACTTCTCCTGGATATCTCGGCCTATTTTGCACCATAGGACGCGATGGCGGGAGGATCGTTCTCTTTAGGTCTGGTTTTCTCCTTTAGGATTAACGGTGGCATCTCCTGATATGCGACTTTGTGCCAACGAACTATGAAATGGCTGGAATCGCTGCGCCCACCGTGCTAAACGATGTCGTGCAAAAAGCCGATTGAGAGTCTTACGTTCGCGCATACTTTTTAATTAATGGTCCCAAGGCCGAAAGTCATCGCAAGACGCAGTATTTCGAGCTGGGATGCAACCGCGGGTCATATCACGGTGGCGCCTGTGAAGTCGGGTTTTCGGTAAGTTCCCTCGGGTTGCGGGCGTCTGCAGGAGCAACTTACCGAAAATCCCCGTTTTCAAGAAACTCCGCTTCTGCGCAAACCCAAATTGTCTGAGAAGCCGACAGACACGTGATCCACTCTTCATCGTCAGTCAAGTGAATTAGCGTTCCATCGGCCCCAGCGGTGGGGCTCCTACTGTTGCGGAGGGTTCACTCTGAAGTGGATACGAAGAATCAGGCTGGGACCGTTGAAATCTGCAGGCAGGGATGGAAGCTGTCCTACTCCGGTAATGGATCCCCATGCTGCCCGATCAACCGCGATTTGATGGCTGCCCTCAACTAATTCCATCCTGCTTATCGTGCCATCTTGGCTAATCGTGAAGCGAATTACTGTCTCAGTTTGCGAATCGCTACCCTGCGCAACCTTTTCTGGGAGCGAAGAGACCCACAACTTCCTGACCATCGGCAGCGCTTGCTTCATGTAGGGCGCGAAATCCACTCCCTGTGTGTCCGAAAGAATATCCGCCGTTAGACGCTCGTAACGTGGCTGTGGTGCGCTATCATTCGCAACTTGCGATGAGCCGACCGTGTTTGATCGGGATCCACCGGTCTGGCCTATCACACCGTCGGCAAAGAAAAAGAGGCCGATCGCACCGATGAACACTGCCGATCTTTTGAGTACAGTGAGAGTGCCGCTGACTAAGCTGTTCATTTACGTGTGATCCTCCCTGACCGACGCCACCTCATGATAGCGCAATGGCTTAAGGAAGGACGGGAGAGCTGCCCGGCTGCCCCTTATTGACTGTGAAGTCGGGGAAGCTCAACCCCAACCATCATCACGATCTAGTACGGGGGGCCGGACCGCCTGCAGGAGCTAGCGGACCGTTGGCTCGCGGTGTGACGTAGAGGGCATGAAAAGTCGCATTTTCGGTAACTTCCCCGAGTCGCCCTGGCCCGGGCGGCGCTGAATCTACTCACATCCCGTTTTCAGGCACTTGGTCTCGCACTCGACCTACACAGCCAGGGAATTACTTCCTGCTTGCTGACAATACGGAAATTGGCCGTTTTACGAGCGGTGACACTGAAGTCAACTCCGGTCGGCATACAAAGCGTTCTTGGAATGACCTAAGTGTTTTAGAGCGAAGGATCTGAAGTTGTCTACGGGTGCCGCTCGAAATCGCTTACTGACAGCGAGACCAATTTCGGACATCGGCATCCGGTCCAAGATCTCACAACCGACTACCGAAGCGACACTATGTTTGACGGCCGATGCGGGCAGAATGGTGATCCCCATGCGTGAATCGACGAGTGAGATTAGCGTTGGCATCTCTCCTGCGGTCTGCGAAATATTGGGAACAATCCCGGCATCACGAAGTATCCCAAAGATCAAATCGTGGAATCCAGGAGCACAGCTACGCTCATACATCACGAAGTCCAGACCCACCACTTCGCTCAGGCGGACCCTTTTTCTTTTGGCTAGTTTATGGGACGAGGGTACGACGAGTACGAAGGGTTCGCGATGCACCGTCACAACGTCGAGTTCCGAGTGGCCACCAAGCGGCAGACGAAGAAATCCAACGTCGAGCGACCCACTCTCCAACATCTGTACCTGCTCCGCGGTGAGAATATTGCGCAAAGAGAACTCTACTTCGGGATTTAATTCTCTAAACTGACGAACGATCTCGGGCACGATCTCCCTTCCCGCAGTTGAGATAAAGCCAATCCGCAAAAGTCCCAGCTTCCCATTTGCAGCCAGCCTCGCCCTGCGAATCGCTTGCTCCAATTGCGACAACGCCACCGCGACATCATCGCGAAAAACGAAGCCAGCCGCGGTGAGCGTCGTTTTGCGCCGGTTCCGCTCGAAGAGTCGAACGCCGACCTCCTCCTCAAGGGCTCGGATCTGAAGGCTTAAGGCTGGTTGGCTGAGATGAATCAACTCTGCTGTGCGGCCGAAGTGCAAAGTCTCGGCGATGGAAAGAAATGAGCGAATTTGACGAAGCTCCATCTCTTTATTTTATTTGCAGAACTTATCACAGACAACAAAACAAACAATGTCACTCATGAGAGCGCGTGGTTGTCAAACGGGTGTGGCAAGGAAATTTCCCCTGCTGCAGCAAAGCATGAAGCAGGCTTGGCGTCGGTGGAGTCGCGTGCAAGCGATCCAACCCCCGAGCGACAGAAAGGACACAAGAGGATGAAATCCAGGTTCTTGCAGAAGCAAATCTCACGCCGCGAAATGTTGCGTTATTCAAGCACGTTAGCGGGCAGCGCTCTCCTGACAACTTTCTTTTCCACCGGGCTACTCGGCGCCTCCGCCGCAGGCTACGCGCAACAAGCGCCTTCGGCGGCGGACCTGCTCGCAGATATGCGAGCCCGGTTCAACGCCGCTCCGCTCGAAACCCAAAGGCTTGGTGAAGATGTCACGATGTTCTCCGGCCCCGGGGGAAGTGTCGTGGTCCTCAACGGCCCCGACGGCAAATTCGTGGTGGACACTTTCGTTGCGCCGGCCTGGTCCAGGCTTAAAAAGGCTCTCGATGACCTGGGCAATGCGCCAGTGAAATGCCTCATTGACACCCACTGGCACTTTGACCACACCGACAACAACGCGCCTCTTCACGCTGCCGGAGCCACAGTCCTTGCGCACGAAAACACAAAAAAGCGTATGTCAGAGGCGCACGATCTGCCGGTTTTATATAGAGGACCAGACGGTGCACTCGCCGGCTTGCATTTCGACCCTTCGCCGGTGCAGGCGTTGCCGCAGCAGACCTTCGCTGCCACTTACAAGCTCGAAGCCAATGGGGAAACCATCGCGCTCGAACACGTTGCCGCCGCCCATACGGACACAGACATCTACGTTCATTTTGAAAAGGCCAATGTGATTCAGATGGGCGACCTGTTTTTCAACGGGATGTATCCCTACATCGACCCCAGTACGGGCGGCAAAATCACCGGCACGATTGCCGCCGCCGACAAAATTCTATCGCTGGCCGGCAACGACACCAAGGTTGTTGCGGGGCACGGCCCACTCGGCAACAGAGCCGACCTCACGAAATTTCGGGACATGCTGGTTACAGCGCGCGATCGTGTTGAGAAATTGAAATCCGCGGGAAAGTCCGCCCAGGAGGCTGTGGCGGAAAAACCCTTCGCCGATCTGGACGACATCTGGGGCAAAGGCATCATCAACGGTGACCAGTTCGTGCAAGTCGTCTATTTAACCCTCTAAGCCAAGGAGCACAAAATGAGTAATACGACGAAAGCTATGCGAGCAGTACGAAGAATCTTTCCATCCCTCTGCATCGTTCTATCGCTGTTGACGTGTGGCGCGGTATCAGCGCAGAACCAAGCACATCGTGTTCGGAATATTGTTCTGGTTCACGGCGCCTGGGCAGATGGTTCCGGCTGGAAAGGCGTTTACGACAACCTTGTGAGAGACGGCTTCAACGTCAGCATCGTCCAAGAGCCGGAGACGTCCTTTCAGGATGATGTAACCGCAGTGAAGCGTATCCTCGCACTGCAAGACGGGCCGTGCATCCTTGTCGCGCATAGCTACGGGGGAGCCGTAATTACGGAAGCGGGTACGGATCCCTCCGTTGCCGGATTGGTGTACGTTGCAGCGCACATGCCAGATGCTGGAGAGAACGAAGCAGACGACGGCAAGCGCTTCCCGAGTGACCTCAGTAGGTCTGGCGCGATAAAGAAGACGGGAGATGGCTTCACATACCTCGCTTCAGCGCAGTTTCATGAGTACTTTGCGGCCGATCTGTCTGCGGAGCAGGCTGCTTTCATGGCACGATCGCAGGTACCAAACG
>CAZSUK010000039.1:0-16628 GCA_964609355.1 uncultured Acidobacteriaceae bacterium | reverse complement strand
ATGAACGCCTGGGACGCTGAATCGGTAGTGTGCGAAGCCGTTTCTGATGCTTATTCGGGCGCGCACGGAACAGACGCCAAGCCCTGGCGAGCGGATTTACGATCAAACCTCAAGGCATCCTCCGTAGTGCCTGCGAAGTCGCATTTTCGGTAAGTTCCTCCGGTTGGGGAGCACAGTCGAGCAAGTTACCGAGAATCCCGTTTTTCGGGCAGAACGTCGTGAGGGCAGCAGGAATTCATTTTGGTGTTCACCAGCCATTTACGCCCGAACTGCCCCATACGAGTGACCCCGTACGAGCAGATCGAGTCTGAATCACAAGCCGCTCCGCAGATCGTTTATCTTGCGAAGGCAAAGCGGATAATAGCCAGTCCCAAGGCGAACGTAAATCCGTATCCGAAACTCTCGATCTTAACCGCTCGCTTACCGGTCCGACGAAGCGTGATGCCGACCTGGGACATGTAGAACTCAGTAATCACGGAACTGATCACAAGGCTGATGCCGTGAAATTGTGACGGTTGGAAAAATGGGTGCGGAAAGAGAAGCAGGCTTACGATCCCGAAAGCGCTGCCCAGCAGTAAATAACCGAAGGCAGCCAGGAGCGGGTGATAGGTCTTGTTTCTTGAAACGCATTTCGAATGAATCGCACCATGAGAGCAACTACCTCTTCCGCGACAACCTGAAAAAATACCTCGAAAAGTAGGTCAGCAACCGCTGAGAGCAGCAATGAAAAGAAATCTTCCATATCCCGGGTATGTTAGTGATTTGTCCCTAGACCAACGGTAGCACCCCACGCTCAATCCATAGTTGCTGTCCACGAAACTCCAGACCCTGGCGATGCCGGCAAGGGGCGGGCATGGCCCAACGCCCCTTGTCGGCAATGGTGAATCAGCTCCAGTAGTCGTCCGCGTTGAAATCGCCGCGCACAAATGCGACGGTGTCCAGACTCGCAAGGGAGAGCTTCCTGGTCGTAATCGCGATCACGGCAGGGCGCATCCCGGGCCGAGTTGCTGATATCTGAGCGGTCTACATGTGAGCTTGACGTTTCAATGTCGTGGTGTAAAACCCAGGACCAAAGTCGGTACAGGCTTTGCCGAGGCTCACGCGGATCGGACTGGATACGATAGCCGCCGCAAACATGTCCACAGTGCCGTGATAAACGATGATGCCCTGTTTTACCCACGGCGGTGGTGGAAAGATGATCTGAGGCGAGGCCATTCGGGGGAATACTTTACAAACCGCTGACATACACGTGACAACTCTGGACTGAATCTATCGTCATACTTTAAGCAAGGAGTACGCGCTGCCCAAGTCTCGAAAGATAGGACTTTTGTTCATATAGTTTGCAAGTGTTACTAAGAACGTCAGAACCGATACCGAATCGGGCCCGTAAGGCTGATGAAAGAAGCAAGAAACTCTGGCAATAGTACGAGAGGTAAGAGCGTCAGTACGAGAGGCGAGAGCGTCTTCCCATACAGTCCATCAACCACGGCCCTCAGGGGTCACCAATGCCGGAACAAAACGACCTTCCATTGCGCCACAGCAATAAATACAGCGTGGATTCAGCCTGTATGCACTGTGGCGGAATCATTCGTCACGAATCCTGGTGTGCCACACAGAGTGCGAACGTTGATTACGCATTTCAAGCCGTCTTAGACGCCAGTCAGTTAAGTCCTGGAGATGAACTCATCTTGCATGCTTTGGGTGTCGCATGGACAGCAGAAACAGTTCAGGCGAAACTGCGTAGCTTTACATGAAGGTCTCTCAGCAGCTTCACACAAGTAGACGGGAGATTAAAGCTCGGTGCGAGGGTGGATTAACGTTCTGTGGCTAGTAGCTTGCCGCGATCGGCTCGATCTGACCGGCCGGGAACTTGCGATGAGGTCGAAGGCAGCATCTTCGATCTCCCGCTGCCCATCGGGCGGGAGCATAGGCTCCATCCACGCGGGATCGGTAATCATGGGCGCCACGCGCCGCATTTTGCTCGCACTCAATATCGGTAACTTCCCCGGGCCGCGAGCTTCTTGTTAGCCTCGTCGATAGCTCGGTAAAGGTATCTTGCGGACAACTCCGATCCGTTAAATCCCACGTCGTTGTGCGACATTTCCGGGAAGCAGGTAGCGCAGTAGATGATCAGATTGCTGCCATAATGTTGTCGTGAAACATAGCCGTACCGAGACCGGCATCCGGGAGTACTTCTGGTCCCTCGTGGATAAAAACGGCCCCTTGCCCGATCCAGCGACCGGCGTCAGATCCAAATGCTGGCTTTGGCTTGGCTCGGTCACAGATCAAGGTTTTGGGCGCTTCAGGGCTGGCAACAAAACCTATATGGCGACGCGCTTCGCCTGGCAGGAGATGGGCAAGCCCGACCCGGGCATCCTCACCGTATCGACACGTTGCGGAAACAGACTCTGCGTCCGGCACCTACGCAGTAGAACTCGCGCCGCCATTATGGTTTCGGTGTCTCGCGCCAAGGGCTGGCCTTCGGGCGAGCAAAGCCATCTCGCTCGCACCACCACCAAGACAGTCCTCCAACTTCGCAAACTCTACGCAAAGGGAGACCTCACCCAAGCGATGCTGGCCGAGCGGTTCGGCTTGTCGATATCAAATGTGAAAGGCATCCTGCGCCGTCGCTCCTGGAAACACATTTAGCTCCTATGTCCGATCTCAAGGTCTAGGGCTTTCGAAGCCACATCAGGAGCGGCCCCTGTTACGTACGCAGCGGAGGCATCTCGCGGGCGATGATAGGTACGGCCCGTTCAAGTCGGGTTTCGGTAATTTCCGCAGCCGGGGTCAGGCGGGAACAAGCTACCTATAATCTCGTTTTGCAGGAAATTCGATTCAAAGGCTGGAAATCCATTTCCGGCTCAGGTGATGCGACTTCTGGAAGTTTAACGGGGCGGTCTTAGTTGAGCGTATTTTTGTAAATCCTACCGTCCTTCATAATCACCAAGAAGTTCTTTGCAGGATCTTCTATTAGCTTGATATTCGCCACTGGATCGCCGTCGACCAGTAGAAGGTCGGCTAGGGCGCCTTCTTCGACAACGCCAAGCTTCCCCGGATAAGGGTTGCGTCGCCCCGACATCGCCAACAGCTCTGCGTTATCAGCAGTCGCCATCGTCAAGACCTCCGATGGCGTGTACCAGCGCACCATCTTTGCCAGCTGAGCACCCTGCCGTGTTGCGAGCTTTGCATCGAATAGCGTGTCCGTTCCCCATGCTGTTTTGATCTTGTACTTTTTAGCAAGCTTGTATGCCATATCGGTTCCGGCTGACATTTCCAGTTGTTTCTGGCGGTTTGGTGAACCCGGTGGCTGAGGGTTCGCATCCTCATCGTCAAGGAAAGGCTGCAAACTCCACCAGATTCCTTTATCCGCCATCAGCTTTGCGGAAGCTTCATCCGCAAGCTGGCCGTGGTCGATGCACTTAACTCCTCCTGCAATTGCCGTCTTTATCGCCTTGGGAGTGTAGGCATGCACCGTTACGTACGTGCCCCAGTTCTCCGCCGCCTCTACGGCTGCGCGAAACTCCGCTTCGGTGTATTGCGCCACGTCGAGAGGATCGTACGGAGAGGCCACGCCGCCGCCGGCCATCAGCTTGATCTGCGTCGCTCCCTTCATCAGCTGTTCGCGGGCACGCAGCCTTACCTCGTCGGGGCCGTCCGCAATTGCCGCCACTCCCATTTGTTCGGAGTGGCTTAGTGGTCCGCCAATCACCCGCGGAATCTCGTACGGCATGCGGAAGTCGCCATGTCCACTGGTCTGCGAGATGAACGCGCCTGAAGGATAGATCCGGGGTCCCGGGGTTATTCCCTGGTCGATGGCCATCTTCAGTCCGAACGACGGTCCGCCAAGATCGCGGACGGTGGTAAATCCGCGAAGCAGCATGTCATTCGCTGCTTTGCCCGCTACAAGGTTTAGATAGCCAATGTCCGCTGTCATCGCCACGGACATCGGAATCGACTGCATAAGGATATGCGTATGTGCGTCGATCAGCCCTGGCATCAGGGTGCGGCCGCCGCCCTCGATGATCTTCGTGGTCGCGCTTCGGTCTGTCGGAATTGGAGACGTTGAGATTCGCTCAATCACGTTGGCCCGGACAAGCACATTCGTAGGCAATGTGAGCTGCCCCGTCTTGTCCAGCACACGAACATTCTGAAATAACGTCACCTCCGTCGGACCCGTTGCAGCTGGAGCCTGAGCATGGGTGTAAACCGTAAGGATGCCGTAGAGGAAAAGAACGAAGAGCCGATAAAATCTTAAGTGCATGGCGAACCTCCAGACGATGCAGCGGGAATTGCATTCGGCCCTTTTTACTCGAGACCTTGGAAAACCAGCACGGCGCACGAATTTGGCAAGACCTTCTGGCAAGTTGATCGAAGGATACCAGCGCAGTGGGGTTACTTGTATTAGGCTGATTCGTGCCCCCACAATGCTTAGAGCACCGCAAATAAGGACGCTCACAACTCTACTGCCCGCGAAGTCGCATTTTCGGTAACTTCGTCCGATCGGGGGCCGGCCAGCCGCGCAAATTACCGAGAACCGCTTTCTAGGAAGTTCATGCGACAGGCTTTTTGCGACCGGATTACTTCCTGCTTGCCGGCAATTCTCCCGGAACAAAAGCCAATGGCTCCTCGATGAGCGTATTGGCCTGTAGCCAATAGTGATGTTCCGCGGCGGCAGGTGATCGCTCTGGATGGCAGAAACTCAGGCTATTCGAGGAGAAGGCGCGTAAAATTGAGCACAATCGGGGTCTGAAGATGACCAGGGAGCCGGCGCATGCCCGATCACGGCGAGCACGTTGCAGCGTTGTTCGAGGCCGCAATGTCCCTCGATCCGGGGCACCGGTCTGCCTTTCTCGACCGTGCCTGCGGGGATGAGCGTTCGCTTAGGCAAGAGGTCGAAGAGCTGCTAAACGCGGACGAGGTTGCCGGCAGCTTTCTCAGGCATCCGGTGTTCGACCTGCCAACTGCGGACGACAGCCATGCTTCGCAAAGGACGATCGGGCCATATCACTTGCTGGAGTCGATTGGCCACGGTGGAATGGGTGAAGTGTGGCTGGCGGAGCAGCGACAGCCGGTGCGCAGACGAGTCGCCCTCAAGCTGATCAAAGTGGGCATGGACACGAAGGAGGTAGTGGCGCGCTTCGAGTCCGAGCGCCAGGCTCTGGCATTGATGGACCATCCCGCCATCGCCAGGGTCTTCGAGGCCGGGTCGACAGCGGAGGGCCGGCCCTACTTCGTGATGGAGTATGTTGCCGGCATCCCCATTACGGCCTATTGCGACAAGCACAAGCTGACCGTGCGCCAGCGCATGGAGTTGTTCATCCAGGTCTGCGAAGGCGTACAGCACGCGCACCAGAAGGCAATCATCCATCGCGACCTGAAGCCCTCGAACATTCTGGTGTGTGAGGTAGACGGCAAGCCGATGCCACGGATCATCGACTTCGGTGTCTCCAAGGCGATTTCGCAGACGCTGACCAGCGCCACTGTCTACACGCAGATCGGGACCCTGATTGGAACCCTTGGCTACATGAGTCCGGAGCAGGCGGATTCCGGCGGCGAGAATATCGACACGCGGACCGATGTTTACTCGCTCGGTGCGGTGTTGTTTGAGCTGCTGGCGGGGACTCTGCCGCTGGACCTCGACAAGCTGCCCTATGACCAGGTGCTGCGGCGGCTCCGCGAGGAGGATGTGCCTCGCCCCAGCACCAGACTGAGCGCTCTGGGCGACAAGGCAACCATGACAGCGACGAATCGCGCCGCGGATCTCTCATCGCTCTCTCGCCTGTTGCACGGTGACCCCGATGCAATCGCTCTGAAGGCGCTGGAGAAGGACCGCGCACGACGTTATGCGTCGGCGTCGGCCCTGGCGGCAGATATTGGGCGATATCTACGCAACGAGTCCGTGACTGCGCATCCGCCCGGCCTGGTGTACGGCGCCCGCAAATACATTCGCCGGCACCGTCTCGGCGTGGCCACGGTGGCGGGGGGTGTGCTGCTGCTTGCCGCCTTTGCGGTTTATCAATCGATCCAACCCGCGCGTCCCCCCAGGGTGTCAAGTTCCACGCAGCTCACTTTTGACGGCCTCACGAAAGAACCTCCTATTCTTACGGATGGCTCGAGGCTTTACTTCAAAGTTTCCAACCCAGATAGTCCGTATGAGGTAGCTGTCACGGGAGGAGAACCCGCTCGGTTGGCGATGCCCAACATGAATCCATTTCACTTTTGGAACCTGGTGGCGATCTCGATGGATGGCTCGGAGCTTTTGCTCCAGACCACCCAGGCGTATCTATGGCGCGGACCCCTTTGGGTTATCCCCACGGTCCCCGGACCGGGACGCCGGATAAACGATGTGATCTCTACCGACGCTGCCTGGTTCGCGGATGGGAAGAGGTTTGTGTATGCCAGCGGTCGTGCGCTCTACGTGGCGAAGAGTGACGGCACTGACTCCAGCCAGTTTGCGAAAGTGAACGGCACGCCCTCCTGGATGCGATGGTCACCCGACGGACGCTTGTTGCGGTTTACCGTTACCGATCCACTGAAGCCGAACACGACGTCGCTTTGGGAAGTGCGAGCCGATGGATCCGGTCTCCACCGGTTGCTTGCAGGTTGGAATAATTCGCCGGCCGAGTGTTGTGGTTCGTGGACGCGCGACGGGAGGTACTTTGTTTTTCAATCCACGCGCAATTTCAGGTCCGACATCTGGGCCATCCGGGAAAAGCCCGGACTGCTGCAGAAACTGGATCCAACCCCGCTGCAATTAACCAGCGGCCCACTGAGTTTTAAGGGTCCGCAGCCGAGCTACGACAGCCGCAAGCTTTTTGCGATTGGGGTGCAGCGACGTGGGGAACTACTGCGATACGACACGAAATCAAAACAGTTCATGCCTTATCTATCCGGCATTTCGGCAGATACCGTGGATTTTTCAAAAGACGGTCAGTGGGTCACATACGTCACCGTCCCCGACGGCGCGTTGTGGCGAAGCAAAACCGATGGAACTGAGAAGCTTCAGCTCACATTCCCGACTACGATGACCGCCTACTTACCGCGCTGGGCGCCGGACGGCAAGCGGATCGCCTTCCAGGGTCTCTCCCCTGGCGAGTCCTGGTCGATGTATATCGTTTCTGCGGATGGAGGAGACCTGCATAAGATCAGACCCTGGCCTGGGGATCCTGGTTGGTCGCCAGATGGCAGCTCCATGGTTTTCAGTACAGCGCCTCTGGTGTTTGACGCTGGGGCTTCGACCAGGAGCACAATTCAGATCATGGATTTGAGATCCCGCCAGGTTTCCACTTTGCCGGATTCGGAAGGATTCTTCGCTCCTCGCTGGTCTCCGGATGGGCGCTATATTGCGGCCCTGGACGCGGATTCAAACAGGTTGCAGCTTTTCGATCTTTCCAGCAGGAAGTGGCGTGAGTTGGGCGGGGTTGAAGCCGCTTACCCGAACTGGTCTCGCGACTCAAGATATATATACTTTCGCTCGCGAGATCGCCCGCCGTGGTTCTCTCGTTTTCGCATTTCGGACGCCAGCCTCGAGCGAATAGCAAGCCTGCAGGAAGTCCGGCGGACCGGGGTGTTTGGGTGGACGTGGGTTGGACTGACTCCAGACGACAACCCTTTGATCTTGCGCGATACTGGTACCGAGGAAATCTACGCCCTCGATGTCGATCTCCCCTGAGTGTCGCTAATCGCGGCGGATTCACCTGACCGATTCAACGCTCATGGCAAGCCGGCTCGTAGACACCCTCCGACTTATGGGCTGTTATGCCGAGACAGTCGAGCGGGAGGTATTTGATGCGGAGCGCCGCATCCTCGGTCCACTTCCGATGCCCTGGGAAGAGCGCGGTCGCGTAAGTATCTCCTTGCAAAGGGACGTTACAGAAAGCAGATTCACTGCCACCTGCTGGCCAACCCGATTTGGCGCTGCCTGAAAAGTCGGGTTTTCGGTAAGTTCCTCACCCAGGCGATCGAGGCATCGGCAAGTTACCGATAATCCCTTTTGCGGGAAGTGCATTATGCAGACGGGACTCTCCAGGCTTTGTGGATCCTATCGAGTCTGCTGGAAGTTCAGGCCCCTATCAAGCAACTCCGTCCGCTTATTCGTATCGCAATGCCGCTAGCGGATCGATCCGCATGGCGCGTGCGGCCGGAGGATAACAGGCCAGAACCGCGACGCAGGTCATCATACCTACTGCGAACAGCATGGTCAGCGGGTCATACGGGCCGAGACCGTATAGCTGGCTCCGCATAAGACTCGCTGTAGCCATCGCGGCGGGTATGCCGAGCACCAGACCGGCTAGCACCATCAGCAATGCTTCGCGCAAAATCAACGCTGCGATTTGGATTCGCCCCGAACCGAGCGCCATGCGGATACCAATTTCATTCGTCTTGCGACTGACGGTGTAGGCCATTACGCCGTATAAGCCAACCGAAGCCAACAGCACCGCAAGTATTCCAAACAAGCCAGCCAAAAATGCGATCAGCCGTTCCTGCACCAGGGAGTCGTCCACCTGGTCATTCAACGTCTTCATGCCGCTCGGCGATAGGCGGCCGTCGACCTGCGCAACTGCACGAAGCACATCGGGTGCCTCTGCCGGAGCGTCTCGCACTGTTCGCACTTCAAAGGTCACGCCGCCGGGTACAACAGTCTGCTCCGTAGGGACATATAGCATGGGTTTAACTGAGCCGCGCAAATCCTCGCTTTTGGCATCGGCCACGACGCCAACGATGGAATACCAACTCTTGTCTCCAGCGAATGCCGGTATGCTGAGGCGTCTCCCTATCGGATTTGTACCGCCGAAGATGTCGTGCGCCATACGCTTGTTGATAATTGCCACCTTGGGTGCGCTGGCACCATCCTCGCCTGTAAAATCGCGGCCGAGCAGGACCGGGGTCTCAAGAGCTTCGAAGTAGTGAGGGCCCAGAGAATTCAGGCCGACGATCGGAGGAGCGCTGCCAGAAGCCGGTTGATAGCCCTCGATCGTTGGTATGGTCTCGCCAACGCCGCCCGAGAGTGGCGCATCGGTTGAAAAGCTCGTTCTGCGTACTCCGGGAAGTGCGTCTATCTGACCAATTAATCTGCGGTATACCGCATTTGTCTGCGCAACCGTGTACCCAAGCAGCCGCGCATTGACATCGAACAGCAGAACATCATCCGTACAAAACCCGGGATAGAACTTTTTCAGGTTCTGCAGGCTGCGCACCAGCAACCCCGAACCCACCATCAACACCAGCGACGCCGCCACCTGTAAGGCGATGAGTGTTTTTGTGGTGTGAGATCGGCTCGCACCCTTGCTGCCGGCGCCGTGCACGTTCGGCACGAGTCCTGACGGCATGTCCGTCCGCGCGAGACGCCAGGCGGGAATCAGGCCAAAGAGGGTTGCCGTCAATACTGAAATCGCCAACGTAAATCCCAACACCCTGAGGTCCGGCCGCACAGACAAAACGATCGGCGTACCCATATGCCTCATCAGAGCCATCAGCGATCCGCAAGCCCAGAATGCCAAAGCAATCCCGAGTACACCTCCCGCCAGCGCCAGTACGACGCCTTCCGTGATCAGTTGTTGCATCAGGCGCAGCCTCCGCGCTCCCAATACCAGCCGCGCAGCCATTTCGTGTTGTCGAAACTGGGCTCGCGCCAGCAGTAGAGTGGCCACGTTCGCGCACGCAATCAGTAGCAGTAGCAGAACGGCGGCCATCAGAATCCACAGTGGCTTCGAGAACCGCTCGCGAAGAGCGTCCATCCCTTGCCCACCCGCATCCAGACGCAGCTTGGCTTGGCGATGGTTCTCGATGTTTCGCGGGGAATCCAACGGCGTTCCTCGCAGGCCCATCGCCTCATCGTTCATCGCGTCTCGAAACGAGGGCTCCATGCGAGCTGCTGCGGCGGCGGCCGTCACGCCGGGGCGCAGTCGACCCATAATCAAAAACGCGCGGCGAGATGGCCATGTCAATACATAGTAGGGAGTCCCTTTCATGGCGTATTCCGGACGGAGCGGCGCGATCATCCTCAGCGGGACGGAGATGTCGATGGGTCGGCCAGGTTGCAGACCAAAGAACTCTGGCGGCGTCACCCCGACGACGTTGAAGGGATAATTGTTGACGACGATTTGCATGCCTACCACACCAGGACTACCGCCCAGGCGTTCACGCCAATACTTATAACTGACCACGGCCACGGCATTCTCGCCAGTCAGTCGATCGTCCGCCGGAGAGATCATGCGCCCGAGGATGGCGGAAACTCCAAGGGTAGAAAAGTAGTTGCCGGAAACAACCTGCCCGTTAGCTATTTCGCCGCTCCCTTTCACTTCAACATTCACACCGCCCAGATCAGCGAAAGCGAATAGCCCAGAGAATGCATGGGTCTCCCGTTGGAATTGTTCGACATCCGGATACGAAAAATAAGCGTTCGGGCCGTCAACCGGCTGGATTTTGCTGAGTTGCACAAGCTGCTCCGGATGCTTGACCGGCAGCATTTTGAGCAGAACCGCATTGATCATGCTAAACACGGCTGTGTTCGCACCGATGCCAAGCGCCAAAGTCATGATCACCACTGTGGAGAAGCCGGGTCTGCGACCGAACATTCGGATCGCGTACTTGAAATCCTGCCCGATGTGCTCGATGAAGTTGATGCCGCTGGCTTGCTGACAATCTTCCTTAACCTGGGTCAAGCCACCAAATTCCAAACGGAGACGGCGGCTGGCTTGCTCGCCTGTCAACCCGGCCTGGAGATATTTCTCCAGCTGCTGTTCGAGATGGAACTGCAGCTCTTGATGGATCTCATGAGAAACGGCAGTGCGCCGGAAGAGAGAACGAAAACGAACCCGTAGATCACTAAGCATTGGCCGCCTCCTAAACTGATTCCAAGACCTGGGCGACTGCGACTGTCAGCCTTTCCCAGTTGTCTCTCTCGACGTCGAGCTGTTTATTCCCGCTCCTTGTCAGCTCGTAATACTTGGCGCGACGATTATTTTCTGAGGTTCCCCAATGCGCCTTGATCCATCCGCGTCGCTCGAGCCGATGCAGAGCCGGATACAGTGATCCCTGTTGAATACGCAGGACGTCGCTCGAGACTTGCTGTACTCGCTCGGAAATAGCCCAACCATGATGGGCCCCGAGGGCCAGCGTGCGCAGGATAAGCAGGTCCAGAGTTCCTTGTGGAAGATCAATTTGGGAGGCCATCCTTACCCCTTTCACTCCTACAGGAGAAGGTAGAATGATTCTTGTAGAAGCGCAAGGTCAAACCAAAATCCTGGCGCGAGGTACTGCGGCTCCATTGTGAGCCTGCAAAGTCGGGTTATCGGTAACTTGCCACGCAATGGCCGTGTCTACTTTGAACCAAGATCCTTCCGCACTTCATCAGCGAGGCGGTTCAGGAACGACTCATCAATATCCGGTTCTTTTACCAGACCTTTGACAAGCGCTTTGGTCGGCGCCATCTTCCCATTACATTGCCGCATGAGATCTTCGACTGGCATCTTCAGCTTCTCTGCCAGGTCCAGAAACGTCACCATCTTTCGGGTGCATGTCTCGCCAATCGTGACACTGAACGCGTAAGGCGGTTTGTATTTATCGGGCATCTTGCTGAAACACGCCCTGAGTCAGGCGCTCAACTTTTGCCAGCAGATCGTCAGCAAGGATCAGTTCGGACAACACAAGGACTGGCGTTTTGCCGGCTGCTGCAAGGATCTTGCCTTTCTCCCATTCGCCTACCCACGCCGAGAACACTACAAGATCAAAACGCTCCGTCCGCAAAAAAATTTCAGCCTCAGACAAGGTAGCCGGTTGAGCATCGTATCCAGAGCGGCTAAGGACCGCGCAACGGATGTCAAGGTGGTTGACGTCATCCCCTATGCAAAGCAGGCGTGCAGGCATAGCGAAATGCTCCTTGTCGTGATGTTCGACAGCCGGGGATTCCAACAATATAGCCGCACTTGACGCCAAATGTCATCAAATGACGCGAGAATCGCAAGGAGCCACACAACGGCGAGAGTGACCACGACATCCGAACGAGGACTGCTCCAACGCTGGAGCAAACAGGAGTAATAATGGATCCCTCTGAAACTCCCGGCCCTCTTCGGCCGCTTCAGGACAACCTGGAACTTCTCTCAAGCCTCATTTACCTCGCCCGACAAGGCAACACTGAGCAACAGCGGCGCTATATGGACTGGGCGTCCGAAGTCATCGAAGAGATGCAGCATCACCCAAAGTTGCGCGAATGAAAGCGGTAGCAGACGAGGACCCAAATGATCCCACCTGTGCTTGGTACTCTTTTCGCCTAACCAATCGAACGATGTTTAGAAAGCGGGCACTCCCTATTAATCGCCGATTTCTCCAGGTCGCCAGACAACTCTTCTAAGCAAGTTTGTTCCGCCCACCCGTCCGCTTACTGGTCAATTTTGCTCAACATCGTATTCAGTGTCTTAACGGTTAACAGACGAAGGGATGGTCAGGTCTATGGGATGCCTCCTTTGACCAGCGCTTCTGATGTCTTACCATTACTTTAGTACCCGCTGTCACGCCCTTTAGTACCTGCTGTCACGCCCTTTCGTACCTGCTGTTACGCGTCGTTTTCGAGCAACTCTGTTCAGGCCAACTGTCTCTTAGTCCATTGAGACTGGGAGCGGGTGATTCCAGCCTGAGACGGAGAGTTCACTGCCGGGGGGCGATGGACTCTCCGTCTACTTCAACCCTCACGCAGCGATTTTTAGGGTGCCGTGCTCCAGGTATATGACCTGATGACAGGACGATGCTTCCGACCTCAGACTCGCCTATATTGCTCATGCCCACATTTCGGACATACAAAGGGGATTACTTCGACAGCGTAGCGGCGTGGTGGGGGCTTGTTCGTGCGTTTGTCTGGGTCTTTCCTGCTATCCACAATCCTGACGGGTTGTTCATTGGTTTCTGCCCCACAAATCTCACATTCCACCATGGCTATTCAATCAGATGCTTGCGTCCGGGGAACCGAGTCAATCGCGCCTACGTATCAACAGAGCAGCATACCAACTTTTCTACGCCTGACCTTGATAGAGGGGTCAGGCTTCTTTTCGTGGGCACAGGTCTCGCCAATCGTGACGCTGAATGCAATGGCGGTTTGTATTTATCGGGCATGACGCGCAAAAAATCAGCCCTGGCCGAAACCAAGGCCGGACATTTGAAGCTTCCCTTGTTGAGCGAACTTTACACCGCGCATCAAATGATGCTCAAGCCAACCTGTGAACCATTAGGGCAGGGACCAAATCGAAGCCTAGCGATTAACGAGTTTGACGTTTGCTGATCGGTCACGATTCACAGCTGGAGCGAATCACCAGCCTGCCCTAAAAGTGAAAGAACCTTCACTGCACGCGGTTCTCCACAATGAACCGCTGGAATACGCTCTTCGGGATGCGCAGTACGCGGTAGCGCCGTTTGAAGCGGCCCCCTGGACTGCCTAAGTCGAAGAATTTTGAGCTTTAATTAAAGCCGTTCCAGCCGAGTCTGCGAATCGCCAAACTGTTCCAACTTCACCCCGAAGCGATCCATCAGTGAAAGGTACAAACTGCACATCTTACGATTGTCTTCGCTATCCTTGAGGTAATCGAGCGTACGTCCCGTTTGTAACGTCCCGCCAAGACCGCCGGCCAGCACCAGCGGCAGCCGGAAGTTGTCGTGTTTGCGGCCGATCCACATGTTGGATAGGAACATCAGGCAGGTGTTATCAAGCACCGTGCCGTTCCCTTCCTTCATGCTGTCCAACTTAGTCGCCAGGTAGGCGTACTGCTCGACATGGAAACGAGAGATGCGCTCGTATCCATCCGAATTGTTGTTGTGCGAGGCGGAATGGTGGCCCTCCTTCACATCGAGGAAGGGATAATACATAGCCGACAGATCGCGCGAGATGATCAACGACGCAACCCGCGTCTTATTGGTTTGGTAGGCAATGGCAATGATGTCGCACATCAGGCGCGCGTGATCGCGTAAGTCTTCCGGCAGTCCGTTGGCCGGCCGGTCCATGGTGGCGGCGACGGTGTTTTTGGCTTTGGCTGCGTCGTTGGCATCGACCATGTCTTTGCGCATGCCCTCGACGCGCTTTTCCACTTCGCGCACGCTGGTCAGGTATTCATCGAGCTTGCCTTTGTCGCTCGAACTGACGCACTTGGAAAGATCCTGGGCGCGATCTTTGACGCGGTCGAGAATGCTGAGGTTCTGCAGGCTGCCACGGTTGTCAAACAGGTTGTCCCAGGCGAGCGATGGGTACACTTCTACCGGGACCGGCGAGTCAGGACTTTGCCAGGAGAGGTGGGAACTGTAGGCCAGGGAAAAGTTCGACTCGTGGTAACCGGTCATGGGCTGCTCGCAGGCCAGCACGATGCTCGACTGCGGCGTCTCTTCGCCGACGTGGTTGGCAATCATCTGATCGACGCTGATGCCGGAGTGGATGATGGCGCCTTTCGAAATGTGCGCGCCCGATAAAAGACTGCCGGTCTGGGCGGGATGAATTCCCTGCCCCGTGAGCGCGTGGACGTAGAGCCCGTCGATCACATTGATCTTTTCTTTGAGCGGCTCCAGGGGAGACAGCGTCTTCGAGAGTTTCATGGCCGCGCCCTGGCCCTCGGCGCTCCAGTGATCTTCGTTAATGCCATTGCCCAGGAAGACGATGCCAAAACGCTTGGGGAAGGCGGACGGTGGTGGCACATCCGCTAAGGCGTGCAGCGACTCAAGCCAGGGCAAGGCCACAGTGCAACCAGCCCCGCGGAGTACGGCGCGGCGGGAAATGGGAAGGGTCAATTTTTTGGTCAGTCGCGACATGAAGCTGCTCCCTCGGCGGCTAAAGCCGCACGTCTTCGCAAGTGTTTACCTACGGCGTGTGTGTGAGTACCCGGTGAAAAGAACAGTAGTTCCTTCACTTCGCTTTGCTTCGTACCGGTGCTAATGAACAAACGGCAGGGTCCGAATCGAAAGGCCTTTGATGGGCTTCGCCCATCGTTTTCGGCCCACGTATCCCGGATTTCCTGTCGAAGTTGTTGGCGTTGCGCACCTTCGTGCGGCATTCTTTGAGGAAAGCCGCATGCGTGGTCGTGGCTAGTCCTGCGTAGCAGGAAATCCGGGCAACGCTGGTGCGAACATGGGGCACCCGTACAGATTTGTCTGCCCGCGACGGACTTGAGGGGAAGACCTGCGGTATCCCACATCTGCCAAAAGCAGGCAGATATGGGGCACCCGGCGATTGTCGCGGGGATGGAGCCCCAATGCGTGTCCCGGTGCAGGGAATGCTTAGGGAAAATCGGACCCCCAAGCTCTTCGCGCTCGCACGACATGCTAGTTCCCCTTTCTAGATGCTATCTGAGTCGGAGCCGGGGGCGCCGGTATTCGTTTGTTCCGGAACTGCGGGCTAAGGACAATGGTTTCGACCATCGTGTCAAAGCGATCTCCTTGGGCGGCCAGATTGGTCTGCATGGTATCGACCAACGCTTCATCGGAGAGTTGCAGCGTGCGATTGAGCGAGTAACTGAGCAGCTTGCGGCAAAGGTTGTTGAGGAATTGGTCTTGCCGGTGATCGCGAATGAAATCGCGCAGACCCTCAAAGCCAACGCCGTTGATGTCGCCGGGATAGATGACGGCGGTATCGACGGGACGTCCGGCCAGGTCTTTGGTGCGCACATCGCCGATGGGTCCATAGCCTTCGTAGGCCAGGCCAAACGAATCAAAGCGTTGATGGCAGGCGGCGCAGAAGGGATTGGACCGATGCTGGGCCAACATTTGGCGGATGGGAAGATCGGTCTTCGACTCATCGCTCGGCAGCTCGGGAACCACCGGGGGCGGCGGAGGAACGCGGATGCCTAACACCTTTTGCACTACCCAATTGCCACGCTTCACCGGGCTGGTGCGGAGTCCGGGTGAGTTCTGCGTCATGAATACCGACATGGGCAGCAGACCTCCCCTGCCATATTGGCCGGCATTGTCAACGCGCACCCAGTGGTCGGAGTCGCCCTCGATGCCCGGGACGCCGTAGTGCTTGGCCAGCACCGGGTTCACGAAGGTGTAATTGCCATAGATAAGGTCGAGCACGGAACGATTGTTCTGAATGGTGTCTTCGACGTAGCGGATGGGTTCCTGGAACATGGCTTCGCGCAGATCGTTGTTGAACTGGGGGAAGCGCTGACGATCGACCGCGTTGTTGGTTTCAAAGAGACGGAAGGCGAGCCAGTTTCCAGTGAACTCCGTGGCCAGGCCGCTCACGCGGGAATCTTTCATCATGCGGCGAGCCTGGGCCAGCAGGACCGCCGGCTTTTGCAGGTCGTTGGCTGCCGCGTGGCGCAACAATTCTTCATCGGGCATGCTGGCCCAGAGGAAGTAGCTCAAGCGGCTCGCCAGGGCATAGCTGGATAAGGGCTCTGCGGGGATGGCGGTTGAGGCAGGAACGACGGCGGCATGGGAGCGGGCTGCCGAAGTTGAGGCCATGAGGCCATTGGATATATCCAGCCGGTAGAGGAAGTCCGGCTCCATCAGCACGCTGGTGAGCGCGTCGCGAAGAGCCTCTTCGTGGGATAACTGATTTTGCGTTCGTGCCTGGTGATAGTAGGCGAGCAGATCAGCCCGTTCCGCATCGGTAAGTGGCCGCCGGTAGGCTCGCGCGGCAAACTGCAGCA
>CAZSUK010000038.1:0-5850 GCA_964609355.1 uncultured Acidobacteriaceae bacterium | reverse complement strand
GGTCAAACACGCTTGGAGAAAGTCCGTCTGCCCCCGCCGCTATGTGGTTCTCGTCTGCTGCTCACAGCCAACAAGCGATGTCGTCATAGATTTGTGAAGGTCCATACGTCTAAATCTCAAATTCCGGCTACAATCGTGGTGTGCAAATCTTATGGCGACGCACACCATGAATAATGGCAGTCACGCACAGGTCGCATCCTTGAGAGTAACGTTGAGTTTCATCCTCGTCGCCTTGGCGTCGCTCGTCGCGCTGCCCGCACCGAGCGTCTGCGCGCAAGCCAAACCCGCAACGGACGCTGACATCGTCGCACGCGTCAACAACGACGTCATTACGCTCTCCGATTATCAGAAAGCCGAACAGCAATTGCGCGACGAAGCAGCGCGCGATTGTCAGGGCTGCCCGCAAGATCAGATCGACGCGCAGTTCAAAGAACAGCAAAAAGATCTGCTGCGCGGCATGATCGATCAATCGCTCATGGTACAGCGCGCCAAAGATATGGGCGTGAGCGTCGAATCCGACCTCACCAAGCGCCTCGACGAAGTCCGCCAGCAGAACGGCCTCGCCACCATCGCAGATCTGCAGAAAGGCGTCGAAGCTTCCGGCCTGAGCTGGGAAGATTACAAGACCACCATTCGCAACGGACTGCTACAGAAGGAGATCGTGCGCCGCGAAGTCGGTTCCCACCTGGATATTTCCGCCGACGAAGTGAAGCAATACTACGCTGCGCATCCACAGGAATTTACGCTGCCCGAGCGCGTAGTGCTGTCTGAAATTTCACTGAGCACGGACGGTAAAAGTCCCGAGGAATTAGCTGCCGTGCGCAACAAAGCCGAAGGCCTGCGCACCAGCGTTCTCAACGGCGACAATTTCAACCAGGTCGCCAGTCTTTATTCCGAAGGCAGCACCGCGAAAAACGGCGGCGGCCTGGGCACCTTCAAAAAAGGAGAACTGGCGCCGCAACTCGAAGCAATCGTGTTCCAAATGAGTAAAGGTGAGATCAGCGAAGTGATCCAGACTCGCACCGGCTTCGAAATCCTGAAAGTTGAAGATCACCTGCAGGCGGGATTGCAGCCCCTGGAAAAAGTGGAACCCGACATCCGCAACATTCTCCACGCCCAGAAAATGCAGCCCCTGATACGCGATTATCTGGCCGAGCTCCGCGAACAAAGCTACATCATCTTAAAGCCCGGCTACACCGACAGCGCCCTGCTCTCCGGCGCCAACGTTCCGTCGCCGGACAAGTCTCATTTGTAAACGCAACATACGAAATTCAATTCACACCGGTATTAGAATCTACGCCGTCGCAGCTTTTGCTTTCGCCGCGGCCTCTACGGTGTAAATCAGAGTCGCCTTTTTGCCGCCCTTCGCGGCCGTAGCGCAGACCGAATTCAGATTCACGCCTTTCGCCGCAAGTTTGTCCAACTGCAGCGCCAATGCGCCGGGCTTGTTTTGCAATTCAATTTCCTCCGCGGCGGTTTCCTGGTAGCTCAGCCCAGCCGCGTCGAGCGTCTTTTTCGCGCGCCGCGCATCCTCCACCACGAGTTCAATTGTGCCGTTCCTTCCCTGTGCGGTACCCAACAAAGCCAGAATGTTCAGCTTCGCGTTCCCCAATGTCTTTGCGATCTTCGCGAGCGCTCCCGGTTGATTCGCAACGGTGATTGTGAATTGCTTCGTGTTGGCCATTTCGGCACCTCCGGTAAATCTCGCAGGATTATACGCCTCGCTCCGCATTCACGGTCGCCGAACGTATTTACGAATCGCCGCTGCGGTCGCGGATACCTCGGCCGCTGACTTCTCGACTGCGGTGATACCTACAGAGCCAGTCGCACCCACGGCTGCCAAAAACTCCAGTCCCGTCGCGGTCAAACCGAACAGCTGAAATCGAATTGTCGATCGCAAATGAAATTTCTCCTTCATCCGGCATGGCCTGACTTTTCGACAGGGGGACAACGGACGCGGTGGTGTGCGTAGGCATGCGCCCCTCAAAAGACAGCAGGCGCAACGCCATCGTGCCCGAACCCGCGCGAAGCTGCAGGTCAAGCTGCCTCGTTTGTGAAGGGGTGATTGCGGTCTAGATTAGGTTCGGCACAAGCAATATGATTTTTGAATGCAGCGTTCGCAGCATGCGCCAGAAGCAAGGCACTCCAGCACTATCCGTTTCAGCGCCTGCTGCATGGTAATATGGCGCACATCCAGGCAAAGAAAGCCGCGACGACAACGGAGGCTGGGAATGGCGAGAATCGAATCCGCGCAAGTGCCCCTGCCCACCTGCGCCCCGAGTTCTGCCGCGTCCGTCCCGGCTGCGACCGCTCATCCGCGACACTCTGCACTCGTCCGTATCACTCACTGGATTACCACTCTGTGCTTTCTTGCCTTGCTCGTCACCGGAGTTGAAATTGTGATCTCTCACCCTCGCTTCTATTGGGGTGAAACCGGCAACAATTTGACCACACCGTTGTTCAAGTTGCCGATCCCAGCATCGAGGGCGCTGGTGCCGACCGGCTATGGGTACGTGCTGCCGGACCAGAACGGCTGGAGCCGGTATCTTCACTTTCAGGCTGCCTGGGTGGTGGTATTCACCGGCTTACTGTATGTAATCTTCGGGTTGGTTTCTGGACATTTTCGGAAAAACTTGCTTCCGGAGAAGACCGATCTGTCGCGGCGTTCTTTCTGGACTGCGATCACCAGCCATTTGCGCTTCGAGCGGCCGAGCGAGGCAGACGCCTGGTCGTACAACGTGCTGCAGCGCCTCAGCTATCTGTTCGTGATCTTCGTTCTTTTCCCTCTGGTCATCTGGACGGGCCTGGCGATGTCTCCCGCCTTCGTCTCTGCGTTTCCGGCGACCGTTAATGTGCTCGGCGGACAGCAATCGGCGCGCACGCTTCACTTCTTTGTCTCCCTGGCTCTCGTGCTCTTCGTCCTGGTTCACGTTGTTATGATTTTTCTCGCCGGATTCTGGAGGCGGATGCGGGCGATGATCACGGGCCGCGCCGCTACACCTCGTGCAGCCGGACACACGGAGCGCATATGAGCGAGCCTTCGCGCGTCGAACCTTCACGCGTTGAACCTTCACACACCGAATCGCCGCGCATCGAACCGTCAAGCAATAAACTGTCACGTCGCAAACTGATCACCGCCGGACTCACGGCCGCGGCCGGTGTGGCCGCACTGGGTGTGGCGGCGGAACTGGCGCAAAAATTTGGACTGATCCCTCCCGACCACGGCGGCATCTGGGGCCTCGGCGAAACCCTGACTTATGCTTCGCAGCGGCTGCTGACCAGGCACTCGCTAGCGCGTGAGTTCTCTCGGAGCCAGATTTCGAAGCCTCCGTTCCCCAACGAAATGGCGCCCCCGAGTGACGAGTTCAAGCGCCTTCAGGCCGGAGGGTTCGCTGAGTGGCGGCTCTCGGTCAACGGCATGGTGGCGCGGCCCGCTACGTTTTCGCTGGACCAGCTTAAGAGTTATCCGGCCCACAGCCAGATCACGATGCTGCAGTGCGAAGAGGGCTGGTCGTATATTGCCGAATGGATCGGCGTGCCTCTCTCCCAAATCCTGCAAGCCGTGGAGGTCCACCCGCAAGCTAGATACGTTGTCTATTTCTCGATCGAGCGCGACTGGTGGGATAGCATCGATATGGCCGATGCATTGCATCCGCAGACTTTTCTCGTCTATGGGATGAATGGCGATGCACTCTCCGTGGGCAACGGCGGCCCGCTTCGCCTCAGGGTTCCCCGCCAGATCGGCTATAAGAGCGTGAAATTCGTCACTCACATGACGCTAACTGACAATCTGAAAACCTTTGGCAAGGGTCTGGGCTCGGCGTCTCCAGAAGGAGGCTATGCCTGGTACGCTGGCATCTGAGAGGTTCGTTTCAGAACAGTGACGCGCATCTCTGCTGGCCTGCTCCCCGCATCAAGAGCGCTGCGACTCAGATCGGTTCCCGATAGCGGCGCAGCCGCACGGCTGCCGCCAGGAAGACGGCGGCGAATGCCAGGCCGATCCACAGACCCGGGCTGCTCAGGAAACTACCCGGCATGATATGTGTCATTGGATCGGTTGGGAGCATATCTCGTGATTTCGACGCGACAGTCGGTACGGCCCCTATCAATCGGCCCCCCACCAGGACAGCGAAATGCCAGGTGTGGAAGACAATCTGTTCGACCCCGCCAATCGCGATCACTGGTAAGGCCGCCCATAGAAATGTCGCCCTGCGAGCCCATCCGGATACCAGCAGCAGCCAGCAATAAACCGGCGCCGGCCAGAGCGTGTGGGCGGTGAGAACGTGGTAGAGCAGCAGCCATGATGTCCGCAAGAATGATGAGCTCGTCCACAAAGCCGAAACGCTCCCACCGCTTGCGAGCACGACCGCGCTGCTGATCAGCAGCATGATCCAGTGCATGGCGAGGGCGATCGCAACAATCAGCAGTGGCAAAATAACCAGCGGGATGCTCGCTTTCGCAAGCACGGTGGTCGCATCGGACACCGGCAGCGACTTCCAGAAAAGAATGCTGCGATCGCGGCGCTCGCCGTGCAGCGCGTCCAGACAATAAAACACACTTACGACGATGCCGGTAAGCATCATCAGGCCTGCTGCCATGTCGAATGGCGCTTGAGCATGCGCCTGATTGAGCCTCAGAGGCGCCTCCCAGATGCCCACAAATGAACTGAGACAGAAGGCGACAAGAGCGACTCCGGCAACCGCCAGAGGTGCGAGATAGATGGATCGGTACTCCCACAATTCGCGTCGCACCGACCAGTAAAAGACTCGAGTCGAGGGAATGACTGCCGGCGCTGCGCTTTTCGATTGGAAGGATTCGGACGTCGCGTTGGATTGAGTACTCATTGACCCGCTCCCTAGTTACAAAACATGATTTACGACACTTTGGTTTGCGACACCTTGGGTGACAACACCTTGATTGCCCATCACGGCAACGAACAAGTCGGCGATGCCGGGCGTGCGCACTTCGCCGAAGTCGGAAAGAAGCCCGGCGGGTGGCTGACCGTCAACTTTGTTTTTATCCAGTGTCATCAGATCGAACAGCAAAATGCTGCGACCAATCGCCTGGCGTTCGTGCATCGGCTTGAGCGCCCGCGCCGCCGCGACCTTCTCGGGATGCACTGTCACTTCCAGATAGCGCGACTCCAGTTCTTCCATACTGCACTCGAACACGATGCGGCCGCGGTCGATGAACATGAGATCGGTGAGGACGTGTTGCACCTCTTCCACCTGATGTGTCGCCACCACGATGGTGCGGTTACGGTCAAAGTAGTCATTCAGCAGCGAATCGTAGAACTGCTTGCGATACAGGATGTCCAAACCCAACGTCGGCTCGTCCAGCACCAGCAATCTCGCGTCAATCGCCATGACCAGAGCGAGGTGCAGTTGAGTCACCATCCCCTTGGACAATTCCCGCACCCTGCTACTGCGCCGGATGGTGGTCTTCGCTAGAAGAGCCTCCGCCTTGGCGCGATCGAACCGCGGATGCACGCCGGCGACATAGTCGAGCGCCTGCGAGACCTTGATCCAGCGCGGCAGCACGGCAACGTCGGCGATGAAACAGACGTCGCGCATGAGTTGATCGCGCTCGGCCCAGGGGTCACGCCCGAGCACTCTCAGTTCTCCCTGATATGGAGTGAGGCCGAGAATTGCGTGGAGCGCGGTAGTCTTGCCTGCGCCGTTTGGACCGATCAGTCCCAGGATGCGGCCTTCTTCGACGCGCATATCGATGCCGTCCAGCGCAATCGTTGTTCCGAATGCCTTACGGAGACCGCGTGCTTCTATGCATGCCATGACGTCAGCGCTCCTCCCCCGAGGTATCCGGCTTCGACTTCACGGGCTTCGGCAGCTC